>NZ_CP022521.1:2717500-3019444 GCF_002234535.1 Actinoalloteichus hoggarensis
GGTGCCGTCGATCGGGTCGAAGACCGACACCGTCGTCTCGGCGCTGCCCCGCACGACGCCGTCGGCGTCGGTCGCGGTCACCGAGGCCGTGTACTCCCCGGTCGCCTGGTACTCGTGCGACACGGCCGCGCCCTCGGCGGTGGCCCCGTCACCGAGGTCCCAGGAGAAGGTGGTGCCCTCGGGCAGCGCCTCTCCGGAGACGGTGAGGTTGGCGGTGAGCGGAGCGGCGCCCCGCGACACGTCCGACTCGGCGTGGACGACCCGAGGGCCCGCCGCGCCGAGACCGTCGAACTCGAAGTAGTTCAGGTTCAGCAGTTCCTCGTCCGACTCGCCGTCGAACACCACGAACAGCTCGAAGGTGCCCTCGGGCGCGGAGATCTCGACCGGGTCGAGTTCGACGTACTCGCCGGACCCGGCCGGAACCTCGGTGGCGGCGATGAGCTCGCCGTCGGGTGCGTCCGCCCGCAGCTCGACGGTGCCGCCCGCCAGGCCTGCCGCGCGCAGCCGCACCGAGTCGATCATGGACAGGTTGTACGGGGCGAAGGAGACCCAGTCGCCCGCGTGCACGGCGCCCAGCGTCCGGCCGCCCTCGGCCGCCTCGTCGTCGACGATCTCGACGCCCTCGGCACCGTCGTGGTGGATGGCCTGCTTGCGCTTGGGCTGGAGGATGATCTCGTGCTCGCCGGAGGTCGGCGCCACGCCCTCGTTGCCCCGGTCCTCGTAGCTGGAGCGCAGGACGTAGAACAGGTTCGCGTCGCCGCCGTGACCGCCGTCCTCCTGGATCGTCGTCACGCCCTGACAGTTCTGGATGTTGCTCTGCGGGTGAGCGTGGGAGTCGTGGCCGAGTGCGGTCTGGACGGTGACCGCGGAACAGCTGATGCCGTCCCCGACGGTGCCGTCCTCCTGGTCCTCCACCGTGACGTCGTAGGCGACGCGGTCGCCCCACTCGAACAGCGATCCGTCGCCGGGCGTGTCGAACGCGACCTGCGGCGCGAAGTTGCCGATGGTGATCGTCACGCGGCGCACGGTCTCGCGGCCCGCCGAGTTGGTCACCGTGAGCTTGGCGTTGTAGACGCCGTTCTCGGTGTAGGTGTGCGTGCCGGAGATGCCGTCGGCGTCGTCGACGCCGTCACCCTCGTAGTCCCACGCGAAGGTCAGCTCTCCGCCGTTGGGGTCGGTGGTGCCGGTGGCGTCGAAGGTCACCTCGAGCGGTGCGTCACCCGAGGTCTCGGTGGTGGCCAGCGAGACGTCCGGGGACTGCACGCCGCCGGTGTGGTCGATCCGGTACAGCCCGGCGTAGGTGCCGGGGGTGAAGAACCCGCCGCCGTACTCGATGACGTAGAGCGAGCCCTCCGGACCGAACTCCATGTCCATCGGCTGGTTGAAGTCCAATTCCGCCAGGAACGGCGTCATCGACGAGTAGTCGCCGTTCTCGTCGAAGCGGACGTCGGCCACGAAGTTCCGCGAGTATTCGTAGAAGAAGTGGGCGCCGTCGTACGACTCGGGGAACTTGGTCGGCGAGTCGAGCGATTCGTCGTAGCGGTACACCGGACCGCCGAAGGCGGAGTTGCCGCCTTCACAGGAGATCTCGGGGAACTCCTCGGAGCAGCCGTAGGTGTAGTAGATGTCCGCGGGAGTGGCGGGCGGCAGGTCGGTCAGACCCGTGTTGTTGGGCGAGTCGTTGACCGGCGCGTCGCAGTCGAAGGCCGGGCCGGACTCGCCGGTGGTGAAGTCGTAGTCCCGGTAGGGCTCGTTGGGACCCATGCAGAAGGGCCAGCCGCCGTTGCCGGGGCCGTCCATCAGGTACACCTCGTCGTAGGCGTGCGGGCCGCGATCGGGGTTGCCGTCCCGCGCGTCCGGCCCGACGACGCCCAGGAAGATCCGGTCGGTCTCCTGGTCGACGCTGAAGCGGAAGGGATTGCGCAGACCCATGTAGTAGATCTCGGCGCGGGTGCCCTCGGTGCCCTCCGGGAACAGGTTTCCCTCGGGGATCGTGTAGCCGCCGTCCTCTTCGACGTGAATGCGCAGGAGCTTGCCGCGCAGGTCGTTGGTGTTGCCGGACGACCGCTGCGCGTCGAAGGCCGAGCGGCCCTCTCGCTCGTCGATCGGGGTGTAGCCGTCGGAGGCCCAGGAGTTCGTGTTGTCTCCGGTGGACAGGTACAGGTTGCCCTCGGAATCGAAGTCGATGTCCCCGCCCACGTGACAGCACAGGTCACGCTGGGTGGGCACCTCCAGGATGATCTGTTCGCTCTCGAGGTCGAGCACGTCGCCGTCGAGCGTGAAGCGGGACAGTCTGTTGCGCGGCTCGGGGTCCGGCGGGGAGTAGTAGGTGTAGACCCAGCCGTTCTCCTCGAAGTCCGGGTCCACGGCGATGCCCTGGAGCCCGTCCTCCTCGCCCGCGTAGACCTGGATCTCCGCGGCGGTGGTCACGTTGTAGCTGTCCGGGTTGAAGATCTTGATGGTGCCGCGACGGTCGGTCATCAGCACGCGACCGTCCGGGACGACGGCCAGGGCCATCGGCTCACCGACGTCCTCGGTGAGCTGGATCTTCTCGAACTCGCCTGCCGCCTCGGCGAAGGGCGTCAGGTCTTCGGGAACCTGGGTGAGTCGGGGGCTCGCGTCGGGCGAGTGCTGGTCGGCCTGCTGGGCGGCCGCCGGAGCGACCCCTGCCAGCGGCACCAGCAGCGCTGCACCGAGGGCCAGCCCCAGTGCGCGACGGCGTATCGATGACATGCGTGTCCTTTCTGGACATGGCGAGACGGTGACCGTGCTCTCCCGCCGCCAGGAGAGCCCGACCACTTACTTCGGGGCGGCCCCAAGTATGTGAATGCATTCGGCGTTAACACAGTCTTTATTCTTGCGAAATACTGTGCTATGGCGACGGGCATAAGGCGTGTGCTATGGCGAAGAAAGAATGTTCAGACACCCTCTGTACTGGTGCTGAAGAGGATGGTCTCAGCCATTCGCCGCACCCTGTCCGGGCTCCTGAATTAATTCACCGCTTGTACTATGCGGGTTGATCGTCCCGTTTCGTCGGCGCGTCGACCAGGTGAGGAACAGCCAGCCGAGAACACCGAGTGCGATCAGGACGATCCCGCCGACGACCGACCGGATCGGCAGGCTGACCGCCAGCAGCACGCAGCAGGTCAGCCCCACCGCCGTCAGCGCCCTCGGCGGTCGATGCTCGGCACGACTCAACGTCCACGCCGCGGCGTTGGCGATCGCGTAGTACACCAGCACCCCGAAGGACGAGAAGCCGATCACCTCGCGCAGATCGGCCGACAACACGGCGACGGCGGCCACCACGCCCACCGCCAGCTCGGCCCGCAGCGGCACCCCGTGCCGGGCGTCGACCGCGGCCAGCACACCGGGGAGCCTGCGGTCTCGAGCCATCGCCAGCACCGTCCGCGAGACGCCGAGCAGCAGAGCGGACAGCGCGGCCCCCGCGGCCAGCACCGCGCCCGCCCGCACCAGCGGCGCCGCCACGGCGAGATCCGAGGCCGCGACCACCGAGGCCAGCGGGTCGGACCACGTCGCGATCGCGTCGGCGCCCACCCCGGCGAGCAGCGCCGAGGCCAGCGCGAGGTAGACGAGCAGCGTGATGCCCAGGGCGATCGGCACGGCGAGGCCGATGGTCCGCCGAGGGTCGCGCACCTCCTCGCCCAGCGTCGTGATGCGTGCATAGCCCGCGAAGGCGAAGAAGAGCAGCCCCGCGGCCTCCAGCAGCCCGCCGGGGCTCGCCGCCGTCGCCGCACCGGGGGTGACGGCGGCCGGGCCGGGCTCGCCCCAGATCGCCGCGATCACCACGAGTGCCAGGACCAGCAACACCGCCACGACTGCGATCCTGGTGAACCACAGGGCCCGGCGCACGCCGAACATGCTCAACGCGGTCAGCGCCAGCAGCGTCACCGCGGCCACCGGGCGCGCCTGTGCGGGCCACAGATAGAGCCCGACGGTCAGGGCCATCGCGGCGCAGCTCGCCGTCTTGCCGATGACGAAGCACCAGCCGGCCAGGTAGCCCCAGAACGGACCGAGCCGCTCACGCCCGTAGACGTAGGTGCCGCCCGCGACCGGATAGCGCGCCGCCAGCCGAGCCGAGGAGATCGCGTTGCACACCGCCACGAGACCGGCGAGGGCGAGGGCGGGCAGCAGGAGGCTTCCCGCCGCGCCTGCCGCCGGGGAGAAGGCGGTGAAGACGCCCGCGCCGAGCATGGCGCCGAGCCCGACGAACACCGCGTCGCCGGTGCCCAGCCGTCGACGTAATCCGCCGTCGGGCTGCTCGGCATCGGTCGGCTCGCGGTCTGGAGACGGGGAGTTCATCGGCACGTCCTGTCCTGGCCGGGAGTCGGGAACGACGGTGACGGATAGTGATCAACGAAGTCGCAGGTCCGGCTTGATCTTCGACCCAGTAAGGTCGCACAGGGTAGCCGGAATCCGTGACACGCCGGGAAACAGGAGCTGACGAACAGGAATGCCCGAACGGCAATCGCGCCGCGCACTGCTCGCCGAGGCGGCCATCGAGGTTCTCGCCCGCGAGGGCGGCCGTGGCTTGACCCACCGCGCGGTCGACCGCGAGGCCGCGCTGCCCGCGGGTACCACGGAGGAGTGTTTTCCCAGCCGCGAGTCGCTCGTGGAGGCGGTCGCCGCCCACATGTCCGAGCAGCATCGTGCCGCTGTCCGGGCGCTGCACGAGCAGCGTCCGGAGGTGGTGACGCCCGAGGACGTCGATCACCTCTACCGCGCGATGCTGGTCCGTTCCACACTCGACGGTCGCGCGCAGTTCCTCGCCCTGATGGAGTTGTATCTGGAGGCCGTGCGCAGGCCGAGCATCCGGACGGCGCTCGGGGAGATGGTGACCGCCAACATGGACTCTGCCGTGGCGCTGCATCGGGAGGCGGGCCGGACTCTGCGTCAAGAGGAGGCGGGCAGACTCGACGCCTATTTCCTCGGGCTCGCCGTCTCGTTGCTGGCGTTGCCCGGCGACGTGCTGCGACGTGGCGGGCTGGACGACCCGGGGGCGCTGGCACCCGCGCTGCGGGCCGCGGTGGCGTCGGTGCCTCCCATGGCGGACTGAGCGGCGCGGACCGGTGCGGCGGATGCGGCGCCGGTGTGCGCCCGGCCGGGTCCGACCGCGGTGTCCGGCAGACGTCCGCCTCTCGTCGGGCCGGGCTGACGTCGACGGAGGTGGTGCGGGCCTGTCGTCTGCACCCCGGCCCCGGTCTGAGGCCGCGGCGGGCCGGAGTCGCGTCGGGCCGCGCCGAGGAGATCTCGACGCGGCCCGACGATCAGCACCGAAGCGGCGTCAGACGACCGCTCCGCTGCCGTGCTCGTCTCGCTTCTTCTTCTTGCGTACTCGGGCCGCACCGGGCCACTTCGTGTCGAGCGCGATCGCCAGCGGCGCGGCGACCACGATGGTCGTCACGTTGCCGATCACGGCGCCGATGATCACGGCGAGGGCGAAGTCGACCAGTGAGCCGCTGCCCAGGAACAGCAGCGCGCCGAGGACCGCGAGGACACCGATGCCGGTGTTCACCGTCCGCGGCATGGTCTGCAGCACCGCACTGCCCGCGACCCGGTAGAACGGGTCCTTGGGTCGTTCGGCGCGCAGTTCTCGAACCCGGTCGAAGACGACGACCGAGTCGTTGACCGAGTAGCCGATCACGGTCAGCATCGAGGCGACGAACACCCCGTCGATCAGCCTGCCCGTCCAGGCGAACACGCCGAGCAGGAACACCACGTCGGCGGCCAGACCGACGATCACGGCGACGCCCAGCCGCCAGTCGAAGCGGAACGACAGATAGACGACCTGGGCGATCGCGCCCAGCAGCAGCGCGAGGATCGCCCGATCACGTAGCTCCTCGCCGAGGCTCGGGCCGATCAGGTCGCTCTGCAACTGCTCGACCGGGCCCACCGCCGAGACGACCGCCTCGCGGATGTCGCCGACCCGTTCCTCCTCCAACGGTCCGGTGCGCACGGTCAGGCCGTTGTTGTCGGCGCCGGAGACCGCGGCGTCCTCGAAGCCCGCCTGCTCGAGCGAGGCACGCACCGCGCCGAGGTCGGGCTCCTGCTCGGCCTGATAGGAGATGTAGCGGCCGCCGGTGAAGTCGACGCCGAGGTTCAGATCGCGCACGGCGAGGCCGGAGCCGACCACGACGAGCACGATGCCGAAGCCGATCAGCCACTTGCGCCAGGGCTTCAGGAAGTCCGGCGACCTCCGCTCGAACCACTGCCGCAGCCTGCCGAGATGCGCGATGCCGCTGATCTTGGGATGCCGCGCGATCGGACCCCGGAAGACGAGCTGCTGCAGCACCCGGCTGAGAACCAGGGCGCTGAACATGGAGGCGATGACACCGGTGCTCAGCGTGATGCCGAAGCCGCGTACCGGGCCGGTGGCCAGCGCGAACAGCAGTGCCGCCGCCAGCAGGGTGGTGATGTTGGAGTCGGCGATGGCGGTGATGGCGCCCTTGAAACCGCCGTTGACGGCGTTGGTCATCCGCCGCTTGGCCGACTTGGTGCCGACGGAGCCCGCGTACTCCTCACGGGATCGTTCGTAGATCAGCACGTTGGCGTCCATCGCCATGCCGATCGCCAGCACGAAGCCCGCGAGGCCGGGCAGCGTGATCGTGGCCCCGAGAGCCAGGAGCAGGCCGAAGGCGATCACGGTGTAGGCGGTGAGGGCGATGGCGGCGATCAGGCCGGCGAGCCGGTAGACGACGATGAGGAAGAGACCGGTGATGCTGATGCCGATGACGGCGGCGGTGATGCTCGCGTCGATGGCGTCCTGACCCAGTGTCGGGCCGAGCGTCCGCTGCTCGACGACCTCGACCGGCACCGGCAGAGCGCCGTCACTGATCAGGAGGGCCAGCTGCTCGGCCTCCTCCTGGTTGAAGTCGCCGGTGATCGAGGTCTCGCCGCCGCCGGTGATACCGACGTTGCAGGTGGTGTCGCCCTGCACCTCGGGGGCCGAGATGATCGTGTTGTCGAGCACGATCGCCACCCGCCGTGCGGGGTCGCCATACGGAGCACAGGCCGCCTGGCCGGTGACCTGAGCCCAGCCGCCCGCGTCGGCGAAGTCCAGTCCGACGTACCAGCCTCGGCCGGTCTGACCGTCCAGACGGGCGGTGGCGCGGTTGATCGCCTCGCCGGTCATGGCGGCGGGCGCCAGTCGCAGCGCGGCCCCGTTCTCGTCGGTGAGGACGAGCTCCTGGGTCGTCTGTGCCTCCGGGTCGGCGGCCTCCTCGGCCTCCTCGGGGCTCGCGGCGGCGATCACGGGATGGATGGTCAGCTGAGCGGTGCGCCCGATGGTGGCCAGGGCCTCCTCGGGATCCTCCACACCGGGTAGTTCGACGACGACCCTGTCGTCGCCGGAACGGACGAGGTTGGGTTCGGCGACGCCGAGAGAGTCCACACGGCGGCGGATGACCTCCAACGTCTGGTTCATCGACTCTTCGTCGATGACGACGCCGTCGCCGGGCATGCCCTCGAGGGTGATCTGAGTGCCGCCCTCGAGGTCCAGGCCCAGTCGTGGCTCGGTGGTGAACAGCAGTGCGCCAGAGGCGATGAGCACGATCAGGGACAGCAGTCCCCGGACCAGCAGCCCACGCCGTTCTGTTGTGCCTGACACGTCGATTCTCCGCGGTCGGATTCCCGCGCGCGTGGCGACGGCGGGAAGCGGTGAGACGGCCGCGGCAGGCGGCCGTCATGGCTCAGCGGAACGGGGACGCGGGCGGGCCTCGGCTGCTGTCGGGTGCGGACCACGCGGGGCGGAGGTCCCGGACGGTCTGGGTGATCGGTCGGTGCTCGAGGAACCGGGGTCCCGCGGGCGTCGGCGCCGTCGAGGGGCCGAGGAGTTGTTCCCGGTGCGGGGCCTCGTCGAGGACGGCGGCGCCGCCCACCTGGGCGCGGGCGGCCTGCCAGGTCGTGCCCGCGAACGGGCGCACGCCTCGGACACCGGAGCGCTCGACGGTCTCCGCACGGGCACTGAGGAACGACTGGCCTGCCGTCGCACCCGCCGTACCGGTGCGAACGCCTGCGGCCGAGAACAGGCCGAGGACGGCGGAGAGCGTGGCGACGACGACCAACGGCCAGGAGAGCGCCGGCGCCGGCCCCGAGCGTGCGCTCATGACTGCTCCCTGGATCGAGGCCGTTGCTCGGGGCGGAGTGTACCGAGTGGGGTTGTCATGGCCAGGTACCGACAGTAGCTTTTAGACATCCCACGTCCGATGTCGGATGTCCGGCTTCGGGTGTCGGACCGATCGTCGGCGCCGCGTCGGCGACTCGACCGCTCATCCTCAAAGGAGCGTGATGAGACCCTTACCCCGCATCGCATCGGCCGCGCTGGTCTCGGCCGTGGCCCTCGGCGCCGCCGGAGCCTGGACCGCGACAGGCTCCACCGCCCCGGCCGCCTCCGCCCCGGCCGCGACCGCCGTCTACACCTCGGGAACCGACGGCTACGACACCTTCCGTATCCCGGCGATCGTGCGGGCGCCCGGTGGCGACCTGCTGGCCTTCGCCGAGGGCCGTCGCGACGGCGGCGGTGACAGCGGCGACATCGACCTCGTCCTCAAACGCTCCTCCGACGACGGCGCGACCTGGGGCGAACTCATCGTGGTCGGCGACAACGGACCGAACACCTTCGGCAATCCCAGTCCGGTCGTCGACCCCGAGAGCGGCCGGATCGTCCTGCTCTCCACCCACAACGGCGGGGACGTGACCGAGACCGAGATCAGGTCGGGGGACATCGATCCGGCCGACTCTCGCCGCGTGTGGGTTCAACACAGCGACGACGACGGCCGGACCTGGAGCGAACCGCGCGAGATCACCGAGGACGTCAAGCTGCCGGACTGGCGGTGGTACGCGACCGGGCCGGTGCACGCGATCGCACTCCGTGAGGGACCGCACGCCGGACGCCTGATCGTGCCCGCGAACCACTCCGACTCACCTCCGGAGGGCAGCGCCGACATCGGAACCGAGGACAGGTACTACGGCGCGCACCTTCTCTACAGCGACGACGGTGGCGCCACCTGGTCCATCGGCGCGCTGGAGTCCACCGCGGACGGCGTGATCAACGGAAACGAGACGACGGTGGCCGAACTGCCCGACGGCAGGCTCTACGTCAACACCCGGAATCAGAACGGCACCGCGCCGGGCAACCGCGCCGCCGCCTACAGCGGCGACGGTGGTGCGAGCCTGGACGCGCCGCTGCGGCCGGTGCCGGACCTCGTCGCGCCGATCGTGCAGGGCAGCACCTTGCAGGTCCAGGACGGCCCGCTGCTGTTCGCCGCTCCGGGCAGCGCGAGCCGTCGGGAGCGGCTCACCGTGCGTGGCAGCACCGACGGCGGTGTGACCTGGTCGGACGGCGCCGTGCTCTCGGAGGCGCCCGCGGCCTATTCCGACCTGGTGCCGCTCACCGGGGACGAGGTCGGCGTCTACTACGAGACCGGCGTCGACTCCCCCTACGAGACGATCTCCTTCCAGCGTCTGCGGGTGGCCGACACGACGCGGGACTGAGGCGTCCGACGGTCGTCGACACGGTGTCGGAGACGATTCGGGGCGAGTCAGCCCGCCTGCTGGGCCGACCGGCATCGATTCGTCGGTCCACAGCGGACGAGGTGCGTGGATCACCCGGTGCGGCGGTGACAGAATACGGCGATGTGGATTCGCCCCTGGGCAGTCGAGGACACCGCTGAGGTCGCCGCGATCACCGCCTCAGGGGAGCTCGACGTCCTCTGGGCGCAGGGCAGGGCGCTCTTCGGGCCACCGCGCGACGGCGAGCACTGGCGGCGGACGATCGTCGCCGAAGTCGACGGGATGGTCGTGGGAGCGGGGGCGCTGCTCTCACCCCGCTTCCACCCGCGTCGCCTCTGGGTCTACGTCGAGGTCTCGTCGGCCGCCCGCCGCCGGGGTATCGGCGCGGCACTGGTCGCGGGGCTGCGGGATCTCGCCGCCGCCGACGGCCGCCCGCTTCGGGCCAAGGTCCGACCCCGGACGCCGTCGGCGGCCTTCGCGGTGTCGCTCGGACTGCGGCGGGTGCTCATCGACTCGGAGATCCGGCGGTTGCGCGCCGACCGGTTTCCGCGACCCGCAGGGCACGCCCGAGTGGTCGCACTGGACGATCCCCGTGTCGCGGAGACCTATCGGGAGTTCTATCGCGCGGCTCATCCCAGCGATCCGCCCGATCGACTCACCACCGACATGGTCCGGGAGAGCCACCTCACGGCGGCGACCGGCGCGGTACTGGTGTCGCCGGAGCCGGGGCGGCCTGCGGGGGTGGCACTGCTGATCAAGGACGAGGGCTGGACCTTCACCGGCGGGTCGACGCGCCCGAGTGCCGCCGGGGCCCCCGAGGTGGCCCGGGAGCTGCTCTGCACGATCGCGGCCGCGCTGCCTGCCGACACGCCGTTGGACGTCGAGGTCGACGACAGCATGGTCGACGTCCGAGCGGCCTGTGTGGACCTCGGGGCGACCCCGGTGGCACATGCCCGGGTCGTCGCCGAACGGTGAGGGGGCGCGGACACCGCCCGTCACTCGTCGCGGGGGTGATCCTCGGCCCGAACCGCGGCGCCCGACCGGGATCGGACGGCCGTGGCCGTCGCGGCACCGGCACGCGGCATGCGCCCGTGGGCATGGCCGCCCGGCTCGCGTGACCCGTGGCGCAGGCGCTCAGACGGGAATCAACGGGGCGTGCGGCGCGGCAGGCAGCCGCACCTCGATCGGATCGCCGGGGCGGACCACCCCGTCGGCCAGGACGACGGCCATCACCCCGGCGAGGCGCACCAGCTCGCCCTGGTCGTCACGGCCGAGCAGCTCCTTCAACAGACCCGGCTGGAACGCGTCGATCTGCTGACACGGGTTGCGCAGCCCGGTGATCTCGATCAGGGCGTGCTCGCCCAGCAGGAGTCGCGTCCCGGTGGGCAGGTCGAGTAACTCGATCCCGCTCGTGGTGACGTTCTCCCCGAGGTCTCCCGGCCGCACCTGGCGGCCCGCCGCCGCCAGCCGGTCGAACAGCTCGCGGTGGATCAGATGAACCTGTCGGAGATTGGGCGCACTCGGGTCGCGGGCCACCCGGGAGCGGTGCCGGACCGTCCGCCCCTGATGGGCGTCGCCCTCGACCCCCGTCCCCGTCCGCAACGTGATCGACTCACGAGGACTCTTGCTGAACCGGTGCGTCGCGCTGCTGCCGACCGCCGTCACCCACTGCCGCATGAATCGCGCCTCCTCCTTCCTCCGCATCGCCCGCAGGCGCCCGATGTCGCTTGCACCCGCCCGTGGACGAGGCACGGCCTCGATCGTCGACGGTACTTCATCGAGGCCCGCCGACCTCCGTATCGCGTGTTCGGTCGACCGTCATCACCACACCCCCGGGCCTGCCAGGATGACCCGCCATGAGGTCGGGCGTGGTCCGAATCGTCACCGGCCCCCGGTGCCGTCGGCCCGCGCCCGCGGTCCGTGCTGAGCAGAACCCGTCCCCTTCTAGGAGCAGCCGGTGCAGTCTTCCTCCCCGTCCGAGACCTACGCCTCGACGATGTCCGAACACGTCGGTCGGTTCTACGATCACTTCGCGGCCGTCACCGACTCCTTCGACGCCACCATCCACTTCGGTTACTGGGACGAGCCCGGCCAGGCGGCCGATGGACCGGGCTCGCTGGGCGAGGCGATGCACCGGCTCACCGACGAGGTGATCCGGCGCCTGCGACCGGCCGAGGGCGCCGCCGTGCTCGACGTCGGATGCGGGCTGGGCGGCCCGGCCGTCCGCATCGCGACCAAGGCTCCCGTGAACGTCACCGGCATCTCGGTGAGCGCGGAGCAGGTCCGGCTGGCCAACGAGCTGGCCGAATCCCAAAATCTGGCCGACCGTCTCTCCTTCCACCATGCCGACGTGCTGAGGCTGCCGTTCGAGGACGCCTCCTTCGACGCGGCCTTCGCGCTGGAGTCGCTGATCCACGTGCCGGATCGGGCAGGCGCCCTGGCGGAGATCAGGCGGGTGCTGCGGCCCGGCGGCAGGCTGGTCGCCACCGATCACTTCGAACGCGCCGCGTTCTCCGCCGAGCAGCAGGCCCTGCTGGACCGGTATGCCGGGATGCTCCTGCTGGCGCCGCTGGTGGGGATCGAGGAGTACCTCACGGTGCTGCGCGGTTCGGGGCTGCGATTCGAGGAGGCCTCCGACATCACCGAACGGACACTGCGCGACAGCTTCCTCCTCATCGCGGAGAGCGAGCGGAGTCGACGGGCCGCGCCGGACTTCGCGGGACCGGCGTCGCCGGAGGGTTACGACCCGGCCGACCTCGCCGATCTCGGTCAGCTCGGCTACCTCCTCTTCAGCGCCGTACGCCCGGACTGAGTCGAGAACGAGACGGCCGGGTCCGGGCGGGCGCCGCGCGTGCCCGCCCGGCCTGGTCGGTCATCCCCAGGCGACCGGCATCTCCTCAAGGCTGAGCAGCACCTGACCCGGCCGGTGGCGCAGCTGTTCGACGGGAACGGCCAGGCGGAGGTCCGGGAACCGGCGGAACAGAGCAGTGATCGCCACCCGCAGCTCCATGCGTGCCAGGGCGGCCCCGGGACAGTGATGGCTGCCGTGTCCGAAGGCCAGGTGCGGATTCGTCGGCCGGTCGGGATCGAAGCGGCGGGCGTCGGGGAAGACGGACTCGTCGTGATTGGCGGAGGCGAAGGCGGTGACCACGCCGCTGCCCGCCGGGATGAGCACGCCCTCGAGCTCCACGTCCTCCGTCGCGATGCCGATGGGGCCTGCGTCGCCGAGCGGGTTGATCCGCAGGAGCTCCTCGATGTAGGAGTCGATGAGGTCGGGGTCTTCCTGAAGCCTGCGCAGCTCCGCCGGGTGCCGCAGCAGGGTGAGGACCGCCGCCGTCACCATGCTGGTCGTCGTGAGGTAGCCGCCGACCAGCATCGCCAGGGTCAGCATCATCAGCTCGTGGAGATCGAGCCGGCCCTGTTCGTCATGGGCCGCGATCAGCGCCGTGATCAGGTCGTCGCCGCCCTCGTCTCCCTCGGCGCGCTTGCGTTCGATGAGACCGGCCAGGTAGCCGACCAGCGCCAGCTGACTCCGCTGAGCCTCCTCCCGCCGTTCCGGGTCCAACGAGTTCATCATGTCGCTCCACTGCCGGAACTCGTCCCGGTCCGCGAAGGGGACGCCCAGCAGCTCGCAGATGACCGTCACCGGCAGGGGGAAGGCCAGCGCCTCGTTGAGGTCGGCGGGCGCTCCCGTCCGCTCCATGTCGTCGAGCAGGCTCTCGACGATCTCCTCGATCCTGGGCGCCAGCGCCTTGACTCGAGCACCGGTGAACTTCGAGCCGATCAACCGCCGCAGCCGGGTGTGCGCGGGGCCGTCGGTGGTGAAGAGCGTGCCCGGGGGCGGGCGGTCCTCTCCGTAGGAGGGCGCGTCGGGTGCCGTCCCCGCCGCGCGGCTGAACCTGGGGTCCGCGAGGACACGACGCATCAGGTCATAGCGGGTCACGAGGAACACCGGCAGCCCGGTCACCGTCAACCGGACTCGGACGATCGGCGCCTGCTCTCGCGCCGCATGCACCTCGGCGGGCATCTCGATCGCTGAGGGTCTGCGGAAGGGATAGTCCGGCAGGACCGTCGTGTCGTCGCCGACCATGGTGCCGGCGGACCCGATATCGGAATGGGCCATCGTCTGCCTCGATTCGCCGTCTACAGGTGCGTCGCGTCCCATTCGAGAGCGCCCGCTCCGAGTCGATGTGATCGGCTCGGACTTTAGTGGCGTGCCGCCGACGGGGAACAGTCCCGGCGAGGCTGGAAGTGGCCTGCGGTTTATGCACACCGGTCGGTCGACCGTCATTCCGAGAATCGGATTCGGCGAATCGTCCGGATGCTGTCACGGTCGTTCGACCGCACTCCCGATGAATTCTTGAGTCCGGATTCGTCCCCGTGGTGGTGTGATACGGCATGATGCGAGACCGCGGATGACGCCGGGTCGGCCGCTCTGCTGGGAGAGGAAACCGATCCGACGGCGGTGCGGCATTATCGCCTCGACGAATCGCGGGACTCTCGCGGACCACTCGGACGAGTCGCCGCCGCCGCGGGTGCGCTCGACCGAGTGCGACAACGCCGAGGGCACGACCTCGGCGAACCGATCACTGGAGGTCCTGTGTCCGTTGTGTTCGCTGCCCCGTCGCAGGCCACGTCTCCGTCGAACTCCGTGCTCGAACACGGGATACCGGAGTCGATGAAGGCCGTCGTGCACCACGAGTTCGGCGGCCCGGAGACCCTGTCCGTCACCGAGCTGCCGGTCCCGACACCCGCGCCGGGCGAGGTGCTCGTACGAGTGCGTGCCGTCAGTGTCGGCCGGACGCTGTGCGTCGAGACCAGGGCGGGACGCCTGCCCTTCGCACGCGACCTGACGCTGCCCCACGTCCTGGGCGCCGACCACGTCGGCGAGGTCGTCGCGGCGGCGGCGGACGTGGACGCCGCACTACTGGGTCGTCGGGTGGCGGTGTTCCCGGTGGTGCACTGTGCCCGCTGCCGCTTCTGCCTCGTCGGCCGCACGGAGAGCTGCGCCGACCTGCGGCTGATCGGCGTCCACCGCCAAGGCGCCTACGCGCGCTACTGCGTCGTGCCCGCCCGCAACGTCCATCCGGTGCCCGAGGGCGTCGACGACCTCGAGGCGTGCGCGCTGGCGCTGAACGGCGCGGTGGCCCGGCGTCAGCTCGACCTCGCCGAGGTGACGGCGGACTCGTGGGTACTGGTCCACGGTGCGTCGGGGGGACTCGGCTCGACCCTCGTCCGACTGGCGTCGCACCGGGGCGCGCGGGTGGTGGCGTGCTCCCGCCAGGCTCGCAAGCGCGAGCTGATGGCGGGACTCGGGGCCGACCTGGTGCTCGATCCGGATTCGCCCGTCTTCGCCGAGACGATCCGCGAGGCCACCGACGGCACGGGCGTCGACGCGGTCGTGGACAACCTCGTCGACCCGGACCTGTGGGCGCGTACCTCGCCGCTGCTGGCCGCCGGCGGGACGGTCGTGTGCTCCGGCGCGATGGCAGGGGGGACGGCACAGCTCGACCTGCGGCAGACGTACCTGCGCAACCAGCGAGTCCTCGGCGTCCGCACCGCCCGGCCCTCGGACGTCGACGCCCTGTGGCGCGACGTCGCCGACGGACTGCGGGCCGTCGTCGACGCGGACTCCGTCTTCACCCTGGAACAGGCCGCCGACGCGCACCGCCACCTGGAGGAGGCACACCACTTCGGCCGGGTGGTGCTCACCGTGGACGACTGACGGTGAGCACCACCGACCGCACGGCGGTTCAGGTCATCCGTGTCGAGGTGGGGTCCACCCGCGTCATCCCGTAGCGCTCGAACAGCGGGCCCAGCGCGGCGAGATCGAGTGCGCCGCGCCGGGCCAGGCTGTCCGCCTCCAGGAACCAGCCCTCGGGCCCGGCCGGAGTGAACATCGTGAGGTGCCTGCCGCCGGCAGGCCCGGCCGTGAGCTGGTGTGGCACCCCACGCTCGACCTTGACGACGTCGCCCGGCCCGCAGTCCAGGATCGTGTCGCCGATGCGGAACCGGTAGGCGCCCTCCACGACGTGGAAGAACTCGTCCTCCTCGCGGTGGATGTGCGGGTCGGGGCCTCGGTCGGGAGCGAGCCGCATCTCCAACAGGGCGAAGGCGTCACCGGTGTCCTGCCCGGCCAGAAGCACCGATCCGTCCAGGAAGGGGAGTCGGAAGCGAGCGCGCTCGGCCGAAGGCCGGAGGAGTCCCCACGGAAAAGGCGTCCTGGGGAGCGCGGTGGTCGGACCCGGCGAGCCGGTGGACGCGGTCGTCGAGACCGCCGATCCGGCCGATGTCTCTGACATCACTGGCACCTCTCCTGGTGATCACGGACGATCAGCGCTGCCGCACGACGACACGTGTGCCGCGGTCAGGCATGAAGGTGACGTGTCGGAGGCGGGAACGCTCCGAGCGGTCGTCGACGCGGTGGAGGTCCACTTCGGCGAGCACGGTGCGCAGCACCTCCTTCATCTCCAACAGCGCCAAGGCGGCGCCCACACAGCGTCGGGCACCACCGCCGAAGGGGACCCACGCATAGGGATCGGGCTTGTCGTTCAGGAACCGGTCCGGCCGGAACTCCTCCGGCGCCGCGTAGTTGTCCGGCGACATGTGGACCAGACCGGCGGAGATCATCACGTTGACGCCCGCGGGCAGGTTCCACGGGCCGAGCCGGACGGGCGCGGCGGCCTTGCGCGCCGTGATGGGCGTGATCGTCCTGATCCGCAGCGCCTCCCGGACGAGGGAGTCCAGCTGCGCTTCGAGCGACGGGTCTCCCAGGTCGGCGGCGGCCTGGATGCGGTGCATCGCCTCGGGATGCTGCACCAGCCGTTCCAATGCCCACGCCATGCCGGTGGACGAGGTCTCGTGCCCGGCCAGGAGCAGCGAGATGAGCAGGTCGACGAGTTCGACGTCGTTCTCGGCGAGGTCGCCGCCGCCGGACAGCACCATCGAGAGGGTGTCGGTGCGCTCGGCGAGGTCCGTTCGGGTCCTGCGGTCCGCGATCTCCTGTGTGAGCAGCTCACGCGCCTCCGCCTGGATGCGCAGGTACCGCTGCCAGGACGGCGTCTTCCGCAGTCCCGACCACATCATCGGACCTCGGTCGAAGGAGGCGACCCGAGGCAGCAGCGCCCGCAGTCGTCGTGTCCTGGTCTCGTCGGTGACGCCGATGACGATCCGCAGGATCACCTCCAGCGCGATGGACTGCATCGGTTCTAACAGCGCGACGGGAGTGTCCCTCGGCCAGCGGGCGACCTCGGCACGGGCGATCTCGGCGATCTCGTCCGCGCTGTGTCGGACGGCCTTGCCCTGGAATGCGGCCGAGACGCTGTGCCGCCGACGTCGATGCTCCTCGCCGTCCTGGACGACGAGCGAGGTGGGACCGAGCACCTCGCCGAGGCCCATGTCAGCGGAGTGCTCCCCGGCGCGCAGCACGTTCGGGTCCGCGGCGAAGACGGCCTTGACCAGTTCCGGGCTCGACACGAAGACGCAGGGCCCCCAGCTCAGCGTGCGCAGCGTGAAGCAGTCGCCGTAGCGCCGTCGACACGAGTCGAGATACGGCTGTAGGCGTCCGGCCAGCATCACGGTCTGCAGCAGCGCGGGCGAGTTCGGTCCCGGCGGCAGACCGTCGTGCGACGCGGGTCTGCGTACGGCGAGTGTCCGTGATTCTCCCATTGGTCCCTCGTATTCGTCGTCGGGTGGCGGCGCGCCAGGCGCGGCCTGGCGCCGACTCAATCAGTTATCGGACGCCGAGAACAGTCTTGAACAGATGAATATCGATTGCATCGGGGTTTCGGCGTCCGACCGGCGACCACCCGACGCAGTGCGCTGAGCCGTTAAGCGCAATAATGGTCCGATCGGGTGTCTCGATGCTCGGCTGAGTGCTAATCTCCGGCAGCGAATGACACGGGCACAGCAATAGCTCTCCGTAGCGAGGAGTCGGTCATGTCGACACCCGGAACCGTCTCGTCAGAAGAACCTGTCGTGGATTCCGGCCGTACGCGGGAATGGCCGGGTTCGAGTGTCTCTCGTGTTCCTTACTGGGTGTACACGGCAGCCGACGTCTACCAGCGAGAGCAAGAGCGGATCTTCGCCGGACCATTCTGGAACTACGTGGCTCTGGCGGCCGAGATCCCACGTCCCGGCGACTTCGTCCGGACGTTCGTCGGCGGGCATCCGATCATCGTGGTGCGGGCCGAGGACGGGGCGATCAACGCCGTGCTCAATCGGTGCGCGCACCGGGGACTGGAATTCTGCATGGAACGGTCGGGCAACGCCCGCCGTTTCGTCTGCCCCTACCACCAGTGGACCTACGGCCTGGACGGCTCGCTGCGCGGTGTGCCCTTCCGCCGAGGCGTGCAGGGCAACGGCGGGATGCCCGCCGACTTCGACCCGGCCGCGCACGGACTGCGGAGGCTCGCGGTCGCCGAGCGCAACGGCGTGGTGTTCGCGAGCCTCGATCACGCCGTACCGCCCCTGGAGTCCTACCTCGGTGCCCGGATGGTCGGCTACTTCGACCGGGTCTTCGACGGGCGCGAGCTGACGGTGCTCGGTTATCAGCGGCATCGCATCCCGGCCAACTGGAAGCTGATCTTCGAGAACATCAAGGACCCGTATCACGCCAGCCTGCTGCACGTGTTCCTCGTCAGTCTGGGGCTCTTCCGCGCCGACCAGCCGTCCCGGGTGCTGATGGACGAGACCGGCGGGCACGCGGTCCTCAGCTCCCGACGGGGCGAGCAGCGGCACACCGACGCCACCGCGGACATCGCGAACCTGGACACCGCCCTGCGGCTGGCCGACGCGACCATGCTGGTTCCGGCCAAGGAGTTCGCGGGCCCTGAGACCGTGGTCATGCAGACCCTGTGGCCGAACCTGATGATCCAACAGCAGACCAACACGCTCGCGATGCGGCAGATCGTCACGCGCGAGGCCGGCGTGACCGAGCTGCACTGGACCTACTTCGGTTACGCCGACGACGATGCCGAGATGACTCGGCGTCGCCTGCGTCAGGCGAACCTCCAGGGGCCCGCCGGGCTGGTCGGCATCGACGACTGGGAGGTCCTGGCCTACAACCAGCGTGGACTGGCGGCCTGCGACGACGCGGCGGCCGTCGTCGAGATGGGCGGCCACGGAACCGAGGACACCGAGCACATGGTCACCGAGGTGGCCATCAGGGCGTTCTACCGCCACTATCGCCAGGTGATGGGACTGTGAGACACCGATGAGCGAGACCACCGAGACCGTCCCGGGACGGGCCGTGGGGCCTGCCGCGTCGCTGGAGCTGTGGTTCCGGGTCCTGCGGCTCTACACCGACTACACGGAACTGCTCGATGAGAAGCGGCTGACCGAGTGGCTCGGGCTGTTCGAGGACGACTGTCGATATACGGCGATCTCTCGGGAGAACGCGGACGCCGGACTGCCGCTGGCGATGATGCGCTGTGAGGGGGTGCCCGGACTCGCCGACCGGGTCAACGCGATCGAGAACGTCTCGGTCTACGCGCCGAGGACGATGCGCCACCTCTTCTCGGGACTGCGGGCCCACCACACCGCCGAACCCGACCTGTTGTCGGTCGAGGGCTCGTTCATCGTGGCGCAGAGCCTCAGCGAGGAGCACACCGAGGTCTACGCCTCCGGGCGTTACCGCGACCTGGTGCGCGACGACGGTGCGACCCTCCGCTTCGCGGAGAAGACGGCCGTCTACGACGGCGCGCTCGTCAAGAACGCCATGGTCTATCCGCTGTGACGTCGTCGCCCGAGCAGAGCGCCGAGAAGCGGGCCGACGGCACGGCTTCGCTCGATCAGACGAGCCGGGCGAACGGACTCCCGACCGATCTCGCGCTGCTCACCGAGAGCTGGGCGGCCTGGGCGGCACTCGGCACGGTGCTCGGCGACGCGGGCTGGCGGTCGTCGACGCGGCTCCCCGGCTGGACGATGACCGAGCTGTACGCCCACGTCGCCAGAGGGGTCGGCGTTCTCGGCGCAGCCGTGGACGGCCGCTCGACGCGCCCGCCCGCCCGTGTCGACGCGGCCGACTACTTCCGGTATCTCGGCGGACTGCCGGACGGGCAGGCGATGGTGGACTCGGCGGCGCGTGCGGCGGCGCTCGCCGGGCGGGACGAACTGGTCGGCTGGTTCGTCGACGACGCTCCGGCGGTCCTCGAACGGGTTCACGCCTCCTGGGGTTCGGTCGTGTCCAGTCCGGCGGGCGACATCGCGCTCGGCGACTACGTCCTGACGCGACTCGTCGAAGGCACCGTGCACCTTCTCGACGCGGTCTCGGCCGTGGACCGGGCGCCGGAGCCCGCCGCCGAGGCCCTGGCCAGGACGGCCGATGTGCTCGTCATCCTGGCGGGCCCGGCCCGATTCGTGGACGTGGCCACCGGCCGGGCGGCCTGCCGGAACCTGTTCCCGGTACTGACCTGATCGGCTCGAGTGCGCGCGGTGCGTGTGCGCACGGTCCCGGCTCGCACGTGGACTACCGACACCGGACGGGACCGGCCGGGCGGGGATCCGTATCGGCGGCCCCGCCCGCGCCGACCCGTCCGATCACAGCCAGGCGCCGACGCTGAACAACGCGAAGTTCGCGATCATCAGCAGATACAGCCGGGCCCAGGAGACCATCCGCTCGCCGATCGGACCCCGCAGGACCGTGACGGCCAGCGCCGCGGTCCAGGGCACGGTGATCAGTGGGAGCAGATACCAGGGCGCCGACAGCAGCACCGCGATGCCGACGACGCAGAGATAGAAGCCGGACAGTCCCACGACGTAGAGCGACTTGGTCACCGAGGGCGAGACGAGCTGCGGCAGCGTCGTCTTGCCCACCGCGGCGTCCTTCTCCACGTCACGGGCGTTGTTGTGCAGCATCAGGCTCATGAACAGGAAGCCGGCTCCCAGGGCGGCCAACACCAGGGCGCCGTCGACCCGTCCCACGTTCACCCAGCCGACCACCAGCGTCACCATCGTGCCGGTGAACACGAAGTCGAGCGCCTCGCCGAGTCCGCGATGCCCGAGCGGCCGACGGCCGCCCGCGTAGGCGAAGTAGGCGAAGTACAGGATCGGGATGGACAGCAGCAGCCACGGGGTCGTCGTCACCGCCAGATAGCCCGCGCAGACCCAGGCCAGCACGAATCCGGCCATGCCGACGCGACGCACCGCGCGCATGTCCAACCCGAGGGCCAACGAGCTGTCGGGACGAACCCGGTCCGGTCGATCCAGGCCTCGGGCGTGGTCCTCGTAGTCGTTGATCAGCCGTCGTCCGATGCCGTCGAAGACGAACATCGCCAGCGTCAGCCCTACGCGCCACGGGGACAGGTTCTCCAGGTGGTGGGCGGCGGAGACGGCGTAGGCGCCCTGGAGCACCAGGACGAGGATCAACGGCGGGCCCGCGGCATGCACCCAGTCGAGGAGACGGACGGGTCTCGGATGCGACAGGGCCGCCGAGTCGGTGGTCATGGATGACTCTCCCTGGGAGTGTGGGCTGGTCCAGCCGCCTGCGGGGACGAGCGGAGCGCCGGTGTCCGCGCGGCGGTCGTCGGTGAACCGGTTCCGCGGTCTCAGCCCGGCTGCCGCGCCGCGCCCGCGCTCACCGGCGAGGCGGCCTCGCGGCGACTCGTCGCGGCCGAACGCGCCCGCTTCACGCCCACACCTTGGAACAGAACGCTGGTGTTGCGGGACGGGACGAGACGGATCTCCGATCGGCGGCGGAGGAGGAATCCGGGGATGTCGCTCTTCTTGGGGGTGAGTCCCTGGAGCCGCAGCGGGACTCCGTGGGCCGCCGCGGCTCGCACCAGACCCGCTCGGTTCACGAACAGTCGGTGATCGTGGCAGCCCTTGGGGGCCTTGACGCGAAGCGGCAGATTCTCGGCCAGCGTGATGATCAGCAGGCGGGCTATGAGGGTGTCCGGGATCGTGTCCACCACGAGGGTTCCGCCCGGCCGAAGGATTCGGCAGCATTCGGCGATCACTCTGGCCGGATCGCTGACATGCTCCAGACACTGGCCCGCGGTCACGACGTCGGCGGACTCGTCCGCCAACGGAATGCGATTCATGTCGCCGCGAATCACATGGTCCACGCCGTGGGCGCGGGCGACTCGGCCGCTCTCGGCCGAGAGGTCCACCCCGACGTGCGTGTATCCCTTGCCGGCCAGGTGCGGATGCAGGAGACCACCCCCGCACGCCACGTCCACCAGCACGGCGTCCGTACGGGTCGCGGTGGGCACCAGGGCTGCGCGACAGCGGGCGATCCAGGACAGTGAGGCGAAGGTCCCCTCGGGGTTCCACCACTGATCGGCGAGTTCGTCGTACTGGCGAGGATCATTCGGAACCCGAGTGCGGCCCACCGTCGTCATCCCGTCGTGTCGAGTACTAATGAGAATTGCAGAGAAGCATGCAGGGTGCCTGGCGCATCCACAGAATGGTCTATGCGCCGTTCGGTGGCAACCCTCGTGATCGTCCCGAGTGATACTTGAGTGCGCGTTCAGGTGAACGCAGCGAAACTGAGATGAGTAGTGGTCGAACAACCGCTTTCGGATTCCCGGGGGCCTGGTCATAATCGCGGGTCAGCCGGTGCCGAATCGGTATCGAAACGTGCTCAGGACTAGGAGGCCCCGCCGTGAGCGATGCAGTCCGTTCGCACCGACCCGCCCGTCGATCCGCCCGGCCGATCGCAGGCCGGGCACTGCCCGGCGGTCGGGTGGCAGACCGGCTCAGCATCCCGTCGGCTCGCATCCTCGCGCTGCTCGACGCGATTCCCGACCACGTCGAGCCTGCCCCGGAGTCGATCGCCGAGGGAAAGCAGACCCTGTTGATCACGTTCCGACGGGACGGCTCCCGCGTGGCGACACCGGTCTGGGCGGCACGGGAGGCCGGGATCGTCTACGTCCGCACCCAGCGTCCCTCGGGGAAGGTCAAGCGGGTTCGGCGTGAACCTCGAGTCCTGCTCGCCCCCTGCAGCACCAGGGGCGTTCCCGCAGGCCCCTCGGTCACGGCCCGCGCTCGCCTCCTCGGGCCTGCCGAGGAGGCGAGCGCGGAGCGCGCGCTACGTCGGGGTTACGGGCTGATCCGCGCCGCCTGCGCGCTGGTCCAGGATCTCCTGCGCGTCGACATGTGCTACCTGGAGATCGTCCTCGACGACGCCGCCCGCGCCGGCGACGGCGAACCGGCGACCGGCTGACGCCGATACCTGCCCAACGCCATGATCGGGAAGATCTGCCGGTAGAGCGGGTATCCCATGTAGAAGTCACCGGGGAAGCCGGTTCCGGTGTAGAGGTGTTCCTCCCAGGTTCCGTCCGGCAGCTGCCTGTCGATCAGCCAGTCGATGCCACGTCGGACCGCGTCGGTGTCCTCACCCTCGCCTGCGGCGTGAAGGGCGAGGAGCGCCCACGCGGTCTGCGAGGGCGTCGACTCGCCCCGGCCCCGCCACGAGTCGTCCGTGTAGGAACGCAGGTCCTCACCCCAGCCGCCGTCGGTGTTCTGGTGGTCGAGCAGCCAGCGCACCGCCCGACGGATCGAGCGGCTCTCCGGTGCGGCGCCCGCGGCGATCAGGGCGGGCACGGCGGCCCCGGTTCCGTAGACGTAGTTCGCCCCCCAGCGCCCGAACCACGATCCGTCCTCCTCCTGCGTCCGCAACAGATAGAGGGCACCCTCGCGCACCGTCGGGTCCTCGGGTGGCAGTATCCGGGCGAAGGCCTCCACCACGTGCGCCGTGATGTCCACCGACGGGGGATCCGTGGCGATCCCGAAATCGCAGAACGGCAGCTGGGCGAGGACCTCCGAGGTCTTGTCCGCGTCGTAGACGGCCCAGCCGCCGTTCGCGGACTGCTGCCCCGCGAGCCAGCCGAAGCCGCGGTCGGCCGCCGCCGCGGCACGCTCCGCGGTCGACGAGCCGCCCGCCTCGGCCATCCGATGCAGCGCCAGGACGACGACACTGGTGTCGTCACAGTCCGGGAAGTGCTCCATGGTGAAGGGGAAGGACCATGCGCCCGGCACCAGATCGGGCCGGTTGACCGCCCAGTCGCCCTTGGTGCGGACCTCCTTCTCGAGCAGCCACTCCGCGGCGGCACGCACTCGCTCGTCGCCGGGGTCGACGCCCGCGTCCATCAGGGCGAGCACGGCCAGCGCCGTGTCCCAGACCGGTCCAGGACAACACGCGACTCGGCGCGCGGCCCCCTGCGGCGTCTGCTCCGGGACGGCGAAGCGGCTCAGCCCTCGCAGACCGGCAGCCATGGTCGGGTGGTCCGCCCGATAACCGGCCGCGCCGAGCCCGAGCAGCCCGAACACCGTGATCAGGTGGATGCCCAGCCAGGAGCCGTCGGTCTCCTGATGACGCATCATCCACTGCTCGGCCAGCCGGATCGCCGTGCGCCGCACCCTGGCGACGGGCCGCCGCTCGTAGCGGTGAAGCAGCCGGTCCGTCCGAACGAACATGCCGGGCCAGCTCAACAGCGGCGGATCGGGCTCGGCCGGCTGGGGACGCTCGGACCGCAGCTCGTCGACGTCGAAGGGCACCGTGATGGTCGGGCGGTGCGAGCTGATGAGGCTCAGCGGGATGACCGCCATCCGAGTCCAGCCCGAGAACCCGTAGACGGACATCGACGACTCGCGGGGCACGAACATCAGTTCCGGGGGGATGACGGGCAGTTCGTCCCAGGACCACTGACCGAGGATGGCGAGCCAGATCCGGGTGACCATGCGGGTGCGACCGATTCCGCCCGCCTCGCGACAGTAGGCCGCCGCCGCGGCCATGTGGGGCTCGTCCGGCCGATCACCCGCCAGTCGTAACGCCAGGTAGGCCTCGACGGTGACCGACAGCTCCGCGGGCCCGCCAGGGAAGGTGGCCCAGGTGCCGTCGGCACGTTGTCGGGATCTGATCCAGCGGGCCGTGGTCTCGGTGTACTCCTCGGTTCGTGTCCCGAGGAACTCGTGCAGCAGCAGCTCACCCGCCTCCGCCGTGACGTTCGTCAGCATCGGCGCGTACCAGTGGCCCTCGCTGTCCTGCTGCTTCGCCAGCCAGTCGACTGCCTGAGTGAGAGCGTCATCGACCTTGGTCATGGTCTCCTCTTGGTGATTCATCGCTTCGGGAATGCTTGATGGTGCGCGCCGCGGCTCAGGCGACGACCGGGGTCTCGACCCGTTCCGGTCGGGGCAGCAGTCGATCGATCTCGGGCATCAGCAGTCGCGCGACGTCGATGAGTCGCTCCGCCGAGTCGGGTGCGACGCCGGGCAGGGCTCGCACATCGGACAGCGCCTGCTCGATGTGGGTCCTCGCCACCCGCAGCGACCGCTCCGCCGCGTCGGTGCGGCCCAGCACGGCGAGGATCTCCGCCCGGCGCCGCGGGGTGAACTCCCCCTTGCCGAGCAGCGGCCGGAGTTCCGAGGGCCGCTCGCGCAGCGCGTAGATCACCGGCAGCGTGTAGACGCCGTTGGCCAGGTCCTGTCCGGACTCCTTGCCGGTCACGCCGTCCGGCGCCCAGATGTCGAGTACGTCGTCCCAGATCTGGAACGCGATGCCGAGATTCCGGCCGTAGGAGCCCATGCCCGCTCTGGCGACCGCGTCGCCGCCCGCGGCCGCGGCGCCGAGCACCGCGCCCGCCTCCATGAGGGCGGCGGTCTTGCCGGTGATGGCGGCGAAGTAGGCGCTCTCGGACCGCGCGACGTCGTAGAGGTCCAGGCCCTCCTGCAGCTGCCCCATGCAGACCGTCTTCAGGGTCTCGCCGACGAGCTGCATCTGCAGGGCGCCCAGCGACGCCGCGATGCCGGTCGCGCAGGCGAGCAGGTAGTCACCGGAGATCAGCGCCGTCGCGTCGCCGAACAGCGCGTTGACGGTCGGATGGCCGCGCCGGGTCTCCGCCTGATCGCACAGGTCGTCATGGCATAGCGTGGCCAGGTGGAGCAGTTCCACGGTCACCGCGGCCGGGATCACCGACTCCGTGGGGACCGCCGGGTTCACGACGTAGGCCGAGGTCAATGCAAGCGTCGGCCGGAAGAGTCTGCCTGGTCTGCGGATGAAATGCTCGAAAGGCCCTCTCGCTCGTTCGTCGCCCACAGTCACCGAATCGCTGATCGCCCGCCGCACCGCCGCGAGATCTGAGGTGAGTCGGGGAAAAGAAGAACTGCTCGATGACGATCCGGATGTCATGTGCACCGCCCCCTTGGAAGCCTCGACGATCGCTTTCACACTGCCAGTAGCCACAATGGCAGGCAAGACTCCGCGCCGACTTGAAATCGGTTCCGAGGCCGCCGGCGCCCGGGGCCGGGAGCAACCCGGTATGGGACGAACGGAGTAATGAATAACAAAGGACGGCTGCGGGTCGATCCGCCGGGGCCCGCAGGGGCGGCGGTAACTCGGAGAAAAGCGGCGTCACCGATTGTGACATCGAAAGTCCGCCGCTTCGAGCGCGTGGACAGCAGTATTCCAAGGTCCGGTTTCGGGCGGGCCGAATGCGTGACGGACCGGACGCTAGGCCGAGGTCCGTCCCGGTCACGGTGCTCGGCAGGCCGGGGCGGTCGAGTCCGCCGCGCGTCCGCGAGCACGGTCTCTCGGATCCTGGATGTGTGCTCTCGGATGTTGAGAAGCGTTCGGTACGGTCGGCACCGAGGCGAAGGACGAGGGAGGACCCGTGGCCGCGGAGACGGATCGATACGTGCACGGACATCACGACTCGGTGTTGCGCTCCCACCGGTGGCGGACGGCCGCCAACTCCGCGGGCTATCTCCTGGACCGACTGCGCCCCGGACTCGATCTGCTCGACGTCGGCTGCGGCCCCGGCACGATCACCGTGGAGTTGGCGGAGCGCGTGGCACCCGGGCGGGTCGTCGCGATCGACGTCGCCGACGTGGCGGTCGAGGCGACCCGGGCGCTGGCCGAGGAACACGGCCTGCCCGACGTCCTCGTGCGCGTCGACGACGTCACCGCGCTCGACCTCCCCGACGACTCGGTGGACGTGGTCCACGCGCACCAGGTGTTGCAGCACCTGGCCGACCCGGTCGGCGCGCTGCGAGAGATGCGCCGGGTGTGCCGCCCGGGCGGGCTGGTGGCCGTTCGCGACGCCGACTACGCCGGGATGACCTGGTTCCCCGAGCCGCCCGCGATGCGGGAATGGTGTTCGCTCTACCGCCGCGTCGCCCGCGCGGCGGGCGGCGAACCGGACGCGGGCCGTCGGCTGTCTACCTGGGCGCGGGAGGCGGGGTTCACCGACGTCACCGCCACCGCCTCCACCTGGTGCTACGCCGAACCCGACGACCGAGCCTGGTGGAGCGGCCTGTGGGCCGAACGCATGACCGAGTCCGCCGTCGGCACCCGCGCACTCCGTGACGGGCACGCGACGGAGGCACAGCTGCGGCGGATCGCGGCGGGATGGCGGGAGTGGGCGCGGGACGACGGAGCCTGGTTCGCGGTCCTGCACGGCGAGGTGCTCTGCCGAGCCTGAGCCCGTACTCCTGTCGATCGCGTGATCCCGCCCGCCCGCCCGCATCCGTCCGGACCGGTCCGGCGGCGGGGGAGGACGTCGCTGCTCGCGCGGTGGACGTGACGCCGCTCGCGGGAGTGCCCGCCGCTACCGTGCCCTGAGCGTCGACCCGTGAGGGTCGGCCACGGACGAAGGACATCGGAATGGACGACGTCGTCCACACCACGGCAGGCCGAGTGCGGGGATTCGAAGGCTCGTCCTCGGTGCTGGGCTTCCTCGGCATCCCCTACGCGGCTCCGCCCTTCGGCGCGAACCGGTTCCTGGCGCCCCGGCCCGCCGCGAGGTGGCGCGGCGTCCGCGACGCACGTTCCTTCGGGCCCGTCGCGCCGCAGTCCGCGCGGCTGCCCGGCATGCCTGCCTGGTCACCGGGGGACGAGGACGTCCTCACGGTGAACGTCTGGACGCCTCGGCGTGCCGCGGGCGGTCCGCCGCTGCCGGTGCTGGTCTGGCTGCACGGCGGGGCGTTCACCTTCGGTTCCGCGGCCCAGCCCGAGTTCGACGGTACGACGCTCGCCACGCGGGGTCTCGTGGTGGTGACGTGCAACTACCGACTGGGCTTCGAGGGCTTCGGGCGACTGGCGGGCCGTCCCGACGATCGAGGCCTGCTCGATCAGCTCGCCGCCCTGCGCTGGGTCCGAGACGAGATCGCGGCGTTCGGCGGAGACCCCGACCGGGTCACCCTCGCGGGACAGTCGGCGGGGGCCACCGCCGCGGCCTGCCTGCTGGGGCTGCGTGAGGCACGGGGTCTCCTCCACCGGGTGATCGCACACAGCCCGGTCGGTGTGACGGGCACTCGTGACTCCGCCGACGACGTCGCCGAGCGGATCGCCGCCGCCGCCGGGCTCACCGTGGACCGGCTGGGGACGGCATCGCCGCAGACCCTCGTCGCCGCCGCCGACGCGGTGTCGGCGGCCTGCCGTGTCGATCCCGCCCAGGGCCGCCGCTATTACGACTCCGTCCTCTTCGGTCCGGTGCCCGCCGACGGTGAGGTCGACGCGCTGCTCACCGCGCCGCCGCCCGAACCGCTGCACACGGGCGTCGCCCGCGACGTCGACCTGCTCGTCTGCCGCACCGACGACGAACACTGGCTGCTCGCGGCGGTGGACGGCGTGCCCTCGGTGACCGACGAGGCCGGCCTCGCCCACTTCATCGCAGCGCTGGACGTGCGGCCGGAGATCCTCGCCGACCGACGGCTGCGGCGGCCCCCGGCGTCGATCGAAGAGTTCTACCTGGACGTGTTCGGCGAGATCACGGTCGGCAGGCCCGCGGCCCGGCTGATCGAGGAACACGTCGCGGCGGGCGGTCGGGCCTTCTCGGCTCGCTTCGCCCGGCGCCTCGGCGCCGACGGACCGGTCCGGGCCTGGCACAACGCCGACCTGCCCTTCGCCTTCGGCAATCTCGACGTGCCGGGCGCGCGCTTCCTGATCGGCGGCCCGCCGACGGAGCAGGACCGGGCCTTGTCGCGCCGGATGTCGGCGGCCTGGGCGGACTTCGCGACCGCGGGACATCCGGGCTGGCCTGCCGTGCCCGCCGGGTCGGCGACCCCGACTCGAGTCTGGCGGACACCGCATGACGCGCTCGACCTGGAGCCGAGTCCGACACCACCCGGCGCGGATCCGCCCGGCCGCCGGACCCGGCGCTGAGCCGGGGCGAGAGTCCCCGACCGGGCGGCGCCGGAGGTCGACGTCCGGGTGGACCCTTGCGGAGGCGGGTCGGACCGGCCGGAGTGGGGACCCGGACACCGTGGGCTCGACACGATCGCCTTGCCGGGTGACTCACGAGGACCGGGCCGACCGGCGAGAGCGGAGACGACCAGAGCGCCCGGGCGGATCATCGCGAGGCGCGGGCCCGGCGCCGTGCCCACACTCGCCACCGCGTGAGTCCGCGACCGGATCTGGCGCGGCCGGTCGGCACGGCGGGTTCCGGGGCCAGGCGGCCGAACCGGTGCGGTCCGGCCGTCCGGCCGTCCGGCGAACGTTGGATCACGAATAGACGTCGTTGCGTCGACGAGGCGGCACGGTTGGTGACGGTCCGGTTACCGTTCGACCCGCCGGTGGGGGCGGGCCCACCGGCGTCGGCACGGGGAGCGGCGCGGATGAATCGATTCACGTCCTGGTGGGGGCGGGCAGGTCGACTCCGACGGTTACGGGGCCTGGCTCCCGGCGGCACCCTCGGCTGGCTCGATCCGCGTTACATGCTCTCCAAACCGGGGGAGGAGCGAGCTCGACGTTTCATCGCCGTGCTGATGTTCGGACAGCGGGCCAGCTACCTGCTGCCCGCGCTGGCCGCGTCGCAGGGTGCGGGCTATCACGACGCCGTCCTCAACGGAGTCCTCCTCGCCTGCGCCGTCGGCTGGAACGTCTTCATGGCCGTGGGCATCGGGCGGCGTGGCTGGTTCACCCACGGCATGGTCGCCGTCGATGTCCTGGTGGGCTGCCTGCTGCTGGCGGCGGTCACCGCGAACTGCCTGCCCGGCACGGAGTTCACCTCGGTCAACTGGTCGTCGAAGTACGCGCTCGGCACGGCGGCGCTCATCGGGGCGACACTGGCCCCGAGAGCGGCGATCCTCGTGTCACTGCTTCCGATGGTCTGCTACGTCTGGGCGTTGAGCGGCGGCGGCGCCTCCTTCACGATCAGCCCGAACATGATCGGCCACCTCAACTCCTGTCTCTGGTTCGGCCTGCTGCTGCACTACATGCGCCGGTACCTCTCCGCCCAGTCGCGCACCCTGGACGAGACCTCGCAGCGCAGACTGGCGACCGAGGTCGCCAAGGCCGCCGATCAGGCTCGGTTCCACGAACGCATCGCGCACTATCGCACGCTGCACGACACGGCGCTGGCGACATTGACCGCCATCGCCCGCGGCGGGCTGGATCACCGCACAGACCAGGTTCGACGGCGGTGCGCCAAGGACGCCGACTACATCCGGCGGCTGATCGTCGAGGACTCCGCCGGGGGCTTCACCGGGCTCGGCGACAAACTCGCCGAGGTGATGTCCGACGCGGAGGGGCTCGGGCTCCGCGTGCACTACCTGCCGGGCGCCCTGCCGGCCCACCTGCCGCGGCATGTCGTCGACGCCGTCGCCGACGCCTGCCGCGAAGGACTCAACAACGTCGCGCGGCATGCCCGTTCCAGCGAGGCATGGGTGACCGTCGACTGGGAGGACGCGGAGCTCGTCGTGCGTATCGTCGATCGGGGCATCGGCTTCGACCCGGACGTCACCCCGAGGGGCCTCGGGCTCGGCCGCTCGGTGATCGATCGCATGCGCGAGGTCGGCGGCCGCGTCGAACTGTTCTCGCTGTCCGGCGAGGGCACCTGCCTGGAACTGTCGTGGCGGCAGGCGATCCCGGCCGTGGCGACCTCGCACACCGCGAGCGCCGGACCGGGACGCTGAGGGGCGGCTTCGGCCGTCGGCGCGAAGGACGGCGACTCGCGTGCCCGACGCGGGTCAGCTCTGCGGATAGCGGGCGAGCCCGTCCTCCCGCACCCGGTTGGCCAGGTCCAGCTTGGTGTAGGTGGCGCGGCCCAGTTCGCGATACTTCTCCTTGACCTTCGCGAGGTACTTCTTCGCGGTCGCCGGCTGCACCCCGGCGCGTCGTGCCGCCGCCGTCAGCGTCATCCCGGAGGCATAGGCGACGAGCACCGCTCGCTCCTGCGCGGCCAGCCGGGGTCGTTCAGGCCGGGTGTCCCGGGACCAGGAGTACGCGAGTTCGGTGGAGTAGACGGTCTCGCCGGTCGCGACCTGGCGGATCGCGTCGGCCAGCACGTCGAGCGCGTGGTCCTTGGTGAGGTAGCCCAGCGCCCCGGCTCGGACCACGTCGACCCCGTGCTCGACATGCGGCACCACGCTGGCCACCAGCACCTGGATGTCGGCCGCGACCAGGCGGCGGACGTTCTCGACGGGATCGGAGCGGTCCGCGAGAAGCAGATCGAGCACCACCACCCTCGGGCGCGCACCCGGCGCGGCCAGCAGCTCCTCCACCGTGCGCATCGTGCCCAACAGCCGCAGGTCCGGCACGGAGGACAACCAGGCGGCCAGCCCGTCCAACAGCATCTGATCGTCGTCGACGAACGAGACCGTGATCATGCGGCGACGGTGCTGTCAGGCCGCGGGCCTTCGCAGTCCTCGCCCGGTGGCGACGGCTCTCCTGCTCGTGATCGTTCTCGACGGTCCATCGAACCCCCCTGGTTCACGCAATCGCGCAGCTCGATTGCCCAAGCATAGGCGAGATCGTGGCAATTCCACGAGCGATCCAGATGTTTCGTGTCAATTCACCTAGCGGTCGCGCCCGGACCGCGTCAACACCTCCGAAAAGGGGGCTGGGAACGTCTTCCCTTCTCCCGCAGGATCGACATCGTCCGGTCGACGAGGCCGCGATCCGGGGAAACGTCGATCGGGGGAGCCGCGATGCGTGAGTTCTGGCTGATGTTCGCCAGCGACGAGTATTATCTCCCGCTCGATCACGTCACCGATGCCGGGACGCGCTACGCGCCGACCTCGGTGCGGCCCGGTTGGGCCGGACGGCCACGAGACTGCTGGCTGGACTGGTCCGCGCCGGGTGTCCCCGCCGTCGAGCACGGCTGGAAGATCCACGTCTCCAGCGGGCTGCTCTCCGCTCAGTCGACGCTCGACGCGGTCGCCGAGATCTGTTTCGACGAGCAGGTGCGCTTCAAGCACATCGCCGCCGAGAAGTTCTTCCTGGCCCTGCACCATAAACACGGCCCACGTCCGCAGTCGGGCAAGTTCTGCGCCGTCTATCCGACGGACGTGGAAAGCGCACGTCGCGTGTTGGACCGGCTCGTCGAACGGCGCCGAGGAGCCGAGGCGCCGCACATCCTCACCGATCGACGTTATCGCGACTCGGCTTCCGTTCATTACCGATACGGCGCCTTCTCGCCGCGAGATCGACTGCTCGCCGACGGTTCGCGCGAGCCGATCCTGGTGGACGCCGCGGGCCGGGAGATCGCCGACGTACGGCGCCCGTTCTTCACCCTGCCCGACGGCGTCGTCGATCCCTTCATCGAGGCGGAGCCGTCCCCGCACACGGGCTCGGTGCTGCTCGGCGGGCGCTATCGGGTGACCGCGGCCATCCGCCACAGCAACGCGGGGGGCAGCTACCGGGCGGTGGACGAGAAGACCGGTCGCACGGTGTTCATCAAGGAGGCCCGCGCGCACAACGGCTACACCTGGGACCGCGTCGACGCGCAGACCCGGTTGCGTCGCGAGCATCGGACCCTCGTCGACCTGCACGCGGTCGATCCGGGACTGGCGCCCGAGCCGCTCGAGTACTTCCGCGCCTGGGAACACGAGTTCCTGGTCACCGAGCACGTGCCCGGAACGCCGTTGTGGACGTGGGCCGGGCGGTACAACCGGATGATCAGGCCTGCGGCCACGCGGGCGGAGCGGACCGCGTACCTGGCCCGCGCGGCAGGCGTCCTCGCCGCACTGCGCGCCGTGCTGGATCGCCTGCACGCCCAGGGCAGGCGGTTCGGCGACCTCAGTCCGGGCAACGTTCTGATCGGCCCCGACGACGCGGTGCGGCTGGTGGACTTCGAGGCGACGTCGTCGCTGACCGGGCCCGAGCTGAAGATGGGCACCGAGGGGTTCTCGCCGCCGCAGGCCCTCGTCGACGCGGGCGTGGACTCCGACGACTACGGATTCGCCGCGCTGGCGCTCGTGCTGCTCTTCCCCCTGCAGAAGCTCATGCAGGTCGACGGAGCCGGGCGTGCCGAGCTGCTGCGGCGGGACCTCGGCCTGGACGACCTCGACGAGCCCGCCCAGGACGTGCTGTGGGCTGCCGCCCTGCGGTATTACGGCACGGCCGGGGCGATGACACGCCCCGATCCGAGCCGCTCCCGCGACGTGGGTCCGGGTGTTCCCCAGCTCGTGGCCCGGGCGCGGGAACATCGAGGGCTGCCCACGGCCGCCGATCTCGACGAGCACCCGACGCGGTGCCTGCGCGAGCTGGTCGAGGATCTCGGGGCCGGTCTGCTGGCGATGGCGCGTCCCGAGCGGACGGACTGGCTGTTCCCGCCCTCTCCTCGGGCCTACGGCACCAACATGGTCTGCGTCGCCTACGGCACCGCGGGCGTGATCCACGCCCTGCACCACGCGGGCATCGCGATACCCGAGGAGGTCTCCGCCCGGTTCCGTCGAGAGGCGCTCGCGGAGCGGGACCGTCTCGCGCCCGGCCTGCACGTCGGCACGGCGGGCGTGGCCTGGGTCCTGGCCGAGACCGGCGCGCTGGACGAGGCGCTGGAGCTGATCGACCACGCGGGACGCCATGAGCTGACGCGCGGTGTGATCACCCTCGAGGGCGGTGCGGCCGGAGTGGGAACGGCGCAGCTCGCCCTCCACCGCTACACCGGCGACGAGAAGCGGCTCCAATCCGCCGCGGAGCTGGGCGAGCTGATCCGGGACCTCGACGATCCGACGGCGGTGCTCGGGAAGTCGCTGCAGGGGCTGCTGCGTGGGCGCGCCGGGGTGGCGTTGTTCCTGCATCACCTAACCGATGAGACCGGAGACGAGAGCTTCCGGCGGGCGGGCCTGACGCTCCTGCACGCCGAGCTGGACGGGGCGATCGAGATGCCGACCGGTGATCTCTCCTTCGTCGAGCATGCCGAGCTCCGGAGACAGCTGCCTTTCCTGAGCGTGGGTTCGGCCGGGGTGACCCCGGTGCTGGCCAGGTACGTCCGCGCCACCGGCGACGAGCGCTGCGCCGAGGCGCTGCCGAGGATCGCGGCGGACTGTGCCCTGAGCTGCGCCGTCGACCCCGGCCTGTACCAGGGCCTGGCGGGCGCCGTCTACGCCTGGGCCGACTACGCGGACCTGGCCGGGCTCGCCCACGCCGGCGAGGCCGCGGACCTGGTTCCCCGACTGGCGGGCGGCCTGGTCAAGCACGTGGTCCGGCATCCGGACGGTCTCCGCGTACTGGGCAGCGCCACCACGCGGTACTCGGCCGATCTGCACAGCGGCTCGGCAGGCGTCCTGCTGGCGCTCAGCCGCGTCGTGCACGGCCCCACCGGCCAGTTCTTCACCCTCGATCAGCGGGAGGGGGGTGAGACCACATGACCGAGATCCTGGCGCTTCAGCAGCTTGCCGACGACAGCGACAGCGAACTGATCCCGTGCAGCTCCTTGAGCATCGGCTGCTGCAACGTCGAAACGAGGTGATCCGGCGACCTGCGGGGCTCGGGTCCCACCACCCGAGCCTCGCGGGGGCTGGTCATGATCACCGGGGAAGGACCGAGATGTCGCGGGATCTGCGGTTGTACTGGGTCGGGCAGACCAGCACGAGTCTCGGCTCCGCCTTCACCGCCGTCGCCGTACCCCTCATCGCCGTGCATGCCGTGGGAGCCACCGGCGGCCAGATGGGCCTGCTGACGGCGGCGGGCAGTCTCAGCGTCCTGTTGTTCGGCCTGCCACTGGCCACCCTCGCGGATCGGCTGCCGCGCAAGCGACCCTGGCTCATCGGCGCCGAACTCCTCGGCTGCTGTGCCGTCGGGATCGTCGCGCTCGGCGTCGCGGGGGACTGGGTGGACATCCCGCTCCTGGCCGCGTTCGCCTTCGTCCTGGGCTGCCTCGGCGCCCTCACGGAGGCCGTCTACTTCGCCCACCTCGGCAGCATCGTGGACCGGGAGGGACAGACCCGGGCCCGTGCCCACCTGCAGAGCGGCGAGTTCGTCGGCGACCTCACCGGACGGGGACTCGCGGGCCCGCTCATCGCGATCACCGGCCCGATCGGCGCGCTGCTGATCAACGTCGCGACTCGCCTGATCAGCGCGCTGTGCCTGCTGCGCATCGCCGCCCCGGAACGGCCGACTCCGCCCACCGGCAGACGAGTGCGTCCCGCCGATCTACTCGTCGGATTCGCGGCGATCCGGGACAGTCCGTACCTGCGCAGGCTCGCGCCGTTCCTCGCCGTCAGCCAGCTGATGCGGGGCATGGTCGCGGCGCTGACCGCGCTGTTCATCCTCACCGTGCTCGGGGTGCCCGCGCTCTGGTACGGCGCGCTGTTCGTCGTGAGCGGCCTGGGCGGACTGGCGGGCAGCCTGCTGGCCGCTCGGCTCGCCGACCGCGTGACCCCGCAACGACTGGCCACGGTCGGCTTCGCGGGCGTCGCCGCGGCCACCGCCCTGCTGCCGCTCGCGGCGGGGCCGCTGCCGGTGGCGATGGTGGTGGCCGCGCTGGGTCTGGGCCTGCCGATCTTCTGCGGCGCGGTGGCCAACGTGGGCATGGTCGGCTTCGCGGGTCGCGAGCTGGGGGCGGAGGTGCTGGGTCGGTTCTCGGCGAGCTTCCAGCTCGTCGGCACCCTGGCCTTCATCATCGGCTCGGTCACCGCGGGCTTCGTCTCCGAGATCATCGGCATCCGACCGACCCTGTGGGCGGCCGCCGTCCTCGGACTGCTCGCCCTGTTCCTGCTGCCCGCCGCCCGGTACGGCGCCGGGCCCCAGACGGTGGCGGCGCAGACGGTGGCGGCGCAGGGCCCGGCTCGCCCGCCCGCGGCCGACCCGGCGACGTCGACGGCCGCTCCCCAGGCCGTCGAACGGGGGACAGGCGTGGGCGGGGCCGAGGACGTCGTGCGGTCCGCCGCACGTGTCCCCGGCACGGCCGCTGCGTCCGGCGCCCGCCGAACCGCCGAGGCAGTGCCGGTCGATCCGGCGGCGGACACCCGGCCGGGGGGCGCCCGATGACCGCCTACCCGCCCGCCGCCCGAGGCGGCGACGTCGACGTGCTGCACGGGCGGATCGTGCCCGATCCGTATCGCGGACTGGAGCGTGACACCGAGGACACCCTGGCGTGGACCCGCGCGCAGTCCCGACTCGTCGACGCCTACTTCGAAGACTGCGAGGTGCGCGACCGTCTCGCGGCGCGGCTCGCGGTGGACGAGACGCCGCCCGCGCCCACGCCGATCCGGGTCGGCGACCGCGAGTTCCTGCCGCCGCACGGCGACGGCGACCGCGGCATGCTGCGGATGCGCCGTCCCGACGGCGTGGTCGTGATCCTCTGCGATCCCAGGCGCCTCGACCCCGATGGTCACACGGTGCTGCACCGGGTCACGCCGTCGCCCGACGGACGCCGGGTGGTGTGTCAGCTCTCCCGGCTCGGCGTCGAGTACGGACGGCTCCTCGTGATCGACGCCGACACCGGCACCGTCCTCGACGGCCCGATCGGACCCGTCCGGTACTCCTCGATCGCCTGGCTGCCCGACGGCTCGGCGTTCTTCTTCGTGGCGCAGACGCCGGAGTCCGTCGCGTCGGCGGGGACCAGCCCCGACGTCGTGCTGCACCGCCTCGGCACGGAAGATCATGCCTCGGCGGCCGTCCACACGCCGACGAGTGGACACGAGGACGGGGACGTCTCCCGGCCTGCGGTCGACCCGGTCGCCCTCGACCCCGCGGCCCCCGGCCCGGCGGCCTTCGATCCCGCAGCGGCACCGAACGCCGTGTCGCCGGACCTCCTCGCGGCGATCGCCCGAGCAACCGAGGGGGCCGCGTCGATCTCCGTTCGGATCGACCGGGGACGATGGCTTCTCCTGCACTGTGGCATCGCCGCGGGCGGCGGCAACCAGGTCTGGATCGCCGACCTCGCCGACCTCGCCGCCGGGCAGCCTGCGGGCGCCGTCCCGCCCGGGCCCCTGCTCCGCCGCGTCACCGAGGGAGTGGACGCGCGCACCCACGCCGAGGTCGGGCCGGACGGGCTGCTGTACCTGCTGACCAGCCACCGGGCGCCGACCCGACGGCTGTGTCGGGTCGAGCCGGGGGACCCGCGTCCCGACCGCTGGCGTGAGGTGGTGCCCGCCCTGCCCGACGCCACGCTGACCTCGGTGACCGTCCTCGAGCATTCGCCCGTGCTCGTGGTGCTCCGCCTGCTCGACGGTGTCCACGAGGCGTCGCTGCATGATCGGGCGTCGGGCCGCAGACTCCGGACCGTCGCGCTGCCCGGGGCCGGGCGGATCACCCGGATCGCGGAGACCGGGCCTCGGGAGGTCCGGCTCGGCTACACGGACTTCGTCACGCCGCCCGGCGAAGTGCGGTGCGACCTCGTCACCGGTTTCTGTCGTCCCGCCACCCGATCCGCCGCCCGCTCGGTTCCGACCGTGGGCACCCGGCGGCTCCGCTGTCGATCGGCCGACGGCACCTCGATACGCCTCGTGTTGCTGGGCAGGACCGCCGACCTCACGGCGACGTCGCCACGCCCGCTGCCCACCCTGCTCACCGCCTACGGCGGCTTCGGCATCCCTGCCGTGCCCGCCTACGACCCGGAGCTGCTCGCCTGGGTGGCCGAGGGCGGCCTCGTGGCGATCGCCTGCGTGCGCGGCGGCGGCGACGAGGGCGCGGCCTGGCATCGGGCGGGGACGAGGGAGCGGAAGCAGAACACCTTCGACGACCTCCACGCCGCCGCCGAGTGGCTGATCGCGGAGGGCCGTACCTCGCCCGATCGGCTCGGCGTCCTCGGGTCGAGCAACGGCGGGCTGCTCGTCGGGGCGGCCGTGACCCAGCGGCCCGACCTGTTCGCCGCAGGGGTCTCGCGCGGCGGGGTGCTGGACATGATCCGCTCCGAGCTGTTCGGTCTCGGCCCGCTCTGGCGAGAGGAGTACGGCAGCGTCCAGGACGGCGCGGAGTTCCGCGCGCTCCTCGCCTACTCGCCCTATCACCGGGTCCGCCCCGGCGTGCACTATCCCGCGACCCTGTTCGTCGCCGCCGAGCAGGACACCCGGGTGCACCCGATGCACGCCCGCAAGATGTGTGCGGCGATGCAGCACGCGGACCCCGAGGGCAGACCGATCCTCTACCGCTCGCTGGCCGCCTCCGGCCATGTCGAGCACTCCCGTCGTCGTGCCGTCGCCGTGGCCGCCGAGACGCTGGCGTTCCTCGCCAGGGAGACCGGGCTGGCGAACGACCGCGGCCGCCCGGTCCCGTCGTCCGGCACCGGGCACGGCGGTGCCCGCGCCTTTCCGTCGTCCCCGTCGGGTTCTCCCGTCGGGGGGTCATCGCACCAGTGATCAGGAGGAATTCGTCATGAACAGTGTTCGACGCGCATTCGTCTCGACCGTGTTGGCCGGGGCGTTGGCCCTGGGCGGCGGGGCGATGGCCTCCGCCGCGCCCGCCACTGCGGAGGGCGCGCCGTCCGCTTCGGCCGTGTCGGTCTCCACCGACGTCGCGGTGGCGCAGGAGTGGTACTACGGCAGCGGTTTCGGTTTCACCGAGTCTGCCGCCCTGCTTCAGGCGCAGGAACAGGCCTACTTCCAGGCCTGGCTGCACGGAGGCTGGGAGCGGTGGCAGTGCTCCGTCACCAGCAGCTGGGTCGTCCCGAGTGGGAACACGTTCAACGCGCGGGTCACGCTGATCTGCTGGTGAGCCGGTGGCCGGCCGCGCGGGCGTCGCCGGCGGGTGTGCCGGTCGACCGTTCACTCCAGCCTGCCGGAACCCCGCCGACTCGAGTCATCCCCGCCCGTCGAGCCGTGCCGCGGCCGTCGAGTCTCGGCGTCGTCGGCCTGGGCGACCGGGCCGACGACGGCCATGACAGTCGGTGGCGTCGCCCGTCGCCCAGGCGACGGTGCCAGCCCGTTCAGTCGTCCCCCGGCGGGTGCTCCCGTCGGGTCATCGCACCAGTGATCAGGAGGAATTCGTCATGAACAGTGTTCGACGCGCATTCGTCTCGACCGTGTTGGCCGGGGCGTTGGCCCTGGGCGGCGGAGCCGTCGCCTCGGCGGCACCGGCCGCGGCCGCGGTTCCCGACGGCGGCACGTCCGTCTCGGCGGCCTCCGTCGCGGGCGAGGTCACCGCGGCCCACGAGTTCTACTACGGGTACGGCTTCGGCTCCACCGAGTCGTTGGCGCTGTTCCAGGCGCAGGAGCAGGCCTACAACCAGGCCTGGATCTTCGGCGGCTGGCAGCGGTGGCAGTGCAGCGTCACCAGCAGCTTCGTCACCCCCGTCGGCCTGTCGTACAACGCGCAGGTCACCTTGTGGTGCTTCTGAGGCGATGACCAGTCGTACAGAGCCGACGACGACCGGGGACGTCGGTGAGGACGGCTGACGCCCACCGTGGGATGGACACCGCCATGGTGTCCTGACCACCAGACGATCAGGCACCGCCGGTCTGTCCCGCCTCGGCGGGGCAGACCGGTGGAGCCGATTCGACGTGCCTGCCTGGCTTGCGCATCTGTGAACCGGCGCCGATCACGCACGTGGTGCGGTGCCCGTGCAGCCGCAGTGGCGGCCCGATTCTCCGGCGACGTGCCCGCCGACGCCCCGCCTGTCGCCCGCCTGTCTCGCCTGTCGACGGGGTGAGCGGGGCGGCCCCCGCACCGGGATGCGAGGATCGGGACTCGTGAAGACGTTCGACGAGCTGTTCGCGGAACTACGTGATCGCGCCGCCACCCGCCCCGCCGGGTCCGGCACCGTCGCCGCCCTGGATGCCGGGGTCCATGCACAGGGCAAGAAGGTGCTGGAGGAGGCGGGCGAGGTCTGGATCGCCGCCGAGCATGAGTCCGACGAGCGGCTCGCCGAGGAGATCTCGCAGCTTCTCTACCGACTTCAGGTGTTGATGATCGGTCGTGGGATCGACACCGCCGACGTGTACCGCCACCTGTGAGCCGGAGGAGTCAGCACATGTTGCGCGTCGCCATCCCCAACAAGGGCGCCCTCGCCGAGAAGGCGTCGGAGATGCTGGCCGAGGCGGGCTACCGTCGCAGGCCCGGCCCCAAGGATCTCACCGTGCTCGACACGGTCAACGAGGTCGAGTTCTTCTTCCTCCGTCCGAAGGACATCGCCGTCTACGTCGGCTCCGGTCGGCTGGACATGGGCATCACCGGCCGTGACCTGGCGCTGGACTCCGAGGCGCCGGTCAAGGAACGGCTGGGTCTCGGGTTCGGCGGCTCCACGTTCCGCTACGCGGCCCCCGAAGGTCGCGAGTGGACGGTCGCCGACCTGGCAGGGAAGCGGATCGCCACCTCCTATCCGCGGCTGGTCCGCGGCGACCTCCTCCGACACGGTGTGGAGGCCGAGGTCATCCGCCTGGAGGGCGCCGTGGAGATCTCGGTGCAGCTGGACGTCGCCGACGCCGTCGCCGACGTCGTCGAGTCGGGCGTCACCCTCCGGCAGCACGGCCTGGTCGCCTTCGGCGCCCCGATCTGCGTCTCCGAGGCCGTCCTGCTCGAAGGCCTGGACACCGAGGACAGCCCGGCCAGGACACAGCTCGCCGCCCGGCTGCAGGGCGTGGTGATCGCGCAGCAGTACCTGATGCTCGACTACAACTGCCCCGCCGCCCTGCTGCCGGAGGCGATCCGCATCGCCCCCGGATTGGAGTCGCCGACGGTCTCGACGCTCGCCGAGCAGGACTGGAACGCGGTGCGGGTGATGGTGCCCAGGAAGCAGGCCAACGAGGTGATGGACCGGCTCGCGGTCCTCGGTGCCAAGGCGATCCTCGCCTCGGACATCCGGTTCTGCCGACTGTGACGACGGCGCTCGCGCGGGTCCTGCTCGGCGCCCGCGCGGGTTCGCCGAACCCGTTCCGACTGGGGGACCCCGCCTGACTGGGGATCCCGCCTGACTGGGGACCGTGGCCGACTGACGAGCGGCAGCCCGCCCGCCGTCGAGCGCGGCTCGATCGACGGGCAGGCTTGGCGGCTCAGTTCTCGTCGGCCTGCCAGCGGGCGAACACCGAGTCGATCTCGGCGTGCAGGGCGGCCTTGCGGTCTTCGGCGAGGAAGGACGCGGAGACGCCGTTGCGGGCCAGCCGCACGAGCTGTTCCGGGGACAGCCCGATCTCATGGGCGGTGCGGTACTCGTTGGTCAGGTCGGTGCCGAACATCGGCGGGTCGTCGGAGTTGAGCGTGACGAAGACGCCCTCGTCGAGCATCCGAGGCAGCGGGTGCTCCGCCGCGGTCGCGACCATGCGGGTCGCCACGTTCGACGTCGGCGAGACGTCGACCGGGAGCTGCGTGTCCCGCAGGTAGGCGACCAGCTCCGGGTCCCGCATGCTGCCGATGCCGTGTCCGATGCGCTCGGCGCGCAGGGCCCGGATCGCCGACCAGACCCGGTCCGGGCCGTGGGTCTCGCCCGCGTGCGGCAGGCTGTGCAGCCCGGCGGCCCTGGCCTTGGCGAAGATGTCGGCGAACTGGTCGCGTTCGACCTCGATGCCGCCGACGCCGAAGCCGATCACGGAGTCCGGGCCGACGGCGAGGGTCTCCCTGAGCGCTTGTTCCCCTGCCTCGACGCCGTAATGACCGGGGAAGTCGGGAATCCAGCGCAGCGTGATCCCGTGCTCCTGCTCAGCCTGCCTGCGCCCCGCCTCGACGCCGGCGAAGACGACCTCGGCGGGCACGTCACGTTCCAGGTGGTTGAGGAGGCTGAGATGGACCTCGGCGTACCGCACGTTCTGCCGGGCGAGGTCGCGTGCGGTCTCCACGGCGAGCAGTGCGAAGTCCTCCTCGTCCCGCAGCGCCTGGACCGAGGCCAGATAGACGTCGATGAAGTGTGGGAAGTCGCGGAAGGCGTACCACTCACGCAGCGCGTCCAGCGTCGACGGGATGGCGGGCAGATCGTGTTTGCGCGCCAGGGTCAACAGGGTCGTCGGGGCGAGCGAGCCCTCCAGGTGGACGTGGAGTTCGACCTTGGGCAGCGCGTCGATCAAGGCGTGGACGGGCGGGGTGGACTCGGGCATGACGAAGCTCCCTGAACGGGTGAGGTGAGAAGGAGTGTCGGCGGGACGAGCGGCGCGGCCTGCTCGTCGTCGGTTCAGGGTGCGAGGTCTCCTCGGTCGTGATCCTCCCCGTACAACGGCAGAGGAGGCGGCTCGGGGAACGGACGCATGCCCGCACTGTAGCCGGCCGATCTGTCACGTGTCACTGCCCGGACGAGAACAGTCGACCGGAAGATCGCGTCGCGAGAGCCCTCGCGTCGGGAGACTCCCGGGTGCGGAGGCTCGGGCGTCGGAGACGCCGGCGTGTCCTCGCGAACGGGCGAGCGATGATGACGAGGTGATTCTGGAGAGCGCCACCCTCGATGTGATCCCCGGCCGCGAGGTCGAGTTCGAACACGCCTTCGCCGAGGCCCGGCCGCTCATCGCCGCATCGCCGGGCTTCCTGGGCCTCGAACTGAGTCGCTGCCTGGAGCGACCGAGCCGGTACCTGCTGCTGGTGCGATGGGCCGCCCTCGAGGATCACACGGTCGGCTTCCGACAGGGACCCGACTATCCGAGGTGGCGCGAGCTGCTGCACCACTTCCACGACCCGTTCCCGACCGTCGAGCACTACACGACGGTTGCCTCGGCAGGCGGATATCCGGGCTGATCGGGACGACTCGCGGGCGGACCGCCCGTGGTTCGGCGTCGGCACGACGACCACCGGCTTCGCCGCCGAGTGTTTCCCCGAGGCGCGCGACGGCGCGGCGACCGACTGAGAAGAGCCGTCTCGCCCGCGCCCCGTCACCGTCTGCGTGCCTGCTCCGGTCCGCGATCGGTCCGGAAGATCGTCACCAGCACCCGCAGCACGAGTACCGAGGCGATGACGAGCATGCAGTAGCCGAACACGGCGTACATCGACAGTTCGCCCTCGATCACCTGTGGACCGCCCCGCAGCCCGAGCAGCATCACCGCGATCAGCCCGCTGGTGATGCCCAGCAGGGTCAACAGGACCTGGTGTACCAGCCCCGTGGCGAACCGCCGGTCCCGTTCGTCGGCGAACAGCCGTACGTTGACGCTGAGTCTGCCCTGCTCCAGCGAGTCGGAGATCCGGTCCAGCCGCCGGGGCAGCCTGCGCAGCATGGGCATCATGGCGAGCAGCTCGCTCTTGGCGGTCTCCTTCAGCGACCCGGCGGTGCCCTGCGCGGCCAGCGTCTCCTCGCCGAAGCTCCGCGCCTCCGCGACCAGGTCGAACCGAGGGTCCAGGACCTGGAGGGTGCCCTCAAGGGTGCCCAGCGCCCGTGCCACCGCGGCGAGCTGCGGGGGCACCGCCAGACCGTGGTGCGAGACGATGCCGAAGAGGTCGACGAACATCTGCGCGGACGGCGTCATCCCCGCGCTGAGATGGCGGGCCATGAACTGACCGAGCGCCCGCTCCAACCGCTGCTCGTCCACGTCGTCGGGCCGCTCCACCACAGCCAGCAGCGCATCGGCCACCGTGGAGGCGTCGCCGGTGTTGAGCCCGAGCAGCAGCTGCGCCAGCGAGTCGCGGGTGAGGCCGTCCAGCCTGCCCACGGAGCCGAAGTCCAGCAGCGCGATCCTGCCCTCCTCGGTGACCATGACGTTGCCCGGATGGGGGTCGGCGTGGAAGATCCCGTCGAACATGATCTGTCGGAGCACACAGTGCAGCAGTGACTTCCCCAGCTCGGCGCGGTCCCAGCCCGATTCGTCGATCATCGAGCTCGCCCGTCGCAGGGACCGGCCCGGCAACCGGTCCATCACCAGCACCCGCTCGCCTGACAGCCGCTCGTGCGGAATCGGGTACAGCACGCTCGCGTCGGTCCGGACCCGTGCGGCCGCGACCACCGAGGCCATGTTGGCGGTCTCGATGCGGAAGTCCAGCTCCTCGCGCAGCGCCTCGGCGAAGCCCTCGGTCAGCTCCGCGACGCCGAGCGAACGTCCCCAGCGTGTGCTCCGCTCCAGCGAGCGACCGAGGCGGGTGACGATGTCGAGGTCCCGCTCGACCGTGGTCCGGATTCCCGGCCGCTGGACCTTGACGATCACCTCCTCACCGGTGCGCAGCCGAGCCACGTGCACCTGCGCGATCGACGCCGCCGCGAGCGGCTCGTGGTCGAACTCGGCGAAGACCTCGCCGACGGGCCTGCCCAGCTCGGCGGTGAGGACGCCTTCGATCTGCTCCCACGGCACCGGGGTCGCCCGATCCTGTAAGCCCGACAGCTCCTCCACGAACTCGGGGGCGAGGAGGTCCTGTCGCGTCGACAGCACCTGGCCCAGCTTGACGAAGGTGACGCCGCCCTCGTCCAAGGCGGCGCGCAGCGAGCGGGCCAGTCGCTGCCTGCCGCCCGTCGAGGCGGGCGCGGCATCGCCTCGGCCACGCAGATACGGGCCGAGTCCATGGCGGACGGCGATCGCGCTCAACCGGGTGTAGCGGCTGGTCCTGGCGATCCGCCGTCGCAGCGCGGGCAGCCAGTCCATCACGCGGGGCATCGAGCCGCTCGGCACGAACGCCTCCGCCAGGACGAGGAAGATCATCGCGACCAGCACGGCACAGGCGGTGGCCAGCACGAGCAGCAGCAGCATGACTCCGGGGTCGCGCTCGTACGACGGGCCCGCGATGGCGTTGACGAGCGGGCCGCCGATGGTCAGCGCCAGCAGCCCGGCGACCACCGCGCGGAACCGGCTGAAGCGGATGCCGAGCAGACGACGCGCCATCGTCCCGAACAGCAGGACCAACGCGACGAACATCGCCGTGGCCAGCATGGCGAGCATGAGCGCCCCTCTCGACGACACGCGAACTCACAGAGACCGATCTCGCCGTCCTCCGTCGATGCGGCGCTCCGCCGGAAGACCGGAGCATCCCGGCGTGTCGACGTCGTGCGACGGGTCGCAGGTCAGTCGGCGCGGTCCAACGGGGTCTCGTCGGGTGCGATCGGCTCCGGCCAGCCGGGATAGGTCGGGGGCGTCCCACCGAACTCAGGACAGAAGGCCTGATGATCGCACCAGTCGCACAGCCTGCTGCGATTGGGGCGGAAGTCGCCGGTCCGGCCTGCGCGCAGGATGGCCTGCCAGATCGCGTCCAGGGTGCGCTCGAAGCGGCGGAGCTCCGCCTCGTCGGGCGTGTAGGACAGGGACTGCCGATCGGCCAGGTACATCAGCCGGAGCTGGCGAGGCACCACGCCGCGCAGTCGCCACAGCGCCAGCGCGTAGAACTTCATCTGGAAGAGCGCCTTGCCCTCGCCGATCGCGCGCGGCGCCGCGCCGGTCTTGTAGTCCACCACGCGGATCTCACCGGTCGGAGCGACGTCGATCCGGTCGATATAGCCGCGCAGCAGCACGCCGGAGTCCAGTTCCGTCTCCACCAGCAGCTCGCAGGCCTCCGGTTCCAGCCTGCGGGGGTCCTCCAGTTCGAAGTAGCCGGCCAGCAGCCTGCGCGCCGATCCGAGCCACTCCGCGAGCGCCGGATCGTCCGGGCCGGTGAACAACGCGGTCCAGGCGGGCTGCTCGGCGGACAGCTCCCGCCAGCAGGGCTCCAGCAGTGCCTCGGCGCGTTCGGGCAGCCGCTCGTCCACCGGCAGGGCGAAGAGTCGCTCCAGGACGGCGTGCACGACGGTTCCCCGTACCTGTGCCTTCGTCGGCTTCTCCGGCAGTCGGTCCACCGCTCGGAAGCGGTACAGCAGGGGACACTGCTTGAAGTCGCCCGCCCGCGAGGGCGACAGCGCAGGTCTCCGGACGGTGCCCGTGGGAGTTCGGCCCGCGTCGATGCTCGTGCCCGCCGTGTCCGTCATGCAGCGCACCCTAGGACACCCGACCGACCACCCGATCACGGCGCGAGGAGCGTCACGGCTCATCCGGACGACGCCCGGCCCGGCGGGAGGCCCGTGGCGGGCGTGAAGCCGTGCCGCGGGTGTCGCGGCTCACCGATCTGCCCGTCTGTCCGCCTGTCCGCTCCGACCGCGTGCCTGCCGCCGTCCTACCGGCCGGCCTCCGTTCGGTGCCGCCGCGGCCGTGTCGGCGGTCCCCGCCACGAGATCCGGCGGCAGCGGATGACCCCGACGCACTGCCGCCTCACCCCGCGCGTTCTAGGCTGCCCAGATGCCCGCCGCCAGCAGCCCCGCCGCGCCAGCGGGTTCGGTGTCGGGACTGCTGCTGCTTCGCGTGCGCGGCGTGCCGGTCCTGCTGGCCCCGTCCTGGTGGCTGATCTCCCTGTTGATCGTCGCCCTGTACACCCCGTTGGTACGCAGGCTGCTCCCCGACACCGGGCTGGCCGTCTCGGCGTTGCTGGCGGCGGCCTTCGCGCTGCTGCTGGGTGTCTCGGTCCTGCTGCACGAGCTCGGACACTGCTTCGTGGCGCTGCGCCTGGGCCTGCCGGTCCGTCGCATTCGGCTCCAGTTCCTCGGTGGAGCCGCGGAACTCGTCCGGACCCCGGCCAAGGCCGGTCAGGAAGGCCTGATCGCCGCGGCGGGGCCTGCGGTGTCCCTCGTGCTCGCCGCCTTCTTCGCCGGGCTCCTGCCGCTCATCGAGCCGCGCGGGGTGCTCTGGCTGCTCGTCGCCCAGGTCGCCGTGGCCAACGCCGTCGTCGGGGCCTTCAACCTGCTGCCGGGTCTGCCGCTGGATGGTGGACGGGTGCTGCGCGCGGCCGTCTGGGCGGTGAGCGGGCGACGGGCCACCGGCACGAGGGCGGCGGCGGTCGGCGGGACGCTCGTCGCGGTGCTGCTCGCATGGTGGGCGGCGGCGGGTCTCCTCGCGGGCAGCGATGATCGCTGGCTGCGGCTCGGTGCCTGCGTGATCATGATCTGGTTCATCGCGATGGGCATCGGCGCGGAGCTCGCGGTCGTCGGCAGGCGGATGTGGCCGCCGGAGCTTCGGCTCGCGGAACTGACCCGACCGGTCCTGCAGCTGCCCTCCGAGAGCCCGGTGGCCGATGCGCTGGCCGCCTCCGCGGGCCGCGGCGTCGTGCTGGTGCGGGCGGACGGCGTCGCCGTCGGTCTGCTGGACCGCCGGACGGCCGAGGAACTGGCGAGGGTGTCGCCGTCCTCGCCTGCCGAATACGCCACCGAGGCGATCACCGCGGAGAACGTCGTGCTGGACTCGGAGTCGGGGGAGGAGATCGTCGAGCGGGTGTTGAGCACGTCGGCCTGGCAGTTCCTCGTCGTCGACGCCGACGGGCGACCGTGCGGGGTGCTCCGGCGGGAGGATCTGCGGGCGGCACTCGACGCGGGTTGATCGACACGGGTTGATCGAGGTTGATCGACTCGGCCCGATCGAGGCGGCGGATCGGCACCGCCTCTCGGCCGACCGAGGCCGCACGGCTCGCGGACGGGGCGGCCGACAGGGAGGTTCCGCGTGGGAGACGGACGCCGGTCTGCGACCATCAGCGCCGCCGCACGCCGTGCGGCGCAGTCGTGGAGCCGATGCCCGGTCCGGCCCGATCCGCCGCTCGTCGAGCAGGTCGACCCGGACCGGCACGCGGCTTCCTAGATCATCGCAGGAGGTTCGACACCAGTGAGCAGCGTCAGCGGCCCGTTCCAGATCGGCGACCGGGTACAGCTCACCGACCCCAAGGGCAGGCACTACACCGTGGTGCTCGAAGAGGGCGGGGAGTACCACACCCACCGAGGCAGGCTCGCTCACGACGCGCTCATCGGTGCCCCGGAGGGCTCGGTGGTGACGTCGACCGGCGGCGGGACCTCGTACCTGGCGCTACGCCCCCGGCTGGCCGACTACACGCTCTCGATGCCGCGAGGCGCCCAGGTCATCTATCCCAAGGACGCCGCGCAGATCCTGATGTGGGGCGACGTCTTCCCCGGCGCGCGAGTGCTGGAGGCGGGCGCGGGCTCCGGCGCCCTGACCTGCTCGCTGCTTCGGGCGGTCGGCTCCGAGGGCTCGGTGACCTCCTATGAGATCCGTCAGGACCACGCCGACCACGCCGACCGCAACGTGCGGCGGTTCTTCGGTGACAAACCCGACAACTGGTCCCTGCACGTGGCCGACCTGGCCGACTACGACGGCGGGCCGGTGGACCGCGTCATCCTGGACATGGTGGGGCCGTGGGAGATGCTCGACGTCGTCGCGGCGAACCTCATCCCGGGCGGCGTCCTCGTGGTCTACGTCGCGACGGTCACTCAGCTGTCCCGGATCACCGAGGCGCTGCGTGAGCAGCAGTGCTGGACGGAGCCGGAGGCCTGGGAGACCCTCGTGCGCCCGTGGCACGTCGTCGGGCTCGCGGTGCGGCCGGAACATCGGATGGTCGCCCACACGGCCTTCCTGCTCACCGCCAGGCGCCTCGCCGACGGCGTGACGGCGCCGAGGCCGCAGCGGCGGCCGAGCAAGGGCTGAGCTCCTGCGGACCGACCCCGTGGCGGCATCGCCGCAGGGTCGGTCCGCCCGCTGATCAGTAGGTCGGCAGGCTCGGCATGGTGCTCTCGTCCAGCCGGTAGTCACAGACCTTCCACTGCCCGTCCTCGGGCACGAGGGTGAAGAACATGGCCATCTCGGTCGGCATGTAGTCGGCCATCTCGGCGGGCACGTTGCTGTAGGAGATCAGCATCCGGGCCTCGGCCTCCTCCGGGCTGATGTGCTCGACGGAGTCCACGGAGAACACGACCTCGATCGCGGCCAGGGACGGGTCGATCGCCCCGGGATCGAGATCGGTGGCGAAGTCCTCGATGTCGGAGACGCCCATCTCGTCCTGGTACCGCGTGCACGTGAGGTCGACGAAGGTCTGGTAGTCCTCATTGGTCGCGGCGTCGGCCAGCAGCGTGGCCGTCTGCTCCGGGCTGCCGGCAACGCCGCCGCTGCCTTCTCCACCACCGCCGCCACCGTCGGCCTGGCTGTCGCCGGGCGAACCGGAACCGCCTGCGTCGGTCGAGCCGCCGTCGGAGTCATCGCCGCTCAGGAGGATGACGAGCACGACGATCAAGGCGACCACGAGTACCCCGCCGCCGCCGAGGATCCAGGGCAGCGGGCTCTTCTTCGGTCCACCGGGACCCCCCGGCCCGGCGGGGTCGTACTGCGGGCCGTGTCCGGGTTGCTGCGGGCCGCCCCAGCCCTGGTGCTGGTGGCCGCCCCAGCCCTGCTGCGGCTGCTGTTGCGGGCCGCCCCAACCTTGTCCGGGGCCGGGCTGCTGGGGGAGTCCGCCGGACTGCGGGCCGCCGGGCGCGGGGCCGCCGCCAGGCGGTGGAGCACCCCAACCCTGCTGCGGGCCGGGCTGTTGCTGCGGGAGGCCGCCGGAGGGCGGTCCGCCGGGTTGCTGCTGCCAGCCGCCGGGCGGCCCGTAAGGGCCTGGCTGAGGTGGCATGGACATGAGGGGTCTCCTACGACTGATGAAAGGCCGTGCGGGCACCGCGACAGGAAGACGGTGCCCGCATACGCCGATCCGCGTCCGGTTCGGGCGGCGGCGTGAGGCGACGGTATCGGCCGAGCGCCCCTGACAGGCGACCGGTCGGCGAAAGTCGTCGACCGGTTCGGCAGAGAATTCTCAGGTGCACACGGCGACGGCTCGGGCTCCGCCGGTTCGCCGCCGTGCTCGCGGAGCTCGCGGTGCCGCCGGGCCGAACCAAGCCTGGTCGACCGCGCGGAGACAGCAGAGCGACGGACGACGGACCGGGTGGCTCAGCCGAAGCTGCACACCCGCCACTCGCCCTCGTCGACGAGTTCGATCGGCAGGTCGTTGGTGAGTGCGATGCCCTGTTCCTCGGCGTTCTGCTCGATCTCCGGCGGCAGGCCGGTGAGGGAGAACTCGATCGTGCCGGTGACGACGCCGTCGGCCGACGGCGTCGACACCGAGGACGCCGTGAACTGCGGCTGCGCGTCGGCGATCTCCGGCGGGGCGCCCTCCATGAGGTCGAGCTGCGAGGCCTCGGCCTCGGAGACCCGCTCGGCCTCGCAGATCAGGGCGTTCGCGGCGATGTAGTCCTCCTGGGTCAGCGCGGCGGCGAAGGCGTCCGCGGTCTCCTGCGGGGACCCGGCGGCGAGGCCGCCGCCGTCGGGCAGACCGCTCCCGCCGTCGTCATCCTCGGCGGGCGCGGAACCCTCCTCGGAGGTGCTGGCGCCGCCCGTGCCGGACTGGGCGTTCTCCTCGCCGCCGTCATCGCCGCCCAACGTGAAGACGAGGACGACCACGATGGCGATGAGGACGACGGCGCCGCCCGCGAGGATCCAGGGCAGCGGGCCCTTCTTCTGCGGGCCTTCGGGCTCGAAACCGGGGGGACCATACTGCCCCTGCCGGCCGTACTGCCCGTACTGGCCCTGTTGCCCGTACTGGCCCTGCCCGCCGCCGTACTGCTGCGGGTGCTGGGGGAATCCGCCGGACTGGGGGCCGCCCTGCCCGGGGTGCTGCTGGGGAAACCCGCCGGACCGCGGTCCGCCCTGGGGTTGCCAGCCTCCCTGCTGGCCGTACGGGCCGGGCTGTTGAGGCGGCATGGACATGTTCTCTCCTACGACTCACGGAGGTCTCGTCGACGTCTGAACGGGCAGAGCGCGCCGATCCGTGCTGTCACGCGGATCGGTCCCGTGACACGCGCCGCTGCCGGGCGACCGTATCCGGGCTGCCGGCCCTCGCGTGGGTTTCCGTCGAAGAAGCACGGCGCCCGGTGGGAGAAATTCTCACGTGCACACCGGCGAGGGGTCCGTAGAGACGCGAACGGCCGGGCTCGACGGAGCCCGGCCGAACAGTGCGCGGTGAGGATCAGATCGAACTCATCCGCCGAAGGAGTTGCCGAGGTCGCAGACGCGCCAACCGTCCTCGTCGACGAGGTCCATGGGGAGCGTCATCCCGTCCATGCCCTGGCTCATCATCTCCTCCATCTCCGGGTCCAGACCGGTGATCTCGAAGGCGAGCTCGGCGGTGGCGGTGCCGTCGGCGGGCTCGCTCACGTTGACGGCCGAGAAGCTGACGGAGATGCCTTCACCGAGCGCGGAGAGCTCGTCGGTCATCGAACTCGTCTGCGCGCGGAACTCCTCCATCTGGGCCTCGGTCGGGCGCTCGGCCTCACAGACGAGTTCGGCCATCCGGTCGGCGTCGCCGTCGGTCATGGCCGCCGCGAAGTCGTCCGCGGCCTGCTGCGGGCTGCCCGCGCCGCCGCCACCACCCCCCAGGGTGAAGATGAGGACGACGATGACGGCGATCACGACGACGCCGCCGCCCGCGAGGATCCACGGCAGCGGGCTCTTCTTGGGCGCGCCGCCCTCGGGGCCGCCGAAGCCGTCGGGCTGCTGGCCGAACTGCGGGGGCTGCTGCCCGAACTGCCCGGCCTGCTGCCCGAACTGCCCGGCCTGCTGCTGGCCGTAGGGAGGCTGTCCCCCCTGGGGGGCCTGGCCGTACGGGCCCGGCTGCTGGCCGTACGGCGGCTGACCGCCCGGCTGGCCTTGCGGGCCCTGTCCGCCGTAAGGGCCTTGGGGGTTGGGCGGGACGGTCATCATTTCTCCTCGGGGTACTGCCTCATCGTGACCGGTCGAAGCTTAACGACCAGCCGAACGTGCAAGGTCACTCGGGGACGCACGGTAGTTGCTTCGGCGGCCCGAATAGGCCTGTTCGGTGTATCTCGTCCCGCCGACCGGGCGTTTATGGGTCACACCCAGGAGCAACACCGCCAAGGACGGTGATCGCCGGTACCGTGGTATCCACCAGCACGGGAGGAGGTGCCGAGATGCCGCACGACCATCCCGGCAGCAGGCCTGACAGCGGCGAAGAGCAGCGACCCGGTGGCGACGCCGAGCTTGCTGCGCAGATCCGATTCCTGGAGGACGAGGTGGCACTGCTGCGCCGCCAGTCGTCCCAGTCTCCTCGACAGTCCCAACTCATGGAACAGCGCCTCGCCGAGGCGTCGGATCGCATCGACAAGCTCACCGAGCGCAACGCGAAACTGGTGGACACCCTCAAGGACGCCCGTACTCAGCTCATGGCCCTGCGCGAAGAGGTCGACCGCCTCGCGCAGCCGCCGAGCGGCTACGGGGTCTTCCTGCGGGGCCACGAGGACGGCACGGCGGACGTGTTCACCGCCAGCCGTCGGATGCGAGTCCCGCTCTCGCCCACTGTGGAGATCGGCGACCTCACCCTAGGCCAGACGGTGCGCCTCAACGAGGCGTTGACCGTGGTGGAGGCGGGCGGATACGAGCGGATCGGGGAGATCTGCACTCTGCGCGAGCTTCTGACCGATCCCGGTCAGGACAGCCCGAGTCGTGCACTGGTCGTGGGTCACACGGACGAGGAGCGTCTGGTGTGGCTGGCGGCGCCGCTGGCCGAGTCGCCGCTGAAGTCCGGCGACTCCCTGCTGGTGGACAGCAAGGCCGGCTACGCCTATGAGCGAGTGCCCAAGGCCGAGGTGGAGGACCTCGTCCTGGAAGAGGTCCCCGATGTGGGTTACACCGACATCGGTGGTCTCGGCAGGCAGATCGAGCAGATCCGCGACGCGGTGGAACTGCCGTTCCTGCACGCCGACCTCTTCCGCGAGTACGAGCTGCGGCCGCCGAAGGGCGTGCTGCTGTACGGACCGCCCGGCTGCGGCAAGACGCTGATCGCCAAGGCGGTGGCCAACTCGCTGGCCAAGCAGGTCGTCTCCGCGCGAGGCGGCCCGGACGAACAGGCCAAGTCCTACTTTCTCAACATCAAGGGCCCCGAGCTGCTGAACAAGTTCGTCGGGGAGACCGAGCGACACATTCGGCTGATCTTCCAGCGGGCCAGGGAGAAGGCCTCCGAGGGCACGCCCGTGATCGTCTTCTTCGACGAGATGGACTCGATCTTCCGCACCAGGGGCAGCGGCGTCTCCTCCGACGTCGAGACGACCATCGTTCCGCAGCTGCTCAGCGAGATCGACGGCGTCGAGGGGCTGGAGAACGTCATCGTGATCGGCGCCTCCAACCGGGAGGACATGATCGACCCGGCGATCCTGCGGCCGGGCAGGCTCGACGTGAAGATCAAGATCGAGCGTCCGGACGCCGAAGGCGCCAAGGACATCTTCTCCAAGTACCTGACGGCCACCCTCCCGATCCACGCCGACGACCTGGTGGAGTTCCGGGGAGACAAGCAGGCCTGCGTCGAGGGGATGATTCAGAACACCGTCGAGCGGATGTACGCCGAGTCCGACGAGAACCGCTTCCTGGAGGTCACCTATGCCAACGGTGACAAAGAGGTGCTGTACTTCCGCGACTTCAACTCCGGGGCGATGATTCAGAACATCGTCGACCGGGCCAAGAAGGCCGCCATCAAGGGAGTGCTGGAGACCGGACAGCCCGGACTCCGGGTCCAGCACCTGCTGGACGCCATCGTGGACGAGTTCGCCGAGAACGAGGACCTTCCCAACACGACCAATCCGGATGACTGGGCACGCATCTCGGGCAAGAAGGGGGAGCGCATCGTCTACATCCGCACCCTGGTGACCGGTAAGAACCAGGAGTCCGGACGTGCCATCGACACCGCGACCAACACGGGGCAGTACTTGTGACCGCGGCGTCGCGACGCTGAACCACGCGCAGCGGGCCCGCCGCCGATGGCGACATCGGCGGCGGGCCCTGTCGCGTCCCGCGCCACCGTTGTCGCGAATTCCTCGCGTGCTGCCGTCCCTATCTGGTGAATGACTCGCATTGTTCCGGCGGGGCGAGCCGGGCGCGTACCCGTGGCACCTCGGTGCGTCGAGTGATCGATCGACGACGCAGGTCAGCGCTCGACCGGCCTGCCGGTGAAAATTTCGCATCTGGTGACTTCTTTTCGACCTTGCTATCCGGGCCTTCTCGCTGTGTATGGTGATCTCCGCTTCCGGCATTCGAGTGACGATGGCGAGGTGGCGGGTAGGAGTGAATGCCGTCGTCCGCGATGGCCGAGTCCACGGAGTGGGATTCGTTCGTCGTCGAGTCCGGCGAGCATCATTGCCCGATGCGATCACAGAGGTAGCTGATATGTCGATTCCGAATCCTCGGTTGGCGAGCGTGGGCGCGTCGGCGGTGTTGCTGCTGTTCCTGGCGGCGTGCAGCGAGGCCGACTCGGCCGCCCCCGGCGGTGACTCCGACACGCGAAGTGTCGTCGAGGCCGCCGAGGACGAACTGATCGCCGTCACGAAACGAGCCTGTGACGAGCCGACTCAGGTGGTGCTCGACGAATTACCCGACGCGGCCGGGAATTACACCACCAATCGGTCGCAGGGGCCTACCTGCAACTGGACTAATCGTGATTACCTCGAGGGTGCCACGATCACGGCGGTCACTGGTGCGCCGTATTCGGAATGGATCGAGTCCGACACGCTGATCACCGGCGAGATCGCGGAGACGGAGATCGCGGGCCTGCCCGCGGCCCAGGGCACGACCGCGGAGGGATGCGCCGTCCTCGTCGACGTCGACGGCGCGGCGCTCAGCGTGGACGTCCGACTGGCCCACGACGAGGCGCCCTGCGACGTGGCCGCGCGGCTGGCCGCCGAGGTCCTGGGCGACCGTTGAGGCTCGTCCCGGCGTCCTCCTGACTCGACGCGGCCGGGCGGGCCCGTGTCGCCGACGGGCGGTCTCGGGAGGCGAGGCCGAGGGCGGTCCGTGCGGGTCGGTCCCGCGCGCGAGGCTGGGGCGATACGCGATCCGGCCGCGCCCGTCGGAACGACTCGTCGGACGGCCTGACCCGTCGTGCCGTCTCAGCCGGGCTCACGGCCTGCCGTTACCGTGGCGTCCGTGTCCGACACGTCTGAGCGCCCGGTGATCTCCCGACTGGCGTTGGGCCTGGCCGCCCTCGGTCGACCCGCCTACATCAATCTGGGTCGAGATCGGGAGCTGCCCGTTGATCGCACCGTCGCCGCGATGCGGGCGGCGACCTGGGCGACGCTGGACGCCGCCTACGCGCGGGGACTCCGCTGGGTCGACGTCGCCCGGTCCTACGGTCGTTCCGAGGAGTTCCTGGCGGACTGGCTCGCCGATCGGGGCCACACCGACGTCACGGTGTCGAGCAAGTGGGGTTACGCCTATGTCGCCGACTGGCGTCCCGACGCGCCCGTGCACGAGGTCAAGGAGCACTCCCGTGCCCGACTGCGGACCCAGTGGGCGCAGAGCCGAGACCTGCTCGGCGGCCGGATCGACCTCTATCAGGTGCATTCACTGACCGAGGACAGCCCGCTGTTCGACGATGTCGACCTGCTCGGCGACCTCGCCGGCCTCGCGGCGGAGGGCGTTCGGCTGGGCTTCTCCACCTCGGGCCCCCGCCAGGCCGACACGGTGCGCCGAGCCGCCGCCGTGGAGGTCGACGGACGCAGGCTCTTCCAAGCCGTCCAGTCCACCTGGAACCCGCTGGAGCCCTCGGTGGGCGAGGCGCTGGCCGAGGCGCATGCCGAGGGGCTGCACGTCCTGGTGAAGGAGGCGTTGGCCAACGGCAGACTGGTGGTGCGCCCGCCGGAGCCGATCGTCGAGATCGCGCGCCGCCGCGGCGTCGGTCCGGACGCGGTCGCCCTGGCCGCGGCGCTGTCCCGTCCCTGGGTGGACACCGTGCTGCTCGGTCCCGCCGGTCCCGCACAGCTGCGGGCCAACCTCGCCGCCGACGGCCTGCGCCTGGACGACGCCGAGCTGCACGAACTGCTCGCCCTAGCCGTCCCGGCGGGCCGGTACTGGAACGAGCGCGCCGCCTTGTCCTGGACCTGATCCGGTCCGTCCTCGTCCGGCATCCGCGAGTCGGCTCCGACACGCCCGGTCTCGGCCGGTACCGCCCGCGCCGCGCGCGCCCGAGCCCTGTCGGCGCGGTCGTCGTCATCCAATCGAGTGACGTTGTCCGCCCGCACCGGGCCGGCGGCTGTGCGACGGAACTCGACGAACGGTCGAGTCCGCTCTAGTCGAACTCGCCCGCATCCAGACGTCGCAGCCACCGCCGAGCCAGGACGCGGCCGTCCGGAACCATCGGCCAGTCCGGGTCGGCGATCCGATCGCGCAGCTCGGTCAGCGGCATCCAGCCGCCCTCGGCGACCTCCTCGGGCTGGTGCCGGACGGGGCCGTCCCACCGCGCCTCGAACGCCGTGGTGAACAACCGGACCGTGTCGGACTCGTAGCGATCGTCGAAGAGCCGGACCAGGGGCGTTCCACTCACGCCCAGCTCCTCGGCCAGCTCGCGCCTCGCGCACGCCGCCATCTCCTCGGCCGCGCCGAGTACGCCGCCCGCCCAGCAGTCGAACCGGCCGGGGAACACGTCCTTGGTCTCCGTTCGCCGATGCACGTAGACCCGCAGTCCATCACCCGATCTGACCAGCACCGAGCTGGTGGCATGCCACAGCGAGCGCGCCCGCATGTCGGCTCGGCTGGTGGATCCCACGCGGGTGCCCGCCGCGTCGAACACGGCGACCAGCTCGTCTGGAGTGCCCATCGAGTGATCCTCTCACCACTGACCGTCAGACCCCCCGAACCCGTAGGCTGACGACCATGCGGCGGATCATGGGCACCGAGGTGGAATACGGCATCGCAGTGCCGGGGGACAGCACCGCCAATCCGGTGCTCACCTCGACGCAGGTGGTACTGGCGTACGCGGCCTCCGCGGACATCCCCCGATCGCGGCGGGCGCGATGGGACTACGAGGTCGAGTCCCCGTTGCGCGACGCGCGCGGCTTCGATCTGGGCGCGGGTCACCTGCCGCCCGCCGACCCCGATTCCGACGAGCTCGGCGCGGCCAACGTCATCCTCACCAACGGCGCGCGGCTCTACGTCGACCACGCGCACCCGGAGTACTCGGCGCCCGAGGTCACCAACCCTCGGGACGCGGTGATCTGGGACAAGGCGGGGGAGCGGATCATGGAGGCGGCGGCGATGCGCGCCGCCACCGTGCCCGGCCAGCCCCGGCTGCAGCTCTACAAGAACAACATCGACAACAAGGGCGCCTCCTACGGCACCCACGAGAACTACCTGATGGCGCGGAGCACGCCGTTCACCTCCGTCGTCGCGGGACTGACGCCGTTCTTCGTCTCGCGGCAGGTGGTCTGCGGCTCGGGCCGGGTCGGCCTCGGCCCGTCCGGCGACGGCGCGGGCTTCCAGCTCTCCCAGCGGGCCGACTACATCGAGGTCGAGGTCGGCCTGGAGACCACCCTCAAGCGGGGCATCATCAACACCCGCGACGAGCCGCACGCCGACGCGGACAAGTACCGCCGACTCCACGTCATCATCGGCGACGCGAACCTCGCCGAGACGTCCACGTATCTCAAGCTGGGCACGACGGCGCTGGTGCTGGACATGATCGAGTCCGGCAGGCGTTTCGACGACCTTCGGCTCGCCGATCCGGTCCACGCCGTCCATGTCATCAGCCACGATCCCGGCCTGCGGGCCACCGTCTCGTTGGCCGACGGCCGCCGCTTCACCGGCCTCGACCTGCAGTGGGCATATCACGAGCGGGCGCAGCGCTTCGCCGAGGCGGGCGGCGTCGAACCGCCGGGACGGGACGTGCTGGACACGTGGGGAGAGGTCCTCGCCGCGCTCGGACGTGACCCGATGGAGTGCGCCGACCGGCTCGACTGGCCCGCCAAGCTTCGACTGCTGGAGGGCTACCGCACCAGGGACGGCCTCGGCTGGGCCTCGCCTCGACTTCATCTGGTGGACCTCCAGTACTCCGACGTCCGCCTCGACAAGGGCCTCTACAACCGGCTGGTGGCGCGGGGCTCGATGCGCAGGCTCGTCGCGGAGGAGGAGGTGCAGGCGGCGATCGGCGCTCCGCCCGAGGACACCAGGGCCTACTTCCGCGGCCGTTGCCTGGAGCGTTACCCCTCGGCCGTCTCAGCCGCCTCCTGGGACTCGGTGATCTTCGACCTCGGTCGAGACTCGCTGGTGCGGATCCCGACGCTCGAGCCCCTGCGCGGCACGAAGGCGCACGTCGGACACCTGCTGGAGGCGGCCAAGACCGCCGAGGAGCTGGTGGACTCCTTGACCCGTCGTTGAGGACCCCCACGGGTCCCCGTCGACAGGCGACAGGGCAGGCCCTGCTGGGTAATGTTGATGTCGAGCACCACCGGAGAAGGAGGCGAGATGGCACAGGAACGAGTGCAACGCCATGGCGGCGGTGACGGCGACGAGGACGAGAACCCGGACGCGGGCACCGGCGGCCAGGAACGCCGCGAGCAGCTCGGCGAGGACGTCGACACGATCCTCGACGAGATCGACGACGTGCTCGAGGAGAACGCGGAGGACTTCGTTCGCGCCTACGTCCAGAAGGGCGGCCAGTAGGTCGCGCCGCCCCGGCCCGCAGCTTCCTTCCCGAGACACAAGGAGATCATCGCGTCGATGGAACAGTCCTCGGTCGCGCCCTCGTCCGGCGCCGTGCTGCCTGCCGCGTATCTCGCGCCGGGCTCCTCCTTCGTCGACTTCCTCCGGGCGGCCTCGCCGGGACTGCTGCCCGGCGGCCGAGCTGAGAACGGAGGTCGAGTGGAGACGCCCCACGGTACGACGATCGTCGGAGTCACCTTCCGGGGTGGCGTGCTGATCGCGGGTGACCGCCGCGCCACCAGTGGAAACCTGATCGCACAGCGTGACGTGGACAAGGTCTACGTCACCGACGACCACTCGGCCGTCGCCATCGCGGGCGCGGCAGGCATCGCCGTGGAACTGGCCAGGCTGTTCACCGTGGAACTACAGCACTACGAGAAGATCCACGGCGTCGGCCTCTCGCTGGACGGCAAGGCCAACCAGCTCGCCGGCATGGTCCGGGGCAACCTGGAGCAGGCGACGATGGGGCTCGCGGCCGTTCCGCTGTTCGTGGGCTACGACGTGAACGCGGCGGACCCCGACCGGGCGGGCCGCATCATCTCCTACGACGTCGCGGGCGGGCGGTATGAGGAGCGTGCCGGTTATCACGCGGTGGGCTCCGGATCGCTCTTCGCGAAGTCGGCGTTGAAGAAGCGCCACGATCCGGACGCCGATGCGGACGCGGCGGTGCGGACGGCCGTGGAGGCCCTCTACGACGCCGCCGACGACGACACGGCCACCGGCCATCCCGACCTCGTCCGACGGATCTATCCGACGGTGGTCGTGATCACCAGGTCGGCGGGCGCGGTACGGCTCGACGACGAGCGGGCCGAGGCCGTCGCCCGGGCGGTGGTGGCGGGCCGCCAGGAGAATCCGGGCGGCTGAGCCCGTGGTGTCCCGTGCTCTCGCGCGCCGCCCGGCGTCCGCGCACGATCGTGGCCCACGAGCCTCGCCGACGTCGTCTCGGTGGCCCACATCGTTCGCGGCGCGGAGCCCTGCCCAGCCGAACCCGCCTCGTCACGTCCGCCGACCTACGTCCGTGTGCCGCGGACGTCGACTCTGTTCGCCCGCCCCGTGCAGGCACCGACGTGTTCCGTCTGTTCCGTGCCCGCCCGACCACGCCAGGAGCGTCCCTCGTGAGCATGCCGTTCTACGCCTCGCCAGAGCAGTTGATGCGCGAGCGGTCCGAGCTGGCCCGCAAAGGCATCGCCAAGGGCCGCAGCGCCATCGTGCTGACCTACGCGGGCGGAGTGCTCTTCGTCGCGGAGAACCCGTCGAAGACGCTGCACAAGGTCTCCGAGATCTACGATCGCATCGGATTCGCCGCCGCGGGCCGATACCCGGAGTTCGAGAACCTGCGCGTCGCGGGCATCCGGCACGCGGATCTGACCGGCTACGCCTATGACCGCCGAGACGTCTCCGGGCGTTCGCTGGCGAGCTTCTACGCCAAGACGCTCGGTGCGATCTTCACCGAGCAGATCAAGCCGTACGAGGTCGAGATCTGCGTCGCCGAGGTCGGGGCCGCGCCCGAACTCGACCAGCTGTACCACCTCACCTACGACGGCTCCATCATCGAGGAGCCCGGCTTCGTGGTGATGGGCGGCCAGGCCGAGACCATCTCCAACGCGCTGCGCGACTCGGAACACGGCGGGTCGAGCCTGGCAGAGGCGCTGCGGGGCGCGGTTCGGGCGCTGGCCGCGGAGTCGACGGCGGCCAAGGGGACGACGAACAGGCCGACGGGGACCAAGAGTGAGACCGGTAAGCCTGCCGTCGGGCAGCTGGAGGTGGCGGTGCTGGAACGCGATCGACCCCATCGCGCCTTCCGCCGAGTCCCGCCTTCCGCCGTCGCGGAGATGCTCGGCGAACAGCCCGACGGCGCGGGGACGCAGGCCGGTGCCGCGAGCGCCGGGGAGACCTCAGACTCCGCGACCGACTCCGATCCCTCGCCAGAGGGACGACAGCCCGAGTGAACCCACCGGCGGGGCGACATGGCGGAGGCGCCGCCGTGCCGCCCGGCCCGGTGATGGTCGACCGCGGCGGCGGGTTCAGCCGCCCGCGGTGGCCCGCCGTCCGGCGGCGCGGCGGTGGTGCGGCCGGGTGACCAGCACCGGGCAGCCCGCCCGACGGACGCAGATCGCCGCCACCGATCCGAGCATCAGCCTGCTGCCACGTCCTCGGTGGCCGACGACCAGCAGTTCGGCGGTCTCGGCGGCCGTCAGCAGCGCGCCGACGGCCTGCGAGCGCGGGAGGTGGAGCCGCACTCTCGCTCGATCCTCGGGAGCGGGGAGGGTCTCCTCCACGAGAGCGCGGGTGCGCAGCACGATCCAGTCGTGGAATTCGGCGACGCTGGGGACCGTCGACGGCGGGACCTCCGGCGGCCGGGGCGCGGTGCGCAATGTCCACGCCCGCACGACGTGAAGCAGACAGTCTCGCCGCCCGGCCTCCTCGGAGGCCAGGAAGAGGGCGTGGAGCGAGGCGTCCGATCCGTCGATCCCGACGACGACGCCGCCCTCGATGTCCAGGTCGGCACGCATGGCGTCACCGCCCCGATCGCGGCGGGAGATGGGTGTCGTGTCTCGAACGATGGACCTCGACGATCTTCGGCATGCGGGCCTCCCTGCGTCGCTCGCTCCAGCGTGAGACATGCCACACTACTGTGGCGAGCTGCCGTTCGGGGGAAATCGAGCCGGTCAGGGTTGAACACGGCTCAACCGAGGCCGATACACCCGCAGGGTGCCGCAGTGGGCCGCGAAGCGGAATCGGCGGCCCGCCGGGCCGACCTCCCCGTCGGTGGCGGCCTTGACGGGTTCGCCCGCCACCTGCACCACCAGCTCCGCGCACTCCCGCTGGACGTAGGTGCGGCTGTGATGCAGCGCGCCGGTCACGGCGGCCAGGAAGAATCGAAGCCGCGAGAACCGGACGTCGGCCCGCACGTATCGCACGTCCAACGTGCCGTGGTGCAACCCGCCGCGGATCATCGGGGCGAACCCGCGCGGCGTGTAGACGCCGTTGCCCACGAACAGCAGCCACACCTGTCGGACCCGCCCGTCGATGCGCACCGTCAACGGGCGTGACTCACGCAGCACCCGCACCAGCGCCGCCGCGGCGGCGGGCCACTTGCCCCACCGCTGCTCCCAGCGTTCCCGGTAGCCGACCAGGTCGGGATAGCCGCCGAGACTCGCCGTGTTGAGAAACCAGCGCTCGATCCTCCCGTCGATCTCGATGCTTCCCAGGTCGACCTCGATCCCGGTGCCGTGCTCGGCGGCCATGGTCGCGGCCGTCGGCCCGTCCACCCGGATGTCACGGGCGAAGTGGTTCAGCGTGCCGCCGGGGATCACCAGCAGCGGGAGTTTGCGCACGGCGGCGACCGCCGCCACCGCCGCCACGGTGCCGTCGCCGCCGGCGACGCCGACCGCCTGCACAGCCGTGCCCAGCCCGTCCACGACCGCGGCGAACTGGTCGATCAGGTCGACTCCTTCTTTCGGGTAGACCACGGTCGCCTCGGGCCAGGCCTGGGCGACCTGGTCGCTCGCGTCCTCGCCCTCCAGGCCGGAGCCCGGATTGATCAGCAGCACCAGGCCGGCCCCGTCGCCCAGTCGGGGGAGGTCGACCTCCACGCCCGGCCCGTCGTAGACCTCCTGCGGGACCGGCCACCAGCGGCGAGTCGCTCCGGCCACCGCCGCGCCGAGCAGCGCGCCCCCGACGACGTCGCTGGGCCAGTGCACACCGGTGTGCACGCGGGAGATCGCCACGGCGGCGGCCAGCGGCGCGACCACGCGGGCCGTGCGGGGACTCTCCATCGCCACCGCCGTGGCGAACGCGGCGGCTGAGGCGGCATGGCCGGACGGGAAGGACGAGGAACGAGGCGGATTCCGGTACCGACGTGCCTCGGGGATCAGCTCCACCGCAGGGCGCCTGCGAGGGAACAGGGGTTTGCCGACGGCGTTGGCCAGCGCGCTGGCCCCGGCGATCGCGGCGAGTCCCCGCCAGGCCGCTCGGCGTGTCGGCCCCTTGCGTAACGCGAGCACCGAGGCGGCGGTGAACCACAGCAGGCTGTGATTGGCGGCGGTGCCCAGTTCCTTCATCACCGGATCGACAGGGCTTCTGGGCAGGCGTGAACTCCGCCGGACGAGTTCCCGATCCCGGCGGTCGACCTCACCTGCAACGCTGCGCAGCCATTTCCACACCGGATAGACGCTAGCGTTTCCCCGAACGGATCACGGAGGAATCCCGCCGCAGCGCTTACTGTGGACCCATGCAGCGGCGGATCTTCGGGATCGAGACCGAGTTCGGGGTGACGTGCACCTTCCACGGGCAGCGTCGGCTCTCCCCGGACGAGGTGGCCAGGTATCTGTTCCGACGGGTGGTGTCCTGGGGGCGCTCCTCCAACGTGTTCCTGCGCAACGGCTCGCGGCTCTACCTCGACGTGGGCTCGCATCCCGAGTACGCCACGGCGGAGTGCGACGACATCGCGCAGCTGGTGACCCACGACAAGGCGGGCGAGCGGGTACTGGAGGACCTGCTGGTCGACGCGGAGCGACGGCTCGCCGACGAGGGCATCGGCGGGGACATCTTCCTGTTCAAGAACAACACCGACTCCGCGGGCAACTCCTACGGCTGTCACGAGAACTACCTGGTGGGGCGGGCAGGCGAGTTCGCCAGGATCGCCGACGTCCTGCTTCCCTTCCTCGTGACCCGGCAGCTCGTCTGCGGTGCGGGCAAGGTGCTTCAGACCCCGAGGGGCGCCGTCTACTGCCTCTCTCAGCGCGCCGAGCACATCTGGGAGGGCGTCTCCAGCGCGACGACCCGATCCCGGCCCATCATCAACACGCGGGACGAGCCGCATGCCGACGCCGAGCGCTACCGCAGGCTCCATGTGATCGTCGGAGACTCGAACATGTCCGAGGCGACCACGATGCTCAAGGTCGGCAGCGCGCACCTGGTGCTGGAGATGATCGAGGCGGGCGTGCAGTTCCGCGACTTCACGCTGGACAACCCGATCCGGGCGATTCGCGAGATCAGTCATGACCTCACCGGGCGGCGCAACGTCCGGCTGGCGGGCGGTCGGGAGGCCTCCGCGCTGGACATCCAGCGCGATTACCACGCCAAGGCCGTCGAGCACCTGCGGGGCCGCGAACCGGACCCGCTGCTCGATCGGGTGGTGGAGTTGTGGGGACGCACGCTCGACGCCGTCGAGCAGCAGAACTTCGGGCTCATCGACCGGGAGATCGACTGGGCCGTCAAACGGCGACTCCTCGATCGCTACCAGAACAAGCACGGCCTGGAGCTGTCCAGCCCGCGCATCGCGCAGATCGACCTCGCCTACCACGACATCCGCCGGGGCCGGGGGCTCTTCGACCTGCTGCAACGCAAGGACCTGGTCGCACGGGTCACCGATGACGGCGAGATCGAGGCGGCCAAGGACACGCCGCCGCAGACGACCAGGGCGAAGCTGCGCGGCGACTTCATCGCGGCGGCGCAGACGGCCAACCGGGACTTCACCGTCGACTGGGTGCACCTCAAGCTCAACGATCAGGCGCAGCGGACCGTGCTGTGCAAGGACCCGTTCCGCGCGGTGGACGAGCGGGTCGAACGCCTGATCGCCTCGTTGTGACCGGCGTCGGTGACCGGCTTCGGAGGCGACCGGCGTCGGGAGGTGATCGGGCGCTGGTGTCTCGTCGTGACGCCTCGTGCGCTCCCGAGGCACTCGCTCGCCGCCCCGGGGCAGCCGCTCGACGTCCCGGGCGGTCCAGGCGTGCTTCATGATCGTCCAGGCACGGCGGGGCAGGCGATGATTCGGACGGTCGCGTCACGGGCGGACCCTCGCAACGGCTAGTGTGCCGATCGTGTCCACTGCACGTGCTGAGCGCCTGGTGAACCTGGTGTTGTGCCTGCTGTCCACCCGTCAGTTCCTCAACGCCGATCGAATTCGCGGCATCGTCCCCGGTTACGCGGACGCGCCGACGGGCGATGCCTTCTTCCGCATGTTCGAACGGGACAAGGCGGAACTGCGGGACCTGGGCATCCCGTTGGAGACCGGCCGCAACTCCGGTTTCGACGGCACTGAGGGGTACCGCATCGCCCGTCGTGACTACGAGCTGGGCGAGATCGACCTGGAACCCGACGAGGCCGCCGCCGTGGCGCTGGCCGCGCGGCTCTGGGACTCGCACGACTTCGCCGACGCGGCGCGCCGGGCCGTGGTGAAGCTGCGTGCCGCGGGCATCGACGTCGATCAGGGCACCGCTCCCGCCGTGGAGCCCAGGGTGCGGATCAGCGAGCCCTCGTTCGCCGTGCTGCACGCGGCGGTTCAGGCAGGCCGGGTGGTCACCTTCGACCACCGGCGCAGCAGCAGCCCGGAGCCCATGCGTCGGGTCGTCGAGCCGTGGGGCGTGGTGTCCTGGCGTGGCCGCTGGTACCTCGTGGGCCACGATCGGGACCGCGACGCCACCCGCTGCTTCCGGCTCTCGCGCATCGTCGGGACGGTCACCCCTTCCGGTCCGGAAGGCGCGGTCACGAGGCCGGATGGCGTCGACCTGCTCGCCATCGTCGCGGCCACCGCCGAGCCGCCGCCGCCCGCGCCGCCCGCTCTGCTCTGGATCGCGAAGGATCGGGCCGACGGGCTGCGCAGGCATGGCAGGACGGTCGGCGAACGAGTCGTGGGCGGGGTCGACGGCGACCTGCTGGAGATCGAGTTCAACCACTCCGGCTCCGTCTCCGACTGGATCGCGGGCTACGGCCCGGACGTCCTGGTCGTCGAGCCGGAGTCGCTGCGTGAATCCGTGCGCGAGGTGCTGCTCGGCGCGATGGGAGAGGGAGAACGATGAGCGCCTCCTCCGAACGGCTGTCCCGCCTGCTGGCGTTGGTGCCGTACCTGCTCGCCAGGCCGGGCATTCCGCTGGCGGAGGCGGCGGCGGACTTCGATGTCACGCCCCGTCAGCTCCGCAAGGATCTTGAACTGCTGTGGATGTGCGGGCTGCCCGGTTACGGCCCGGGCGATCTGATCGACCTGTCGTTCGACGACGAGTCGGTGATGGTGTCCTATGACGCTGGAATGAGCAGGCCGCTGCGGCTGACCACGACGGAGGCGACCTCACTGCTGGTGGCGCTGCGGGCGCTGACCGACGATCCGGGCCTCGCCGACGTCGACGCGGTCGTCCGCGCGGTCGCCAAGATCGAGGCCGCGGTCGGTCAGGCGCAGCCCGCGGGCGTGGTGGTCGGCCTCGGTAGACGAGGCGCGGTGCGGGCCGGGGTGCAGGAGGCGACGCAGCGGGCTCTGGAGCTGCGGCGTGCCCTGCACATCCGGTATTACACGGCATCACGGGACGAGATCAGCGAACGGACCGTCGATCCGACCCGTCTGGTCCTGCTGGACGGCCGCGAGTACCTCGAGGGCTGGTGTCGCTCGGCCGAGGGGATGCGGCTCTTCCGGATGGACCGCGTCGACCAGGCGGAGGTCACCGACGAGCCTGCCGTCCTGCCGCAGCATGCCGAGCCGGTCGACCTCACGACCGGCCCATTCCGGCCGGCCCCCGATTCGCTCACCGCAGTGCTGGTCCTCGGGCGTGACGCCCGCTGGCTGGCCGAGTACCACCCGGTGGAGGAGGCCGTCGAACTCGACGACGGGAGCCTGCGGGTGACCATGCGGTATTCGGACGGCTCCTGGATGCTGCGCCTGGTGCTCGGCCTGGGCGGCCGGGTGCGGGTGCTGGAGCCCGCGGGCCTCGCCGAGGCGGTCCGCAGCCAGGCGTCCGAGGCGCTGCTGCTCGGGGAGAAGCTGGCCGCCGACCTGGCGGGCGACGGACTACGGTAAGGCCGTGCCGTATCTGCTCAGCGGACTGATCGCCGCTCTCGGTCTCATCCTCCTGGTCGTCGTCGTACTTCGACTACTAAGGTCCGTGCGGACGGCGCATCGTGCGCAGTCTCGGCTGCGGCGTACCGTCGAGGACCGGGGCGGTCTGCTCCGGGCACGGCTCGCTGCCGTGGAGGTGGCGGTGAAGGAGCGGCGTCGGCTCGGGTCAGGGCCCCGACACGGGCACACGGACGAGAACGGGAGCATCATCAATGTTCAACCTGGGAACCGCTGAGATCCTGATCATCGCGGGCGTGCTCGTGCTGCTTTTCGGCGCCACGAAGCTCCCGCAGATGGCTCGGTCGCTGGGGCAGTCGGCCCGCATCCTCAAGGCGGAGACCAAGGGCATGCGCAGTGACGGCAAGGACGAGGCGGCGGCCGATGCGGCCGGTCAGGCCGCGGCACCGGCGCAGCCTGCGGCGCCGCAGCCGTTGGCGGCCCCGCAGCCCCCTGTCCAGCCGGTGGCGCAGCCGGTCCAGCCGGTGGCGCAGCCGGTCCAGCCGGTGGCGCAGCCGGTCCAGCCGGTGGCGCAGCCCGTTCAGCCGGTGGCGCAGCCGGTCCAGCCGCAGGCTCCCGTCGCGCCCGCACAGCCCGCCGCCCCGCAGCCCGTTGCCGATCCCACCGCCGCCCCGCGGGTCGCGGCCGACCCCACCGCCGCCCCGCAGCCCACGGCACCGCAGCCGCCCGCCGCGGAGTGACCGCGGCCCGGTCGGGCCCGATGGTCGTCTTCTCGCTGTTCGTCACCGCCGGCGCAGGCCCGGCATCGGTCGGCATCCGCCGTCCGGTCGGGTCCTGCGCCGGGTGACGTTCGTCCCGCCTACGTGATCCGTCTCACGGCCACGTCCTCGGCGCGATGTTCTCAGCGCGGTCTGGTCGCCGACATGTCGACCTGCTTGGCCGCCTCCCAGCACTTCTCGCAACTCGCCCAGAATCGCGCCGGGGCCTCCGTGTTCGCCACCTCGACCAGTTCCCCGCACAGCGCGGTCGCCTTGTCCTCGAGTCCGTATGTGCCGCGCGGTCCGGGCAGCACATGGCGCTGCCTGCTCGCAGGCTGCCAGTGGTAGACGCTCACCAGTGCACACCCCTCTGCTGTCCGTGAGAGCGAGACCACCACGGCCGGTGATGATCTCGCATCACCACGTTAACGACGCCGAACGGCCGATGGCGAGAGGTTCCGCCTTCCTAGTGACGCGGGAGGAACCGGGGCACCGCCGTTCCGAGACGCCCCCCGCCTGCTCACCCGGCGCGTCGCGGGCGACGCGCCGTGGCCGTCGCTCGGGGCGGCCCGCCCTGCCCGCGGAGGTCCGGCGGACTCGCCGCGCAGGCGCCCGGCCGCCGAGCATCCGCGCCGCCTCCGTCCCGCCGGGGATGAGGCCGGTTCGCCGCCAGGCGGCGAGTGGGGACAGGAGGAGGCGCGCTCGGGCGCGGGCCCGCGGCCCTGACCGGTGGTGGAACCCGGCGGCGGTGAGCCGACGGGTAATGACCTGGGTGCACGTCGCCCCGGTGTGAAAGCCTGATGGCGTGGCCGCACGCTCTTCGAACAATTCGGCGACGTCTCCTGCGGAGCGTTACGCCGCTGCCCGGTCTCGTCAGGCCCATCCCCGGCTGACGGAGTTCCTCGGCGAGCTCGATTTCGAGCTCGATCCCTTTCAGGTCGCCTCCTGTCAGGCGTTGGAAGGCGGACACGCCGTCCTGGTGTGTGCTCCGACCGGCGCGGGCAAGACCGTCGTCGGCGAGTTCGCCGTGCACCTCGCCCTCGCTGAAGGCAGGAAGTGCTTCTACACGACGCCGATCAAGGCGCTCTCCAATCAGAAGTACGCGGATCTGTGTGCCCGGCACGGCGCGGCGAACGTCGGCCTGCTCACCGGCGACGCGGCCGTCAACGGCAACGCCCCCGTGGTCGTGATGACGACCGAGGTCCTGCGCAACATGCTCTACGCGGGCTCGTCCAGCCTCGACGGGCTGGGCTACGTCGTGATGGACGAGGTCCACTACCTGGCCGACCGATTCCGGGGCGCGGTGTGGGAGGAGGTCATCCTGCATCTGCCGGAGAGCGTCCGGCTGGTGTCGCTGTCGGCGACGGTCAGCAACGCCGAGGAGTTCGGCGAATGGCTGGTGGCGGTCCGCGGCGACACCTCCGTGGTGGTCGACGAGCACCGCCCGGTGCCGCTGTGGCAGCACATGATGGTCGGCAGCCGGACGATGGACCTGTTCGGCGGGGAGTCCGCGGGCGAGCTCAAACTCAACCCGCACCTGTTGCGTCAGGTGCAGAACACCGAGCGCGCCGAGCCCGCCTGGCGGGGGTCGCGCCGGGACAGGGCACCCAGGGACCGGCGGAACGGCGTCTCGCACCCCGCGCGCTTCCGCCCGCCCGCCCGCCCCGACGTCATCACCCGACTCGGTGCCGCGGGCCTGCTGCCCGCCATCGTCTTCGTCTTCAGCCGCGCAGGCTGCGACGCCGCCGTCACCCAGTGCGTTCGCGGCGGTCTGCGGCTGACGAGTGAGGCAGAGGTCGAGGAGATCCGCCGCGTCATCGACCGCAAGACCGTCGGCGTCCCGGAGAACGACCTCGCCGTCCTGGGCTACTGGGAGTGGCGCGACGCGTTGGAACGCGGCATCGCCGCCCACCACGCGGGGATGCTTCCCGCGTTCAAGGAGACGGTGGAGGAGCTGTTCGTGCGCGGGCTGGTCCGCGCCGTCTTCGCCACCGAGACGCTGGCACTGGGCATCAACATGCCCGCGCGGACCGTGGTGCTGGAGAAGCTGGTCAAGTACAACGGCGAGGCGCATGTCGACCTGACGCCGGGGGAGTACACGCAGCTCACCGGGCGGGCGGGCAGACGCGGCATCGACGTCGAGGGCCACGCGGTGGTCATGTGGCAGCCGGGTGTCGACCCGCGCCAGGTGGCCGGGCTCGCCTCGACCAGGACGTATCCGCTGCGTTCGTCCTTCCGGCCGGGATACAACATGGCCGTGAACCTGGTGCACCGGGTCGGCGTCCCGGCCGCTCGCGACCTGTTGGAGCAGTCCTTCGCCCAGTTCCAGGCCGACCGTTCGGTGGTCGGCCTCTCGCGTCGGATCGAACGCAACGACGAGGCCCTGGCCGGCTACCGGGAGTCCGCGCGGTGCCACCTCGGCGACTTCGACGAGTACATGGAGCTACGCCGTCGCGTCTCGGCCAGGGAGAAGGTCCTGGCCAAGCAGAACAGCGCGGGCAGGCGCGCGGACGCGGCGGCCTCGCTGGAACGACTGCGCAAGGGCGACGTCATCGCCGTCCCCTCGGGCAGACGCTCCGGGCTGGCCGTGGTCGTCGATCCCGGCCTGGACCCGTTGAACGAGCCGCGTCCGCTCGTGGTCACCGAGGACCGTTGGGCGGGCAGGCTGTCCGTGGTGGACTTCCCGACCCCGGTGGAGGCACTGGGGCGGATGCGGCTGCCCAAGCACGTCGAGGTGCGCTCGCCCAGGTCGAGGCGGGATCTGGCGTCGGCGCTGCGCGACACGGGGATCGCCGTGCCCGCTCGGGGGCGAAGCCGGTCGGGCGCTCCGCATGAGGACGGCGAGCTGAACACGCTGCGTCGTGCGTTGCGCTCGCATCCCTGCCACGGCTGTGACTCCCGTGAGGACCACGCGAGGTGGGCGGAGCGGCACCACCGACTCCAGGGCGAGAACGATCAGCTCCGCCGGAAGGTCGCGGGCACCACTCATTCGCTGGTGCGCACCTTCGACCGCATCCGCGCGCTGCTGCGCTCCCGGGGCTACCTGACCCCGGCGCCGCCTGTCGCCGGGCGCGGGGACACGGCCGTGGACGCGGCGGCGGCCGACTCCACGGCGCCGGGCGCACCCGGCACGGCGGTGACGAGCTCGGCGGCAGCCACGTCGGCGGACCTCCCGGCCCGGCCGGACTCCACCGCTGGCGAAGCCGCCGAGCGTCGCGATGTCGGAGAGCCGGACGGCCCGAAGCCCGATTCCGAGATCGAGCACGGGGCGGCGGAAGCCGAGCGCACCGTGGCGGCCTCCTCGGAGGGCCGGGGCACCGTCGTGGTCGTCGATGAGGAGACGATCAGCGAGCACGGCAGGCGGCTGGCCCGGATCTACAGCGAGTCCGACCTCCTCGCGGCCGAGTGTCTGCGTCACGGCGTATGGCGGGGCCTCGGTCCTGCCGAGCTGGCCTCGGTGGTCTCCGCGTTGGTCTTCGAGTCGCGCCGCGACACCGGCCCGGTCGCCGCCCTGCCGGAGGGGCCCGTCACGACCGCGTTGGCGGAGACCCTCCGTATCTGGGCAGACCTGGAGGACGACGAGCGGCGGCACCGACTCGACCGGACCAGGGAGCCCGACGCGGGCTTCGCCTGGCCGGTGTACCGCTGGGCGCGCGGCGAGTCCCTGGAACGGGTGCTGACGGCGGCGGAGAGCGCGGGGCACGAGCTGTCCGCGGGCGATTTCGTGCGGTGGTGTCGACAGGTCGTGGACCTGCTCGATCAGCTGCGCAACGTCGTCGGCAAGGGAGATCCGGTGGGGGCCGCCGCGGGACGGGCGGTGACCGCGCTTCGCCGCGGCGTCGTCGCGATGGGCACGGCGTAGTGCACCTCGGCGGTCACAGCACTGCTACGGCATCGACCGTTCGGTGTGGTCAAGGGCAGCGGCTATGGTTTGATCGCGCGCATCGATGTCGTGACGGCTCGACCGCACGACACCGTTTCAGATTCCTCGAGCAGTTACGCGCATTCCAGCGTCGACCCGGAGGCCAACCATGACCAGCCCGTACGGACCGTCCGGGGGGAACGACCCGCAACAGCAGTGGGGACAGCAGCCCTACGGGGGTTACAACCCCGGTACTCCCTCGGGTGGGACACCGGAGCAGGGCGGCTACGGCGGATACCCGCAGCAGGGTTACGGCCAGCCCGCGGGCCAGGGCTACGGCCAGCAGCAACCGGGCCAGGAGTACGGCGGCTATCCACAGACCGGCGCTTATCCGCAGCAGGGGTACCCGCAGCAGGGCGGCTACCCCCAGCAGGGTTACGGCCAGCCCGGCGGGTACGGCGGCTACCCGCAGGGACCGCCGCCGCAGCAGAAGACCGCGCTGCCCTGGATCATCACGGGCGTCGTCGTGGTCCTCCTCGGCGCGCTGGCCGTCCTCGGCTTCGTCTGGCCGGGTTTCTTCAACACCAAGGTGTTCGACGAGACGGCGGTCGCCGAGGAGGTCGCGCGGATCGTGGAGGAGGACTACGGCGCAGGCGAGGTCACCGGCGTGAGCTGTCCCTCGGGTAGGCCGCTCGAAGCGGGCACCTCCTTCGAATGCACGGCGACGGTGGACGGCGAGGAGACCAGCATCACCATCTCCGTGCAGAACGAAGAGGGCGATTACCAGGTGGGACAGCCTTCCTGACCTGGTCGGGCGCGCGGGGAAAGCCGTTCGCCTTCCTGTGCGCCCACCAGGCATCATCCTCGTCGTGCTTGATTACCGAATCAGAACGCTCGACGACGCGGACACCCCCGCCGCCGACGCCCTCTTCCGGGGGACGCTGCACCACCGGCCCACCAGCGTCGAACAGTTGGACGATCTGAAGCCCAGCTACGCGCCGGGCCGGGCGCTGGGCGCCTTCGACGGCGACGAACTCGCCGGCACCGCGCTGTCTTATCCGTCCGCCCTGGCCGTGCCCGGCGGTGCGACGCTTCGGATGGCCGCGGTGAGCAGGATCGGTGTGCGAGCGGACCACACCAGGCGCGGCATCCTCACCGCCCTGCAACGCCACCAGTTCCAGGACCTCGTCGAGCGGGGCGACGTCGTCGCCACCCTGCGCGCCAGCGAGGCGACCATCTACGGGCGGTTCGGCTACGGGGTCGCCGAGCGGACGCGATCGATCACCGTGGACCCGTTGACGGCGCGAATCCGCCCGGACCTCGCCCCGGTCGGCCGGATCCGGCTGGTGGACGATGCCGAGGCGAAGACGCTGCTGCCCACCCTGTACGAGCGGATCGGCCTGCACCGGCCGGGCATGATGGCTCGCCCGGCGGAGTTGTGGAACATCTGGTGGATTCGGGCCGCCAAGGTCGACGGCCTATCGCGGACGGCCGTGCACACCGACGCCGAGGGCGTGGCCGACGGCTTCGTCACCTATCGGGCCTCGAAGGCGGCCGGCTTCCGTGCCGAGCTGACCGTGGACGACCTGCACGGCGCGACCCCGACGGCGATCCGGGAGTTGTGGCGCTTCCTGCTCGGCGTCGACCTGATCGCGGCGATCAAGGCCGGATCGCAGCCGGTGGACGACTCGCTGGAATGGCTGCTCGTCGACCGCCGGGCCGTCAGGGTCGACGCGGTGCAGGACTCGACCTGGCTTCGACTGCTCGACGTGCCGACCGCACTGGCCGCCCGCACCTACGGCGACGCCGACTCCGTGGTGATCGAGCTGACGGACGACCTGCTGCCCGCCAACGCCGGTCGTTACCGGATCGGCTCCGACGGTGCCCGTCGCACCGACGACCCGGCCGCGCTGTCGATGGGGGTGGCCGCCCTCGGTGCCCTCTATCTGGGTGACGTCGCGCCGTCGACGCTCGCCGAGGCCGGCTTGATCACCACCCCCGGCGGGCCGGACCCCGCGGCACTGCGTCGGGCCGATCGGCTGTTCCGCACCCCGGTGCTCCCGCACTGCGGCAGCTTCTTCTGACGGACGACGTGCCGCGGGCCGGTCGAAGGTCGGGCACGGCGTCTGGTTCGCGGCACGTCGCCGCCCTCGGGGCTCGGAGCGGGCGCGCTCCCTGCGTCCTGCCCGGCGGCCGGAGCGGGCGGATCGAAGCGGGCGGCCGAGAGCCCTCACCGTCGTGCCGATCCGCACTCGGACGCGCGGCCCCGACCCGGCCGGTGCGCGGCCTGGACCGGGCCGAGGAGCGACCGACTCAGTCTCGCGCCGCCAACGCCCGCGTGAGTCGTTCGATCGAGCTTCCGATGCCCCAGCGGTCCGCCAGCTCCGCGAGCCGGGCCGGGTCCGCGGGCCTGCTCGGGACGAGGTCGGAGTCACTGCCCACGACGGGCGCGTCGAGCGCGACCTTCACGACCGTCGGCGCCGCGTCCAGATAGTCGGCGGCGCCGAGCAGTGCGGTGCGAGCCCGGGTCGGGACCTCCGCCGCGCCCCGCTCGGCCGCCGCCCGCAACGCGGCGAGCGACCCGAGACTCGTGATCAGCTTCGCGGCGGTCTTCTCGCCGATGCCCGGCACGCCCGGCAGGCCGTCGGAGGGATCGCCGCGCAGCATCGCCATCTCCGCGTAGGCGGTGCCCGCGCCCTCCTCGGGGATCCCGTACCTCGTCGCCAGCTCACCGGGCCCGATGCGCTCGCGCTTCAACCAGCCCCGGCCCACGTAGAGGACGACCACCTGCGTCGGCTCGGCGCGTACCGCCTGGAACAGATCGCGATCGCCCGTGACGATCTCCACCGGATCGCGGTCCTCCCGCGCGGCGAGCGTGCCGATCACGTCGTCCGCCTCGAAGCCCTCGGCCTCGGCCGTCGCCAGCCCGGCCGCGGCCAGCACGTCGAGGATGACCGGCACCTGCGGGCTCAGCGTGTCCGGCACGGCCTCGGCCGAGCCCGCCCCGCAGCCCTCGTGCGGGGCCTGTTCGGCGACTCGATGAGTCTTGTACGAGGGCAGCGCCCGCACCCGGAACTCCGGTCGCCAGTCGGCGTCCAGACAGCAGACCAGCCGCGCGGGTCGCCGATCGGTCACGATGCGCGACACCGTGTCGACGAAGCCGCGGACGGCGTTGACCGGCGTCCCGTCCGGGGCGGTCAACGATTCGGGCAGGGCATGGAAGGACCGGAACCACAGGCTCGCGGAATCGAGCAGTACCAGGGGAGCGTTCACCGCCCCAGCCTGCCGGCCCCGGCCGACGATCGCGTCTCGTCCGGCCGCCGGGCGAGGCGATCCGTTCGGCTTCTCCGCCCACACCGGCCAGGGCCGCCCGCCCGCCAACCGAGCCGCGCACGTATCAGGGCAGGCACGCGCCGTGCCGGCCGTCGACGGGTCGCTACTCTGTCGCTCATGGCGTCGACTAACTCTGTGCTCCCTCCTGCCCAGGTCCTGCGTTCCCGGCTCGATCGCGCTCGTGAGGCGGGCGCGGCGGCGGGCGTCGACGCGTTGCTCGTCGCCCCCGGCTCCGACCTGCGTTACCTGATCGGTGTCGCGGGCGGCTCCCGCGAGCGACTCACCACCCTGGTGGTGCCGGCAGGCTCCGGAGGCGGCGCCCCGGTGCTGGTGCTGCCGAAGCTGGAGGGCCCCGGGTTCGCCGAGGTGCCCGCGGCCGAGATCGGCTTGGAGATCGTCACCTGGGTCGACGGCGAGGACCCCTACCGCATGGTCGTGGAACTGCTGTCCGCCGGAGACACGCCGCCCCGCCGCGTCGCGGTCGGTGACATGCTGGAGGCGCTGCACGTGCTCGCCCTGCGTGCCGCGGGACCGGGCATCGAGCAGAGCCTCACCGGCCCCGTACTGCGGGAGCTGCGGATCCGTAAGACCGCCGAGGAGATCGACGGGCTGGCCGCCGCGGGCGCCGCGATCGACCGGGTGCACGCCAGGATGGGCGAGTGGCTGCGGGTCGGCCGCACCGAGGCCGAGATCGGCGACGACATCGCCGCCGCGATCGTCGCCGAGGGACACACCCACCCGGACTTCGTGATCGTCGGGTCCGGACCGAACGGCGCGAGCCCGCATCACCGCGTGTCCGACCGCGTCGTCGAGGCCGGTGACGTGGTGGTGATCGACATCGGCGGTCCCGTCGAGTCCGGTTACAACTCCGACTGCACCCGGACCTACGTCCTCGGCGAACCCGCGCACCCCGATGTGCGGGACGCCTACGAGGTGCTGCGGCGGGCACAGCAGGCCGCCGTGGACACGGTGCGGCCCGGTGTGACGGCCGCCGAGATCGACGCGGCCGCGCGACGACCGATCGAGGAGGCGGGGCTCGGGGAGTTCTTCATCCACCGCACCGGACACGGCATCGGCCTGGACGTGCACGAGGAGCCCTACATCGTCGGCGGGAACGATCTGCCGGTGGAGGAGGGCATGGCCTTCAGCATCGAGCCCGGTCTGTACCTGCCCGGACGCTGGGGCGCCCGGATCGAGGACATCGTGGTGGTCACCGCCGACGGAGTCCGTCCGGTCAACACCCGGTCGCATGAGTTGACGGTGCTCCCGGCATGACCTCGGGTCTGGAACCGACCGACCGTGCGATCCTGCGGGAGCTGTCCGCCGACGGCCGCTGCAGCTTCACCGATCTCGCCGAGCGGGTGGGATTGAGCGTCTCGGCGGTGCACCAGCGCGTCAGGCGGCTGGAACAGCGCGGCGTCGTGCAGGGATACGCGGCACGCCTGGACGGTGACCAGATCGGGCTCGGTCTGACGGCGTTCATCTCGCTCACCCCGACCGACCCGGCCGCGCCCGACGACTATCCGCAACGTCTGCGGCACCTCTCGCAGATCGAGTCCTGCTATTCGGTGGCGGGCGAGGAGTCCTACATCCTGCGGGTGCGGGTCGCCTCGCCCGCGGGACTGGAGGACCTGCTGCGTCAGATCCGGGAGGCGGCCAAGGTCGCCACGCGCACGACCGTGGTGCTCTCCACCCCGTTCGAGAACCGCGCGCCCGCGCTGTAGCCGCCCGGCCCGCGCGACGCCGGGCGCTCGGCCGGTCGGGATGCTCAGCCGGTGGCCTGGCTGTGCTGCCCCGTCTCGGGCACGGCCCGCAGGCCGCCGTTCTGATCGGCGAGGCAGCGAGCCGCCAGGGCGTCGGTGTCCAGGAACTCCGACAGGCACTGCGCGAAGGCACGGTGCCCGGCGGCGTTGGGATGGAACGACTCCTGCACGGCGTGCGGCGCGCGGTTCTCGTCCTCCAAGGCCTCCCAGTCGATGGTGAGCCGGGTGAACCATTCCTCGGTCTGATCCTCGGCCGAGCACGCCTCCCGGCCGAGACCGGCCTGCGCGTAGTCGAGGAACCGGGCGTCCACGGTGTCGGCGGCCCGCCGCAGCCCGTCGGAGAGGATGTGCACGCCGACCTCGCGCATCCAACGGGCGTCCTCGGCGCGGAACGGGCAGCCTGCCAGGCTGCCCAGATCGCGCTGCACGTCCGGACCCACCGGGGAGGCATAGGACTGCACGACCAGTTCGTAGGCGCTGTCCGGGTAGCCGTTGGCGCGCATCACGGTGCGGACGTCCTCGAGCACGTTGGTCACCTTCGGGACCATCCGGTCGACCCGGTCCAGCCACTCGTCCTCGAACTCGCCGTGGGTGCAGCCCGGCTGGTTGCGCAGGAACCAGGCCTGGAAGCACGCGGCGAGCACGTCGGAGAAGCGGGGATCGTCGTTCGCCCCCACCCCGATGACCACGGCGCGCACCCGGTTCTCGGCCGCCAGCTCCGCCAGCTGCGTGGTCTGCGAGTCGGTGCCGTGCTGCCCGTCGCCGTCGATCCGCAGGTGTTCGGATCGGGCGCTGGAACAGCTGAGGTTGATCCGCTCGTCGATGGCGTCGTCGTCCACGAGGTTGATCAGCGCGGCGGGGGAGCGGTGGCACCAGTTGCCGTCCTCGCCGTGGGTGCCGATCTCGTAGTCGCCCGCCCCCTCGCCGGACATCGTGCTGTCGCCCAGGGCGACCACCACGTCGGGGGCGCCGGGCGGCGGGCCCGGCGGGGTGGGCACGGGGCTGTCGCCGACCAGCACCAGAAGCCCGAGCACGGGTGCGAGGATCAGCAGGAGGATCGGAAGCCGGTGGCGAGGAGGGCGCATCGGCGTCCAGTCTAGAAGTCCGTCGTGCCTGCTCGCCAACCGTCGAGCCGGGACGAGAGCACCGGGTGCCGCCGGCCGCTCGCGGGGATCCTCGGTGGGCTGAGACCGGTGGCCGTCGCGTGCGTGGAGTGGCGCGCCTGGGAGGCATCGCGCCACGTGCCGCTCGGTGGGCGGTCCGCGTCGCCGGCCTGCCGATCACGGCGGCGTTCGCGCGATCGCTAAGATCCGGAAGATGGCGATGTCCGCGGAATCCCTCACCACCAGACGACCGCCGCCCAGGGCGTTCAGCGACGCCGAGGCGGTCGTGCCGAGTCCGGTCGACGCCGTACGAGCCGTGGGGCCCGTGATCGCCGCGACCCCCGGGGCGGGCGTGATCTCGGAGGCGGCGCCGCGTGCCTGAGATTCCGGTGGCCGCCGGGCCCGAGGTGAGGCTCCACGTCACGATCTCGGAGGGCTCCGGCACGCGGACGCTGCTGGTCGTCCACGGCGGTCCGGACTGGGACCATACCTACCTCGCCGATCCGCTGCTGGGACTCGCCGATCTTCGACGAGTGGTGCTGCCGGACCTGCGCGGCTGCGGACGGTCCACCCGAGGACTCGCCGACGATCAGTACACCCCCGACGCGGTCGTCGCTGACCTGACGGTCCTGCTGGACGAGCTCGGCGCGACCGACGTCGACGTGTTGGGCTTCTCCTACGGCGGCCTGATCGCCCAACGGCTGGCCCTCGCCGCGCCGCGTCGGCTGCGCAGCCTGATCATCGCCTCCAGCAGCGTCCTGCCGGTCCCGGCCGACGCCTTCGCGGGCTGGGCGGAACGCGACGAGCGCCGCGCCGCGGAGGCCGCCGTCTGGTCGGACGCCGCGTTCGACGGCCCGGAGCTCACTCGCGCCGCCGCCCTCGCGGGGGCACCGGCCAACGTGTGGCGCCCTGACGCGCTCGCCGAATACCGACGTCGCCTCGCCGCTGTTCGCTTCTCCGCCGAGTGGATGCGGTCGTGGCGGGCGGGCACGCTGCCGTCCGCTCGGCCCGAGGACGCGGCACGTCGCCTCGCGGCGGCGGACCTGCCGATCCTGCTGCTGCACGGGCGTCAGGACATGGTGTTCCCGGCCGCGCTGGCCGAGGAGGCCGCGACGATCATCCCCGCCGCTCGAGCGGTGGTGCTGGCGGAGGCCGGGCACATGGCGCACGTCGACCAGCCGCAGGCATGGTCGGCGGCGATCCGAGCCTTCCTGATCTGATCTGATCTGATGGGCGGCGATCTTCCGCCGGTCGGCGGCCGCGGTTCTGCCGGCTCCGGCCTGCCGCTCCGCCGCCGCGTGAGCGGGAGGACCAGGGGAGGAAGGGACGAGACACGTGCTCGACGGCCCGGGACGGCCCGGCTTCAACCACAACGACTTCTATCACCGATACCTGCTGCGGCGGGTCCCGCCCGGCTGCGGCCGTGCGCTGGACGTGGGCTGCGGAACGGGCGTCTTCGCCCGTCGACTGGCGTCACGTGCGAGCGCCGTCGACGCGCTGGACCGCTCCGCCGAGGTGATCGAGACGGCTCGAACGCTGTCGGCAGGCAGGCCCGGCGTCCGGTACCTGCACGTCGATCTCGCCGCCCATGACCTGGGCGAAGGCCGCTACGACTACATCGCCGCGCTCGCCAGCCTCCATCACCTTCCGCTGACCGAGACGATCAGCAGGCTGTATCGCGCGCTGGCGCCCGGCGGCGTCCTGGCGGTGCTCGGCTGCTATCGACAGGTCACGTTCGCGGATCGGCTGCCGGATGTCGTCGCCGTCCCGACGAACCTCGTGGCGGACGTCGCGGTCCGGCTGGCCGCTCGAGTACGCGGCCGGGCGACGTCCGTCGTGGACGCGGCGCCGGTCAGCGAGCCGCGGACGACGCTCGCGGAGATCCGCCGGACGGCCGAGCTGCTGCTGCCCGCCGTCGTCATCCGCCGCCACCTCTTCTGGCGGTACTCGCTGTTCGCTCGACGGCCCGCGGCTCGCTCCGGCTGACGGCGGCCACCTGCCTGCCTGGGTGCCTCGCCAGCTCGTCCCGCGCGCCCGGCGCGCGGGGGTGTGTCGACGGAGACCGGCCATGGCGCCTGTCGGCGGCGAGACCCGCGGCCCGAACGGCAGGTGGGAAGCGCGCCCCGTCGACCCCGGTCGCCGTCGGCGCCCGCCGCAGGCGAGTCCGGTGCGCACCGCGTCCCGACCGGCCGCCTAAGGTATCGGCTCGTGACCAGGACACGCCGGGCGAGCCGACCCGCGACGGGGTGGAGGGTGGTCGCCCGATGACCGCGCCGACGGCTCTCGATCGCGCGGTCGCCTTCCTGCGCTGCCCGCACTGCGCCGAGGACCTGCGTCGCACGGACGCCTCGCTGCGATGTCCGACCGGCCACGTCTTCGACGTCGCTCGGCAGGGCTACGTCACCCTGTTGTCCGGGGCGAACAACCCGCACGTGGCGGACACGGCGGCGATGGTGGCCGCGCGGGAGGAGTTCCTCGCCCCCGGCCATCTGGACCCGATCTCGGCGGCGCTGGCCCCGTTGGTCGCCGACGCCGGAGCCGCCGAGGACGGCTGCGTGCTCGACGTCGGCGGGGGCACCGGACGTCATCTCGGCCGAGTGCTGGACGGTTCGCCCGACCGGGTGGGTATCGCCGTGGACCTCTCCAAGCACGCCCTGCGGCGGGCGGCCAGGGCCCATCCTCGGCTGGCCGCCGTGTGCTGCGACGTGTGGCGGGGACTGCCGATCCGCACCGGCTCGGTGGCCGCCGCGATCAACGTCTTCGCGCCGCGCAACGGCGCCGAGCTGTGCCGGGTGCTCGCCCCGCGCGGCACGCTGCTCATCGTCACCCCGACCGGGCGACACCTGGCCGAACTGGTCGGCGAGCTGGGTCTGCTCACCGTGGCGTCGGACAAGCGCGGCAGGCTCGCCGACACGCTCGGACCCGGCCTCGTCCTGCGATCGCAAGAGTCCGTCACGTGGCGGCGTGAGCTGGGCCACGCCGAGGTGCGGGCGGTCGTCGGCATGGGACCCAACGCCTGGCATCAGGACCCGGCGGCCCTCGCCGAGAAGATCGCCGCGCTGCCCGCGAACGTCGAGGTCGGCTTCTCCGTCGACGTCTCCGTGTACCGCCCGGCTGTGAGCTGACCGGCCGCGAGCTGACCGCGCCGCCGCGTCCCGGCCGGCCCACCGCGTCCCGACCGGCTGCGAGCCGTCCACCCCGCGCGGCCACCCGGCTCGCAGATCGATCGCACCCCGTCGAGCGATGTCACGCACCCGATCAGACGTAGCGCCGCGGCCTGCCGGGCGGTTCACTGCCCGGCATGGGTTGGAAGATCGTCTACAAGACCACGTTCCCCAACGGCAAGATCTACGTCGGCAGCGATCGCACGGACGACATCCGCTACCTCGGCAGTGTGGACAAGGATCTGGTCGCGCGGGACTTCACTCGGGAGGAACGTCGCGCCTTCGTCGTCCGCAGGCAGATCCTCTGGGAGTCGGACACCGCGACGGACTCGGAGATGCGCGCGCAGGAGAACCTCTTCATCCGGGAACTGCGGTCCAACGAGCCGGCGATCGGCTACAACAGGACACCGCTGCGCCGCTCCAGCGGCTGCTGAGGGCGGGTGCCCGGACCCGGTGCCCGCCCTCCGTCGCCGGTCAGCCCTCGGTCACCAGACCGTCGACGATCCGCAGCCTGCGATCCGCCGCGGCGCGTACCTCGTCGTCGTGGGTGGAGAGCAGCACGCAGGTGCCGTCGCCCGCCGCCTCGTGGAGCAGTCCCAGCACCGCGCCCACCATCTCGTGATCCAGATGCGCCGTCGGCTCGTCGGCGAGCAGCAGCCGAGGCCGGATCGCCAGGGCTCTGGCCAGCGCCACCCGCTGCTGCTGGCCGAAGGACACCTCGGACGGGTAGCGCTCGGCGAGATGATCGACCTGGAGGGTCGTCAACAGCTCGGTCACACGCCCGTCCACGTCGCCCAGCCGGGCGGCGACCTCCCCGGGTGCCAGCCGCAGCGGCAGTGCCACGTTCTCCGCCAGCGTCAACTCGTCCGCCAGGCCCATGGCCTGCGGCAGCACGGACACGACGTGCCAGGCGACCATCGGGCTCATCGGCTCGCCGAGGATCAGGACCTCGCCCGCATCGGGCTCGTCGAAGCCGCAGAGCACGGAGAACAACGCGCTCTTGCCCGAGCCGGACGGCCCGGACAGCGTCACCACCTCTCCCGCCGACACCGCCAGGTCCACTCCGCGCAGCACCTCGACGCGGCCCGTGCCCTGTGGAAAGGACCGGCGCACGCCGCGGGCCCGCAGCACCACCGTGTCGATCAGCACCCCGGCCTCGCTCATCGTCGTCCCCCTTCGACCGTGATCAGTTCGCCGTCCCGAAGCCACACCAGGGTGTCGGCCCCGGACCGCAGCCGTTCGTCGTGCGAGGCGACGATCACCGGGACGTCCAACGCGGTGACGCGGCGCAGCGAGTCGAGCACGAGATCGGCCGATCGCGCGTCGAGCTGCGACGTGGGCTCGTCGGCCAGCACGACCTCGCAGCCCATGGCCAGCGTGCACGCGAGCGCGAGTCGCTGCTGCTGGCCGCCCGAGAGCGCCCGGACCCGCCACCCGCCGGTTCCCGGCAGGCCGAGCTGATCCAGCAGCCCCTCGCCGGGGTCGGCGCGATGCGCCAGCTGCGCCGCGGCCCGCAGGTTCTCGCCGACCGTCAGGTAGTCGAACAGGTTCTCGGCCGGATTCTGATAGACCAGCGCGATGCGGCTGCGCCGCAGCCTGCGCAGCCGTCCCGCGTCCAACCCGCCGAGGTCTCGGTCTCCGAACAGCACCCGACCCGAGGTCGGTCGATCGAGCAGTGCGAGCACCCGCAGCAGCGTCGACTTCCCCGAGCCGGACGGGCCCGCCAACACGGTCAGCCCTCGGGCGGGGATGTCCACCGTCACGTCGCGCACGGCGCCCACCGGACCCGACGGCGTCGGATAGGTCATCGACACCGAGCGCAGCCCCAGCACCCGTTCGACGTCGGCGGGCGAGGTCGGGTCGGCGGTCGTCGTCTCAGCCACGGATCAGCTCTCCCACTCGTGCGGTCCGCACCAGGCGGACCGCGATCCAGCTCGCGATCGACACCACGACGGCGCCGATCAGCACCGCCCACACGAGGAAGCCCAGCGGCATGCCCGGCGACGGCATCGGGAAGACCTCCGGCGCCGGGTCGAGCCGGACCGCCGACAGCTCCGCCCCGACGATGCCTGCCAGGGCCCCGAAGCCGATGGCGAGCACGGCGACGACGCTCAGTTCCACGAGGTAGCTCGACACCAGGGTCCGGAGTCGCAGACCCATCCGGGTCGCCAGTGCACCGGAGAGCACGTTCTGTCTGCGGCGGGCCTCCACCGCCAACAGCAGCGACACGATCGCCAGCACGGCCAGCACCACGCCGAGCACCACGATGAAGGAGAAGGTCCACTGAATGGTGAGGAAGGCGAGCGCGTCCATGGCCGAGGCCCGCTCCGCGGTGTTCAACGCGACGACGTCCACGGCGGCGAGCGCGTCGATCACCGCGGTCAGCTCCAGCGTCGACCACACGTACCAGGCACCGAGCGTCGACGGCTGGTCCACCGCCGCCGAGGAGATCACATAGCCGAAGCCCCGGGAGAGTCCGGGAAAGCCCTCGAGCGAGCCGGTGGTGCGGACCTCCAGCCCCCGGCCGGTGTCGACCGTGCCCTGGGCGGCACCGCCGACCGCGATCGCGGGCACCACCCCGTCGGCGTCGGCCGGGCCCAGCGTGTCGATCTGCTGCCGGATCTGCCGGTGCAGGGCGGTCTCGTCGGAGTACGCGCCCGCCACGAAGGTGGCGGGATCGATCGCCATGATCCGGCCGTCTCGCCCCTGACCAGGGATGTCCCGGGTGGTCACTCCCACCATGGTGGACCGGCCCGCCAGGGAGTCGGGCAGGACGAGGCCGTCCCGCACCTCGGCGTTCCCGATCTGCACCGAGCTCTCCGCGCCCACGCTCAGCCCGGACTTCGCGTCGAAGGCCTGCCGCTGCGCCGACACGACGCCGTCGCCGACGGCGATCGTGCCCACCGCCAACAGGGCCACGACCAGCACCCCCGTCACCGTGCCTCGGGAGGCGGCGAGCCTGCGGATGCCCAGCTGAGCCGCGGGCCGCGACCACATTTGCAGCCGGTGCGATCGGATCAGCGAGCCGTTGAGCAGCCGGGCGACCAGCCCCGCCACCGTGAGCACCACGAGCAGCGGGAAGGCCAGGGCGATCGGATCGATCCGGGGGATGACCTCGCCGGTCTCGACGGTCAACGCGCCGTCCCACAGCCGACCGCCCGCCCAGACGGCCAGGCCCGCGCTCACCAGCTCCCACGGCAGCAGCACCAGCAGCCTGCGGCTTCGTGCGCCGCCGCGGACTCGATCGCGCTGGAACGTCGACCTGGTGCGCAGTGCCACCGTGCTCGCCAGCACACCGACGGCGACGATCACCACGCCGAACATGATCATCGACAACAGGGCCTCGGTCCCCGGCTGGATCACCGAGGCCGGGGCGAACAGCCGCAGCGTGGCCGCCGCCGTGCCGACGCCCAGCCCGATGCCCGCCGTCAGCGGCAGCCCCAGTTCGAGCACGGCCTTGCCACCGATCGCGGCGGGGGAGATCCCGCGCGACCAGAGCAGCCGGATCTCGGTATGCCTGCGCTGGCACCACTGCACGGCCACAGCGGCCACGCCCGCCAGGCCGACCAACAGACTGACCAGTGTCAACGGCAGGACGGCGAGGGTGACGGTCCTGCTGGACTCGTGGGACAGCTCCACGGGCCGGTCGAGATAGGCCCTGGCGTTGACGGTCTCGAACACGGAGAACCCTGCGGCCGTCTCGCGTACGTCGGCGACCAGCGACGCCGCCCGCGCGGACAAGGCGGTGGCGTCCTCGGGGGTCTGCGGCGACTCGACGGGGTAGCGGACGGTGGTGATCAGGGGATCGCCGGACTGATCGAGGTAGTCGTCGAACTCGTCGCCGTCGGCGAAGAAGGTGACGTGCGCGTCCTCGAAGTCGCCACCGAGGGGACGCACCGTGACGGTGCCCTCCTCGGTGCACCAGAAGTCGTCCTGCGGCGGTGTGAGGTCCGCGTAGATCGTGGTCACCTGCGGTGATTCGAACGCGCCCGTGGCCGCCGGTCGGTCGCCGATCTCGATGCCGCCCTGTTCGGCGACCGACTCGGCGACCCAGAGGCCGCTGCGGTCGCCCCCCTCGATCACGTCGAGATGGTCCAGCGCATGATCGCGGTGCCCGAATCGGGTGATCGGCATGCCGTCGTCGAACTCGACCCGCTGCGGGTAGGTGTAGCGACCGGCGACCACCTCGTCGAAGCCGTGCTCGACGGCGGCCTCGCGGGCCGACTCGACCAGGGTCGCGGAGCTCTCCGGGGTCAGTTCCTCGCCGACCACGTTCGGCCCGACCGCCTGGGGACACAGCCGGTCCAGGCTGTACTGGACGGCCGCGCTGCCCACCGTGGAGACGTGCAGCACCGCGCCCGCGATCACGAAGGACAGGACGAGCCCGGTCAGCACCGCGACCAGCATGGTGGAGGGGCTGGACAGTGCGGCGCGTGGTGCCCGCGTCCACGGCAGCTTGAGGGTCGGCCTTCGCTCGGACTTCACGCGCAGAGGGTGACATGACAGTGAAATGCGCCACCACCGAATCGGGCGAACCGACATGCTTTGGTGACAAGGTGATCCGGTCTGTCAAGGCTCCTTGTGGTCGAGCACCGCGTGAACAGCTCTTCTCCTGACGCGAAGTGATCGACTCGCCGCGCCGCGGGGAAGGTCGTCGCGGCGGCACCCGGGCGCGCTCGACCGGATGGACGGCGCGAATCGACCGCGTGACCTCGCTCACCGGGAATGGAGCGCACGCCGGCGGGCTCGGCGGCAGGCGGTACGGGGAACAGGCGGCCGTCGTCACTACGATCGAAGTCGGCGGCGGGAGCAAAACGGACGTCCCGTTCGTTGAGTCGATACGAGCCGCCAGCCGCCCGGGCCTCGGGCGGCCGATCCTCGAGGGAGCCGCCCACGTGCCTCTGTTGTTGCTGATGCTCCTGGAGATCACTGCCCTGATCGTGGTGGGCAACCTCATCGGGGTGCTGCCCACACTCCTGTTGGTCGTCGGCAGCAGCGTCCTGGGCGGTTACCTGCTCCGCAGGGAGGGCAGCAGGGCGATGGCGGCCATGCAGGAGGCGATGCGGCATCGCAGGCTTCCCGCCGACTCCGCCGATCCGACGACGATCGTCGTGGCCATCCTGTTCCTCATCCCCGGACTGATCACGACGGCCTCGGGACTGCTCCTGCTGATCCCCGGTAGTCGTACGCTCGTCGCGCGTCGGATCCGGCGCAGCCCGCGCTTCGTCACTCAGACCGGACCCTTCACGGCGCAGGCGGGCGGCCCGGGGGTTCCGCCGTTCGGATCTCGTCCCCGCGGCCCGGACGGGCCGATTCCGGGCGCGGGCGCTCGCGGGGACGTGGTCGAGGGCGAGGTCATCGACGGCGAGGTGCTGTCCGAGACGATCGATCCGACGCCCGGCGGCCCCGCGTCCACCGGTTCGTCGCCCGGCGGTCCGGCCGCCCTCTCCGAGCCCCGCGATCCCCGTGACGTCGACGGACCGGGGACGGGCCGGGTCGGGGATCCGAAGCCCGGCGTCGATCGCGATTGACCTCACACCCTGTCCGCCCGTCCGGGGCGGTCGGGGCAGACTGCACCACTGTGACGACCACTGCGCACCCCACCGCTCTCCTGTTGAGGGGCGGTCGGATTCATTCGCCCGCCAGCCAGGACGCCACCGCGATGGCGACCATCGACGGCGTCGTCGTCTGGATCGGCCAGGACGCGGCGGGCGACGCCCTCTTCGGCGAGCAGGCCACCACGATCGATCTGGACGGGGCGTTCGTGGCACCCGCCTTCGTCGACTCGCACGTCCACGCGACCTCGGCGGGCCTGTTGCTGACGGGGCTGGACCTCACCGACTGTCCGTCACTCGCCGACTGCCTGCAGCGCCTGTCCGAGCAGGCCGCCGCCCACCCGGGGGGCGTCCTGTGGGGGCACGGCTGGGATGAGAGCCGCTGGCCGGAGCGCCGGCCGCCGACCAGGGCCGAGATCGACGCGGCCGTCGGCGCGACGCCGGTGTACCTGTCCCGGGTCGACGTCCACTCCGCGTTGATCTCCAGCGCGCTGCTCGCCATGGTTCCCGCGGCGCGGTCGGCGACGGGGTTCCACGCGGACGGTCCGCTGGCCCGAGACGCGCATCACCTGGTGCGCGGCGTCGCGCGCGACGGCGTCGACGGCGCGTCGCGGCGTGCCGCCCAGCTGGGTTTCCTGCGGCACGCCGCCGCCCAGGGCATCGCCGCCGTGCACGAGTGCGCGGGGCCCGACATCTCCGACTCCCAGGACCTCCTCGATCTGCTCGCCCTGGCGGGTACCGAGGACCTGCCCGAGGTCGTCGGGTACTGGGGGGAGCTCGGCGCGGTGGGCGTCGCCCGCAGGCTGCGGGTGGCCGGGCTGGCGGGCGACCTGTTCGCCGACGGGGCGCTCGGCTCCCGGACGGCCGCGCTGCGCGAGCCCTACCTCGACGCGCCGGGCACGCGTGGGAACCGCTACCTGGAGCCGCCGCAGATCGCCGAGCACCTCGTGGAGTGCACCCGACACGGCCTTCAGGCGGGCTTCCACGTCATCGGCGACGACGCGACCTCGGCGGTCATCGAGGGATTCCGGCTCGCGGAGGCCGCCGTCGGGCTGCGGGCGCTCACGGTGCGGCGGCATCGTCTCGAGCACCTGGAGATGGTCGACGCCGATCAGGCGGCCGAGTTGGCCCGTTGGGGCATTACCGCCTCGATGCAGCCGATGTTCGACGCGCTGTGGGGCGGCGAGAACGGGATGTACGCCGAACGGCTGGGCGCCGAGCGTGCCGCCGGACTCAACCCGTTCGCGACGCTGGCGTCGGCGGGCGTGTCCCTGGCCTTCGGCTCGGACGCGCCGGTCACCTCGGTGGGCCCGTGGGCCGCCGTGCGCGCCGCCGTCCACCACCGCACACCCGGCGCGGGCATCTCGCCGAGGGCAGCGTTCACCGCGCACACCCGAGGCGGCTGGCGGGCGGCGGGCGCCGCCGAGGAGTTGACCGGAACGCTGGTGCCGGGGGCGTCGGCCACCTATGCGATCTGGACGGCGGGTGAGCTGGTCACGCCCGTCTCCGACAGCCGGATCGCCCGGTGGTCCACCGACCCGCGCTCCCGGGTCCCCCGGCTGCCGTCGGTGGACCCGGGCGTCGATCTGCCGGTCTGCCGGGCCACCGTGCTCCGGGGTCGGGTGATCCACGACACGGAGGGTCTGCTGCCGGTCGGCTGATCCGCCAGTGCCCGTGCGCGGGGATCCGCTCACCCCGTAGGGTGCATGACCGTGACGGAACAACCGGACCGAAACCCGGAGGTCCGCGCCTCCGATGCCGAGCGTAATGAGATCGCCGCGTTGTTGAACCAGGCCGTGGGCGAGGGGCGGTTGACCCTCGACGAGTTCACACACCGTGTCGGACTCGCCTACGAGGCGACGACGCGCAGCGAGCTGGACACGCTGGTGGCCGACCTGCCGGTGTCCCCACCCGCCGCGCAGGAGCAGCCGCTGGCGGTGCGGTCCGACGGCAAGCTCGAGCCCGAGGGCGGCGAGCGCAAGTGGAACCTCGCCGTGCTCGGCGGCAGCGATCTCAAGGGACGCTGGCGGGTCCGGCGTCGGATGGGGTTCTTCGGCCTGCTCGGCGGCAGCGACATCAACCTCTGCGACGCCGAGCTGGACGCGCCCGAGGTCGAACTGACCCTGGTCAGCATCCTCGGCGGGCACACGGTGATCGTGCCGCGCGGCGTCCGAGTGGAGAAGTCCGGCGGGTTCGACCTGCTGGGCGGCGACGATGTCAAGATCGACGAGAGCGCCGTACTGGAGAACTCGCCCGTGATCCGCATCCGCTCGTACTCGGTGCTGGGCGGCTCCGACATCAAGAACCCGAAGCGCAAGAAGGGCAAGCGCAAGCGGGACCGCGAGCTGGAGGACTGAGTTCGGCGGCGGGTGAGCCCGCCGCACGGCGGACACCGGCGGCTGAGCAGGGCGTCGACCGTGCGGGTGGGCCCGGCACTCGATGTCCCACCAGCGCGCGCGCCCGGATGTCGGACACCCGGGATGTCGAACCTCGGATGTCGGACACGGTCGGATCCCCGCCGCGACCGGGGACCCGGTTCCGAATCGGGTGATGAGCGGCATCCGCTGCACACCGGCGGGGCCGGGGCGACGCACGTCGTCGCACGCTCGACGTCGGGATCTCACCGGCCGTCGTCGTCCTAGCCACTGAGAGTCGTTGACACCGATCCGTGAGCTTGATGCGATCGCGCTGTGCTCCGCACCGTACTCACGCGACGTCGTCACGTGGACTACGCTCGGGTGTCCACTCAGGCCTGTTCGAGGTCCGCTCGGCGAGACCCGTCCCGCTCAGGCCCTCCGTGAGGAATCCCCATGGCGCAGCCGACCTCGACACCTCCGCTCTCCACGACCTCCGCCGCCGAGCCCGCCGACGAGCCGTCGGGCCAGGCCGCCGTCACCGTCACCCTGGACGCCGACCTCGATGATCCGACGGGGCTGGCGGGCAGGCTCATCGAGGTCATCGGCACGGTCGTCCGGCCGCACTCGGTGACCGTGACGGTGCGCGGGACGACGGTGCGTGCCGCCTCGCCGCGGCTCTCCTCCGGTGAGGCGCCCCGAGAGGCGCCGCCCCGGGGCCGTGTCGTCCCGCTGACGCGGCAGGCCCCGACCGTGCTGATCGACGTGCCCGCTCGCAGCGTCGCCTGCCGTGGCACGGCGATCGAGCTGACCAGGCTGGAGTTCGACCTCCTGCTGTTCCTGTGCGAGAACCGCGACCGGGTGCACCGGCGCCACTCGCTGATCACGCGACTCTGGGGGTCCGCACCGGAGCAGCCGGGCACCAGGACGGTGGACGTGCACGTCCGGCGCATTCGAGCCAAGCTCGGCGACGACGTCGACGTGATCAGCACTGTCCGGGGTGTCGGGTACCGGATCGACGACGCCGCAGGCGTGGTCGTGCGTCACGAGAGCCGTTGAACCGTCACGGAGGCGCTGGACGCGGGCCCTGGGAGGGTCGGCGGGACGGGTCGTCGAGGCCGTTCGGCTTCGGGAAGCGGCTGTGCCGAGGCGGGCCGCACGGGGGGGCGAGCCGAGAGCCGGGGGCGCGCCGTCGGCTGACGGGCCCGCTCCGTCCGGCCGTGCCGGGCGGGTCGTCGCACGTGAGACCCGCCCGGTCACCGCAGCGCATCAGCCCTGCGTGCAGCTCCCGTCGTTGAGGGTGAACGCGCTGGGCGCGCTGTTGGCGCCCGTCCAGCTGCCGAGGAAGCCGAAGGACACCGACCCGCCGACGGGGATGGCCGCCGTGTAGTCGACGCTGCGTACGGTGACCGTGTCACCGGTCTGAGTCGCGACGCCGCCCCAGACGTTGGTCACCGTCTGCCCGTCCAGGTAGCTCCAGCCGAGTGTCCAGCCGTCGACGGGGCTCGTCCCGGTGTTGCGGATCGTGACCTCGGCCTGGAAGCCGCCGTTCCACTCCCCGGAGACCCGGTAGGTCACCGCGCAGGAGCCGGCGGCCGGGCCCGACTCGGTCGTGACGGTCGTGGTGGCGGATCGCGCCGACCGATTGCCCGCCGCGTCGCGCGCGTACACCGCGAAGGTGTAGTCGGTGTCGGGGCTCAGTCCCCCCACGATCGCCGAGTTCGTGGGCGTGCTGATCGCGGCGGTCTCCTGGCCGCCCGCCACCCTGACCACCTGATAGCCGGTGACGCCGACGTCGTCGGTGGACGGCGCCCAGGTCAGCGTGACGCTGCTCGCCGACACCGCCGAGACGCTCGGCGTACCCGGCGTCGTCGGGGCCGTCGTGTCCGAGCCGCCGCCGAAGACCGAGGCCTCCCGGGAGGTCTGCGCGATGCCGTCGGCTCCGTGGAAGATCCGCTCGCCCCAGGGCGTGAGGCTGTCGCCGTCGAAGCCGTGGACCATGTCCAGATACTCCACGGGACTGCCGTTGCCGCTCCACGACCAGCCGATGTAGCCGAGCCCGAGGTCTTCGGTGGTCGCCATGATGGTGTCCTCGTCGGGGTCGCCGTCGGAGTGGTTGTGGCCGAACTCGCCCACGATGATCGGCAGACCCTGATCGACGAAGTGGTGGAGGTAGTCCTCGATCTCGGCGGCGGTGTCGTAGACGCCGTACATGTGGATGGAGAACACCGTGTTGGCGTGCGGATCGGACGCGAAGACCTCCGGCGCCTGGCTGCGCATGGTGCCCGACCAGTCTTGACCCCAGTTCGGCCCGTCGACGACGAGGGTGTGGTCGAATCCGGCGTCGCGAAGTCGGTTGATCGCGGCGGAGGTGTCGGCGCCCCAGCCCGCGTAGTCGGTGTTGCCGTATGGTTCGTTGCCGATGTTGACGAGGACGTAGTCCTCTTCGCCGATCACGGCGTCCTGGATGCGCAGCCAGTAGTCCACGGCGCGATCCAGACTGACGGCGGCGGCCTGCTCGCCGTACCCGGTGGTGTCGTGCACCTCCAGCATGCAGATCAGCCGGTTGGCCTTGCACTGGCTGACCACGTTCGCGACGTCGGCGGTGCTGTTCTCGGTCCACTGGTCACCGCTGCTGAGCACGATGCGGACGGTATTGGCGCCCAGAGACTTGATGTCGGCGAGGGATCGGGTGGTCTCCGAGGTGAACCAGGTGTGCGGATGGCTGACGCCCCGGATGACGAACTCCTGGCCGTTGGCGTCGTAGAGCCTGCCGTCGTTCACCTGGAAGCCCGCCTCGGCGTGGGCGGTGGGGATCACGACGAACATCGACAGCAGAAGGGCGAACACGGCGGCACCGAGGGATGCGACTCGTCTTCTCATGACCTACCTCAGGAAGCGGCCCGCGGGCGGGCGTGGGTGGCCGGGCCCGCAGAGCGGCCCGACGACAGGTTCCCGGCTTCCTGTGGCGGCGCCGCTCAGCGTAGCCGAGCGTGACCGGCGACACAACGGCGCCGATCGGGCGTATCGGGACGGGGTCCGCGGCCGGTCGACCGGCGTCGGCGCGTGTTCCCGGGTGGTACCGCCCGGGCCCGCCTGCGTCCGGGCCGTGACCGCGTCACGCCGTCCCGGTGTCGTGCGACTCGTCCATGGCGCGGATCAACTCGTCGCGGGCACGGGCGACGCGCGAGCGCACCGTGCCGATCGCACACCCGCACACCTGCGCGGTCTCCTCATAGGACAGACCGAGCAGCTGGGTGAGCACCAGCACCTCCCGCCGCTCCGGGGCGAGGCCGGCCATCAGCAGATCCAGCTCCACGGCCTCCTCGAAGCCGCCGGGCGCGGCAGCCCTTCCCCGCAGCTGCCGGTCGTCGGAGAGCTGGGTGAGGTCGATGCCGTGCACCTGCCGAGGCCGCCGCCCGGCCTTGCGGAACTGGTCGACCACGACACGGCGGGCGATCGACAGCAGCCAGATCCGTGCCGAGGAGCGGCCCTCGAACCCCGGCAGACTGCGCAGCACGCGGAGATAGGTCTCCTGGGTCAGGTCGTCGGCCGACCCCGTGCCCGCGAGGTGGGCGGTGAAACGCCAGACATCGTGCTGCGTGGCCCTGATGAATCGTTCCAGCGCGTGACGATCGCCGGCACTCGCCGCGAGTGCCGACTCGGTGGTCTCGACGTCGACGTCGACCGGCCAGGTCACAGATCGGAAGATTAGCGCAGTCGTCATACTGACCCGGTCCGCCGAATGGAGGACAATTCTTCTTGTGGAGTGCGACACCTGCCGTGAAGCCTTGTCCGCAAGACTGGATTCCGAGGCCGAACCCGCGCGGACGGACGAGACGGACGAGCATCTGCGTACCTGCGCGGAGTGTCGGTCCTGGCAGCGACGGGCGACACTGCTGGCTCGATCGATGCGGGTCAGGCCGGCGGTGACGCCCCCGGACCTCACCGACGCCATCCTCGCCGCGCATGGTTCGGGGCGTCGGGAGAAGGCGATCCGGACGGCGTTGGCGTCGGTGGGCGTCGCGCAGCTGGCTCTCGGCGCGGCACAGTTGCTGGGCGTCGACCACGGAATGGGCCACGACGACGCGGCGTCGACGCACTTGTTCAACGAGAGCACCGCATGGAGCCTCGCGTTGGGACTGGGCATGCTCTGGGCGGCGTTGCGCACGGGGCACTCGCGGGGAATGCTGCCGCTGGTGGGCGGGTTCGTCCTGGTGCTCTCGGTGTTCAGCGTGCGAGACCTCATCGCCGGAGACGTGACGGTGAGCCGGGTGCTCTCGCACGGCCTGCTGATCATCGGACTCGGACTGCTCACCGTGGTACATCGGCAGGAGTCCCGGCACAGTCCCGAACCAGGCAGACCCGGCGTCGTCGCCTCGCCCGCCGCCCCGTCGCCCACGGCCGACGTGAGGCTGTCCGGCCCGGAGCTGCCGAGGTCGGGACGCCGTCGACTGCGCTCGATCAGCGGCCGGCGCGCGGCCTGACTCGCCTCTTCCGACGGGCCGATCGCCGCGCCCGGCGCCGGTGCGACGGTCTCGGCCGCGTCGACGACCGGCCGTGTCCGGGGCCTTCGGCACGCAGGGGGAGATCCGATACGGCGCGATGCCGGCCGTGTCGCCCCTTGTGATGATGACCGTCATGGGAGTCGAACCAGCCGGAGTCCCGCGCCGATCACCAACGCGCCCGACGCCGGTGCCGCGGCGGCGGGTGAGTCCACGCGGCCGCCACGCCGTGGACGCCGTGATCGTCGGCGCCGGGCCGAACGGGCTGGCCGCCGCCGTGATCCTGGCGAGGGCAGGCCTGCGCGTGGAGGTCCACGAGGCTGCCGCGACGCCGGGCGGCGGGGCTCGGACCGAGGAGCTGACGGTGCCGGGGCACCACCACGACGTGTGTTCGGCGGTGCATCCGATGGGGCTGGCGTCCCCGTTCTTCCGCGCGTTCGACCTCGCCGCGCACGGCGTCCGGATGCTCCAGCCCGAGGTCGCCTACGCGCATCCGCTGGACGGCGGCCGGGCCGGGCTGGCGTGGCGGGATCTCGACCGGACGGCCGAGGAGCTGGGTGTCGACGGCCGCGCCTGGCGTGGCCTGCTGGCGCCGCTGGTCCGGGCGTGGCCGGGTCTGGTGGGCGTCGCCATGTCGGACCTGCGCGGTCTGCCGCCCGACCCGATCACCGCCTTGGCCTTGGCCCGTCGCATGGCCGAACAGGGTTCGCCCGCCTGGAATCTCCGCTTCCGCGGTGCGACGGCGCCCGCGATGTTGACGGGCGTGACGGCACATGCGATCGCCCCGCCGAGGGCACTCGCTCCGGCAGGCGCGGGGCTGCTGCTGGCTGCGCTGGCCCACGCGGTCGGCTGGCCGATACCCGAGGGCGGCAGCGCCGTCGTCGTCGAGGCGCTGGTCCGCGATCTCGTCGCGCACGGCGGCCGCGTGATCACGGGCAGCCGGATCGACCGGCTCGATCAGCTGCCTCCAGCGAACGCCGTGCTCCTGGACCTCGCTCCCGCCGGTCTGCTCCGGATCGCCGAGGCCGATCTTCCGCCCTCCTATGTCCGCGCCCTTCGACGGTTCCGCCACGGCGGGGCGGCCTGCAAGGTGGACTTCGCGTTGACCGGGCCGGTGCCCTGGTCGGCGCCGGGCTGTGCGCTGGCGGGAACGCTGCACCTCATCGGCACACGGGACGAGGCGGTGGCGGCCGAGCGGGCCGTGGCCAGGGGCGTGCACGCCGACCGGCCGTACGTGCTGGCCGCGCAGCCGGGCGTGGTGGACGCGACGCGCGCCCCCGCGGGACGGCACACCCTGTGGACCTACGCCCACGTGCCCAACGGCTCGGACGTGGACGTGAGCGCGGTGGTGACCGCCCAGATCGAACGGTTCGCCCCCGGATTCCGCGATCTCGTGGCGGCCGTCGGCGTCCGCACGGCGCTCGACGTCGAACGGCACGATGCCAACGACGTCGGAGGCGACATCGCGGCGGGCGCCGTCACCCTGTGGCAGACCGTGGCCCGCCCGGTGCCCCGGATCGACCCGTACGCCACGCCGTTGCCGGGGGTCTACCTCTGCTCGGCGTCCACGCCGCCCGGCCCCGGCGTGCACGGCATGGCGGGGCTGCACGCCGCCCGGCGGGTGCTCCGCACGCGGTTCGGCATCCGGACGGACCCGCTGCGGCTGCTGCGCCTGCCGTGAACGCGACGTGTCGTCGGGGGCGGACCCGCGCGTGCCTTCCGGACCGGGCTCAGCGGCCCGCGAGCCGAGCAGCTCGCGGGCCGAGCATCGGCGGCTCCGTATCCGGTGCACACCACGTCGCCGCTCGACAGAGTCAGGCGGGTCCGCCTCCTGGCGCAGCGCGGTCGAGCAGCGCGGCAGGGCAGCGCACGGTCGGGCAGAGATCGGACGGGCAGTGGATCGGACGGGCGTCGCCGCACCGTTCACGCGCGCATACGGTGCCTCGAGCCCTGCGCCGTTCGGCGGGCGGCCGACCCCCGACGGGGCGCTGTCGGCACGGTCCTGCTCGCCGTACGGTCGAGGTGCGGCGGAAGCATCTCGCCTGGGTGCTTCTCGGCAGGCGAACGAGCGGCGATGCCGACTCGGTCGCCCGGTGGTGTCCGGCGACCCCGCCCCTCCTGCCTAGTCATGCCGTCAGGGTCGCCGTCGACGACAGCGGGAGACGAGCGATGCGTCGAAAGGCTGTGCACGGTGTCGTGTTCGGCATGATCATGTCGGTCGTGACGGCCATGCTGGTGACGACGGCCGGCTCGGCGGTCGCCATCCAGGACCCGGTGCGGATCATGCCGCTGGGCGACTCGATCACCGGGTCGCCGGGCTGCTGGCGGGCGATGTTGTGGAACGACCTCCAGGACGCCGGCCACACCGACATCGACTTCGTGGGCACGCTGGGGCCGCAGGGCTGCGGGGTGGACCACGACGGTGACAACGAGGGGCACGGCGGCTTCCTGGCCACCGGCATCGCCGACCAGAACCTGCTGCCCGGCTGGCTGTCCGCGACGAGCCCGGACGTGGTGTTGATGCATCTGGGGACCAATGACGTCTGGAACGGGCGACCGACCGAGGCGGTGCTGTCAGCCTTCACCACCCTGGTGGCGCAGATGCGAGCCCATAACCCGGACACGCACGTCCTCGTCGCGCAGATCATTCCGATGACCCCGAACGGCTGCGGTGAGTGCGCCCAGCGGGTCGTCGAGTTGAACGCCTCGATCCCGGCCTGGGCCGCGGAGCTGACCACGGAGCGGTCCCCGGTGCTCGTCGTCGATCAGTGGACCGGTTTCGACACCGCGGTGGACACCTATGACGGGGTGCACCCCGTCGAGTCCGGTGACCGCAAGATCGCGGACCGCTGGCGTCCGGTGCTCGCGGGCGTGCTCGACTCGCTGGCCTGACCGGTCGTCTCGGCCGTTCGGGCGGCGCCGAAGCCGCCTGCGCCGCACGGACGTCGTCGCATCCGACGGGGAGAGCCCACCCGTCGAGGGACGCCGTCCGTCGAGCGGCGACGGCACCGACGACCTGGCACTCGACGGGGACGGGAGACGGCGGCCCGGCCCTGGCGACGCAGGGCAGCAGGCCGCCGCGCGTCCGTCACGCGGCACGCCCGTCGCAGGGCGCCGCCCGGCTCACCCGGTGGCGCCGGTGTCGACGGCCCCTCGGCACGTCGAACCGGGAACCGCCGTACCGCGAAGATCATGAAGACGGTGTTGACCAGCCCGACGGCTGTGGCGGCGAGCAGGACCCCGCTGCTGCCGCCGCTGGTCACCGCGCCCCCGCCGACGGCGCCCGCCGCGGCGATCCCGACGTAGAGCCCGCTGGTGTTCACGGCGATCGCCTCGGTCCCCGCCCGACCCGCCGGCGCGAGGGCGCGAGCATTCATCGGCGGGTCGAACGCCCAGCCCGCCATGCCCCACACCGCGATCAGTCCGCCGAGCAGCCACAGCGGCACCCGACCCGGCAGGAACATCGAGGCCGGCGCCATCGCGCAGATCGACGACAGGACCACGACCGTCAGCACCGACACCGCGCGATCCCGTTGCCCACGAGTCGTTGAGCCGCCCGCCGAGGACGGTGCCGACCGCGCCCGCGACGCCGTAGCCCGCGATCAGCACCGGCAGCCAGGCCTGTCCCACGCCGGCGAGGTCGTCGACGACCGGTGCGATGAGCGTGTACGGCATGAGGCCGCCACACGCTCCGATGATCGTGCCGACGACGCAGGTGAGCACGGCGGGTGCGCGTAGCAGGGCGAGTCGCGCTCGGACGCCGATCTCCTCGACGGCGGGCAGCGTCGGCAGCGTCAGCGCGGTGATCGCGACGGCGAGGGCCGTGAGCAGGGCGACGAAGCCGAACGTCGCCTGCCAGTCGAACACGCCGCCCAGCCGGGAGCCGATCGGCACGCCGACGACGAGGGAGATCGTCAGTCCGGCGGCGACGGCGCCGATGGAGCGCCCCTGTCGCCCGGCGGGAGCGAGGGCGCCCGCGACGGCGAAGGCGACGGGGCTCACCGCTGCCGCGACCAGTGCCGCGGCGATCCGTAGCGCCACCGGCGCCGCGTAGCTCGTGGCGAACATCGTCATGAGATCGACCAGTGCGAACACCGCGAGACCACCCACCAGCAGCCTCGTGCGGGCGAACCTCGCCGTCACCGACCGCCAGCACGGGCGCACCGACGGCGTAGACCAGTGAGAACACGGTCACCGACCGGCCTGCCATGGCCTGGCTCACCGACAGGTCGGCGGCGATGCGGGGGAGCACCCCCGCGATGACGAAGTCGTCGGTGCCGATCACGAACGTCGTCAGCACCGGGCCGGACAGTCAGGGAGACGACGAGTGCAAGCGTGTACGTGCCGGGAGGGGCGACATTCTGGGATGGCGCCTTTCCGACCTGGTGTCTGCGGGGCGCTCACCGTAGAAGCCTGCCGCCAGGCGTCAAGGTCGAGAAAGGGTCGTCGATCCGGCCTTCGTTCGCCGGACTCGCCGTCGCGAGACCGCTGCGAGATCGGTGCGGACGCGCGGAGTGCGGACCGCCGAGCTCACCGTCGACGCGCGGCCGTGGCCCGAAGTCTGCCGAGCGTCCGCCCCAGCCCGCCCCCCGCCAGCGGCGGGGTGGCCATGCCCGCCCCGTCCCGGAGGCCGTGCAGACACTCGGTCAGCGCGTCCCGCGCGCCGTGCACGGGTGACCAGCCCAGTTCCACCCTGGCCCGGGTGGTGTCCATCAGCGGCAGCCGCAGCAGCGCGTCGAGCAGATCCGGCGAGGCCGGGACGAGCCGTAGGCGCCAGGCCGCCGACAAGCAGGCACGCAACGGGCCCGCAGGCAGTCGTGACACCCTGGCCTGGAGGCACTCGGCCAGCAGGGCGGCGTCCACCGGAGGTTCCGCGGCCACGTTGTAGGAGCCCGCCGCGCTGGTCAACGCCGCCAGTCGGAAGGCCTCCGCGACATCTTGGGCGTGCGACACCTGAAAGCGCAGTCCGGGAAGGTCGGGCACGAACGGCACGCCGCCGGGGCGGAGCAGCGCGGCGGGCAGGAGCGGCCCGGCGAACAGTCGATGCTGGGCGCGGGCGGCCTGCCGTTGCAGAATGATCCCCGGTCGGAGCCGCACCACCCGCAGATCGGGGCGACTGTCCTCGACGGCGTCCAGGACTCGCTCCAGGTAGGCCTTCTCCCGGGTGTACGCGGCGCCGGGCCAGCCGTGTGTCGGCCAGCTCTCGTCGACGCCCCGGTCCTTCGGCCCCGGCGAGTAGGCGCCCACGGAGGAGGCGTACACCAGCGCGGGCACCCCGGCGTAGGTGACGGCGTCGAACACCCGGATGCCGCCGAGGACGTTGGTCCGCCAGGTGACGGCCGGGGCATGGGTCGGCTGGAAGCGCCAGGCCAGGTGGATGACGACGTCGGCGCCGTGGAAGATCCCGGTCAGGTCGTCCTCGGTGATGTCGGCCGTCCGCCAGGTCGTCTTCGGCGGCTGCCAGGTCGGTCTGCGCCGGGCGACGCCGATGATCGCGTCGACCCTCGGGTCGGCGGCCAGGGTGCGCACGACGCTGGTCCCCACGTTGCCGGTGGCCCCCACGACGACCACCCGCGTGCCCGCCGAGGTCACGACCCGCCGGGTTTCGCGGCCCGCTCGTGCCGCCCGCCTGCCGTCCTGTCCTCGAACGGCGCGCGCGGCTCCGGTTGTTCGCCGACGGCCTCGGCGAGTTCGTCGGACCAGCGGAACACCCCTGCGCCCTGCGCGTAGGTGAGATGGCCGCCCAGCGTGCCGCCGACGCCCACGGCCGCGAGGCCGAGTAGTGCCCAGCCGCGCCCCGCGGTGTCTCCACTGCGGTGGCGGGCCCGCCACGACAGCAGATAGCAGACCGAGGAGGCGGCGTTGGTCATGGCGTGGACGAGACCGACTCGGCGTTGCCGCAGGTCCAGCTCGCTCCATTCCGCGAGTCCGGTGACCACCGCGCCGGGGACCGTGAGCAGCCCGAGAGAGATGAGATGCCGGGCGGTCTCCCGCCGACCGAAGAGGTCGCACACCGCGGCCGCGCTGTAGCAGCCGATCGGCAGCGTGATTATCATCGGGTGAATCGCATGGCCTGCCCATTCGCCGCGCAGGGCCTTCTCCAGAGCGGGGCGCTCCCGCAGGAACGGGCGGACCCGTGCGCGCAGGCGCTCGGCCACGGCATCGAGGGACTGACGCGATTCCAGGGACTTCAGCCATCGCTGTACTGCGTTCATGTGCGGCGGGTACCCCGGGGCGGCGTGGGGAAACGGTCGAGTGCCGTCGACCTGCTCCGCGGCGGGGCGAGCGGGACTGCACCGATCGTGTCCGTGCCCGGCCCCGACGATCGAGCCGCCCGCCCTGCGCTGCCCGGTGTGTCGCCTCCGTCGCCGCTCGCCGAGGCAGGCGCACGTGTGGTCCGGATTCACCCACGCGCCGCCGCCGTCGACGAGAGCGGGCGCTCAGAGCCGCCGCAGACCGGTGAGGACTCGTCGCAGGAACTCGCCGTCCATGACGAGTCGCTGCGGGTCGACGGGCTGGTGCACCCGTACCCCGCCCGACTCGACCAGGTCGGCGATCAGCACTCTGGTCACCCCGATGGGCAGCGCGAGCAGCGCGGAGACCTCCGCCAGCGAACGCGGCTCCGCGCAGATCTCGACGATCCGACGCAGCTCCGGGCGCGCCGCCGCCGTGATCGGCACCGGCCCCTTCGCTGAGGTGATCAACGTCTCGAGTGTCACGTCGAGCGCGGCGGAGGTGCGCCCGCCGGTCCTGGCGTACGGACGGACCAGCGAGTCGGTGAAGGACGCCTCCAGCCAGGTATTCGGCTCGCCCACGCTCGGCGGCCAGATCGGGTCGTCTTCGAACACCTCGTCGACGTCGGCCGGTTCGTTCCACGGCGCCCGGCGCGCGGGTCTGGTCTGGTCGAAGTCGATGTGCACGGCGTTCTCCGCCCGCGTCGACGTCGGCCGAGGCGTGTCCTCCTCTCGTGCACGGCGTCCTCCTCGCGTGGCGCCGCCGAACCGGGCGCCCGTCCGACCGATCGAGGACCGACTCCCGCCCGCCGAGGAGTCCGACGTCGCGGGCGTCGCCGACTCCGCGGCCGGGCCCGGCGGCACCGAGCGGTCGTGCCCTGAGCGGTCGGCCCCCGACATGTCCTGGTCCGAGATGTCCTGGCGAGCGCGTCGCCGTGGTGACGGGCCGAATCGTGCCCCGGTGAATCCGACCACCGAGTCGTCCGCCTCGTCCGAGTGGTGCAGCTCCGATGTCATCGACAAGCCCGTTTCTCGCCGTCTTCCGACCGGTTCTCTCCATGCGACCGCCACCGGGTGTTCGGAACGTCGCGTCGATCGACGGTGATCGGCTGATCGTCCCGGTGCGAACACCGTGAGCGTATGTCGGAGAGCCCCTCCCCTTGTCCTCCCGTTGAACTCTATCCGAATGAACGTCGCGGGTACTGGTGCTTTCGTGCCGAGAATGCGCGGTGTCGCGCCGCGCGTTCTTCTGGGAATGGTCCGATTGACCGCGTGTACTGCTCCGTCGGGAGTATCAAGTCGCGGTATCCCTGCCACGCCGCGTCGGCTCGGTGTTCCGCTCGCTCGGCGTCGCCGACGGGGCGTGGAAGGCGGCCCGCCGCGCGGCCCGGCGCAGCACGGCGAGGACGGCGGGACCCACGAGCAGGATCGCCACGACGTTGGTGATCGCACGGCCGGTGTCCCAGCCCAGCGTGGAGGTGGTCAGGGTGAACAGCACGAAGCGCCGCAGGTTCTCGGTGATCGGATCGCCCGGCACGAAGGAGAGCTGGGTGTCGGTGCCCGCGAGCAGCGGCCAGGACCACAGATTCATCAGGAAGCCGAAGACATAGGCGGCGAGCACGCCGTAACAGGCGAGCATCGCGATCTCGATTCGACCTCGGGGGCGGGCGGGCAGCAGCCCGGCACCGAGGCCGAGTAATGAGGAGGAGAGCATCTGAAAAGGCAGCCACGGCCCGACGCCCGCGGTGAGCAGTGCCGAGGCGAACAATGACGTCGAGCCGAGCAGGAATCCGAAGCCCGGCCCGAAGACTCGGCCTGCCAGCACCAGAAGGAAGAACACCGTCTCGATTCCCGCCGTGCCCGCGCCCAGCGGACGCAGCCCCGCGTTCACCGCCGACAACACACCCAGCAGCGCCAGCGCCTTGGCGTCCATGCCGGAATCCGACATCTCGGCGAGCACGATCGCCAGCAGCAGGGGCAGGAGGACCACGAAGATCAGCGGAGCGTCGGCGGTGCGAGCCGTCGGATCGGCAGGCGCCGAGGCGAACAGCGGCCAGAGGAACATCGCCAGCCCCGCCGCCGAGGCCAGCGTGAGCACCGCCGCGCGACGCGGCGTCACCCGCACGACCGGACCTTCGCGTCGAGCAGGACCGGTGTGTCCTCTCGCCGTCCCGTCCGCCGCCGAGGTGTCCGAGGACTCCGTCATCGTCCGCCCGCCGCATCGTCCAGCGCTCGACGGACGTCGTCGACCGTCAGCCAGGCCTGCGGCGCGAGCACCTTGGACACCTGCGGGGCGAAGGACGGCGAGGAGGCCACGACGTCGGCGGTGGTGCCGTCGGCGACGACCTCGCCGACCGCGAGCACCAGCACCCGGTCGGCCGCGGCCGCGACGAACTCCACGTCGTGCGTGGCGATCACCACCGAACGGCCCTGCGCGGCCAGGTCGGCGACCAGGGCACCGAACGCCCGCTTCGCGCGGTAGTCCAGGCCGCGGGTGGGCTCGTCGAGCAGCATGACCGACGGCGCGGCGACGAGCTGGACGGCCAAGACCAGCGCCAGCCGCTGTCCCTCGGACAGATCTCGTGGATGGCAGTGCGGGTCGACGTCCTCGATCAGCCGACTCAGCAGCGTCGCGCAGGTGCCCGGCGGCACCGCCGACTCCCGGTCGGCTTGGGCGCACTCCTCGGCCACCGTCTCCAGATACAGCAGATCGGCCGCCGTCTGCGGCACCAGCCCGACGAGAGTCCTCGCCCGATGCGCGGGTTGGGCGGCTGGATCGAGGCCGCCGGTGAACACCGTGCCGCCGGAGCGGCGGCCCGAACCCTGCAACGCCCACAGCAGCGACGACTTGCCGGAGCCGTTGCGGCCCATCAGCGCCGTGACCTGGCCGCCGTGCAGATCGAGGTCCACCTCGCGGACCGCGACGACGTCGCCGTGCCGCACCACCACGCCGCGTGCCGTCAGCAGTGGCGACCCCGCCGCCGCCCGCCGCGGTCCGGGCGGGCCGTGATCGGCGAGCCGGGCGCGCAGCTCCGGGGCCCGCCTGCGGGCGTCGCGTACCGACAACGGCAGCGGTGTCCAGCCCGCCAGCCTGCCGAGCTCCACCACGGGCGGCGCAGGCGTCGAGTCCGCGAGAACCTCGGCGGGTCGTCCGTCGACGACCCGCCCGTCGCCGGCGAGCCGGAGCACCCGGTCCGCGTACTGCACGACTCGTTCCAACCGGTGCTCGGCGATCACCACCGTGACCCCGAGGTCGTGCACGAGCCGCGTGATCGAGGCCAGCACCTCCTCGGCGGCCGTCGGGTCCAGTGCCGAGGTCGGCTCGTCCAAGACCAGCACCCGAGGGTGCACGGTGAGCACCGAGCCGATCGCCACCCGCTGCTGCTGCCCACCCGACAGCGAGCGCAGCGACCGATCCCGCAGCTCGGCGATGCCGAGGAGGTCCAGCGTCTCCTCGACCCGCTTGCGCATCACCTCGGAGGGGATGGCCAGCTGCTCCATCCCATAGGCCAGCTCCTCCTCCACCGTGTCGGTGACGAAGCCTGCCAAGGGGTCCTGGCCGACGACCCCGACGAGATCTGCGAGCTCACGAGGCGGATTCGTCCTCGTGTCGCGGCCGCCCACCGTGACCCGGCCCTCGAGCACTCCGCCGGTGAAGTGCGGCACCCGACCGTTGACCGCGCCGAGCAGCGTCGACTTGCCCGATCCGGTGAGGCCGACCACAAGGCACAGTTCGCCCTCCTCGATCTCCAGGTCGAGGCCGGACAGGACGGGGGCGGCCTCGCCGTAGCGGACCGAGACCTCCTCGAAGCGGATCATGCGCGGACCTCCGGCGGCGGGGCGAGCCACGCGGGAGCGACCCCCGCGAGGATGCCGAGCACCGGCGGCAGCGTCACCGCCGGCCAGCTCAGCGGGCTGAGTGAGGGATAGAGGTTCGACGGGTCGATCCCGGCGGTCACGGTGAGCACGGCGGCGGCCGTCAGACCGGACAGCACCACGAGCGTCTCCGGCAGCAGCCACCGATCCGGCCGGTAGACGCTGCGCCGGATCCGGCGTCCGGCCACCAGGAAGCCCGCGCCCGCCACGAGCAGCCCGGCGACGGCCATCGGCAGCCCGAAGACATGCCGCGTGCCGTCCAACAGGCCGTACACGCCCACGCACACCCCGCAGAGACCCGCGATCACCAGCACGCCGGTCAGCAGTCGGGTGCGTCTCGGCGTGTCGCCGAGCCGGCCGTACCCCCGGGAGTCCATCGCCGAGGCCAACGCGAGCGACCGGTCCATGGCGTCGGCCAGGACCGGGACCACGATGCCGCGCAAGGCCCGGAGACCGCGTTGCCTGCCGCCACGCAGCCGCCGGGCCCGCCGGACCCGCAGCACGCTCTCCATGAGCTGTGGCGCGACGGAGAGCGCCACGACCACGGCGGTGCTGATCTGATAGAGCGCCGCGGGCACCGCCTTGAGCATTCGTCGCGGGTCCGCCAGCGAGTTCGCGGCGCCGAGGCAGATCAGCATCGTCGCCAGTCGCAGTCCGTCGTAGAGTCCGCCGAGCAGCTCCTCGGCGGTCACGGGGCCGAGCAGCCGGATGCCCGCCGCCGCCTCCGGCAGGGTGATCTCCGGCAGGACGAAGAGGACGTGCTCGCCCGCGCCGCCGCCGAAGACCATCCGCCATAGCACGCGCATGACGACGACGAACACACCGAGGTACACGTACATCCGGAAGGTCGCGGCCCACGGCGCCCGGCCGCGTCGCCGCACCACGACGTAGCCCGCCACCACGAGGATCAGCGACAAGAGCAGCGGATTCGTCGTCCGGCCCGCCGCGGCCGCCATGGCCAGCGCCCATAACCACCAGGCGCCGGGGTGCAGTGCCCTCGGCAGGCGCGTCGAGACCCGGAGCATTGCCGTGCTCACCCGGCGTCCGAGTCATGCGGTTCGTTCCGGACCGATGCGGAGTGCCCGAGCCGCCTCGGGCGCGATCCCGGGTCGCCGACGGCCCGGTCTCCGGCGGCCTGCCGCGGCCTGCACAGTGTCGTCCCGCACAGTGTTGTTCCGGACATGCCTCGATGCCTCCCCGAGCGGGTCGAGAGGCATCCGTCGAACCGCCGCCGCCGAGGCAGGCCTGCGCGCGCTCGAATCGGACTCCGCCTGCGGACCACGACAGTGTGAACGAGCCCTCGTCCCCGGACGGGCATTCCGGCTCATCGTGCCTCGACACGAATCACGGCTGCGGGTCAGCGCCGGAGTCGCACCGGCTTCCCCCGCCGGGGGCGTCTGAAGTTGTCACGACCGACTGCGGCCGAGCGGACATCGAGAAGGTTAACTCACTCGGGTGGTTTTGGATCACCCGTGACAGGCTTCGCCGTCGTGGTCGGTCGAACCGCGTGAAAAGCGGATTCTTCTGATGCCGAGGCGACGCCCCTCCCAGGTCCGGCGGCGGAGACGCCGTCGGTGACTGTGTCGAGCGCTCCCCGCCGCGTCGGCGTTTCCTGAGGCCGGCTGTGGGGTGAATCCGTGATCCTCCGGTCCGCACGGCTCCCGGAGAGAGTGGTCCACCACACCCCGAGATCATTACTATGAGTAGTCGAAATCTGTCGCTAAGAGTGGTGTGTCCGCTCGTGTTCAGGTGTCGAGGCACATGATGCATGCGGGCGGCCACGAGTTCGACCGACGAGGCACAGGCGACCGCGAACCCGCGGCGAGAGCGAAAGGCGAGGCAGTCGTCATGAGGATCGCGGTCATCGGGGAGTTCCGAGCGGACCGGATAGTCGACGCCATCACCCGTTCCGGCCATCACGACCTGGTGTTGCTGGGGCCGACGGACGTCGCGGGCTACGTCGGCAGGCGGACCCGCCACCGATACCTGCCTGCCTGCGCGGAGCCCGAGGACCTGCTGGCCGTCTGGGCCGAGGAGCACGTCGAGCTGGTGATCCCGAGTCTCCACCCGGCCGATCAGGAACGGCTGCTGCCCAGCCTGGCCGCCGCGGCGGACCGGTGGCGCGATCTCGGCGGGAGCGCCGTCGTCCACTCGACCCGCTTCGCCGCCCTCGTCACCGACAAGGCCCTGTTCCATCGCGTAGCGGTCGAACAGGGCTGGCCGGTGCCCGAGGCCGTCGTCTGCGATCGGGCCGAGGAACTGGACTCGGCGGTGCGGCGGGTCGGCGGACTCCCGGTGATGGTGAAGGCGGCCGGGCCTCCGCCGCGCGGCGTCCGCGGGCGCGTCGACACCGCGCACCTCCTCACCACGCTTCCTCCGACCGCCTTCCCCGTCGTCGTGCAGCGGGTCTGCCGGGGTGAGGAGTTCGGAGTCGAACTCTTGAGCGACGCGCACGTGACGGACTGCTGGCCCGTCGCCTCCTTCGGCCCGTTGGACGAGCGGTGCGGTCCGGGGCGCCGAGCGCGGCTGGCGCCGATCACGCTTCCGCAGGCGGTGACCACCGAACTGTCCACCTTCATCCGCGGCGTGCTGGCCGAGTTCGACGTGCGCGGCCCGTGGCAGATCGACTTCGCCGTCTGCTCGGGCAGGCTCCAGGTGCTGGCGGTCAACGGCAGGCTCAGCGGCATGGCCGATCTCAGCGCGGCCACCACCGGACTAGACCCGTACGACGCCTTCGTCGACACGTGCCTCGGCCAGCCCCGCGCCGTGCCCGCCGCTCGTCGGCTCGCCCTCGAGCTGCCGGTCCGACCCGGCACGGAGCTTCCCGGCCTTCCTTCCGGCGTGCGCCTGCGGCGGCAGGTACCGCTGCCCACCGACCGGTCGCTGCCCTCGGACTTCCACCGGCTGCTCGTCACGGCGGACGATCCCGTGCTGCTGGCCAGGTGGCTGCGCGGCATTCCCGACGACGCCGTGATCGCAGGCTCGCCCGCACAGCTGGCGTCCACCGCACTGCGGACCAGCCCGCTGTCCACCTCGGCGGGATGGCCTCGGAGCTGCCCGCAGGTCTGATCCGACGGGCCAGACCAGGCGGCAGGCAGACCAGGCGGCGAACCGGCACCGTGCGCCGTGCGGAGTCACGGGCCGTCGGCCGCGCGCGGCCCGCGTCACGCCGCCGCCCGGATCGATCCCGGCATGATCGCTCCGCGGCACGGACCCGGATCACCGGGTCAGGGCGAGCGACTCGCCGACCGCCGATCGCGAGCCGCCGTAGGTGATCGCCGTCATCGCCAGCGATCACCTGGCTCCAGGCGTACAGCCGGTCCGCGTCGAGTCCCCATGCGGCGGTCACCCGGCGGCCCCGAGCCTCGGCCCCTGCCGCCCGGCGCCTGCCACGACGTCGTCCACGGCCTCGTAGCACGGTTCGCCGACGCAGGTCGTCGGGTCGACCGCGATCAATCCGTGTGACGCCCCCGTCCAGGACGTTGCTCAGACGCGGATCGCCGTGCAGCGGCACCACGTCGCCCTGGGTGTCCAACAGGGCGGCACACCGTCGGAACGTCCGTTGCCAGGCCTGATCCAGCCGCGACTCGACGGCCGGTTCGGACGGCCGCCGTCCGATACGGACGAAGACCTCCTCACACCGGCCCCAGAGACTCCACGGCCAGTGCGGCCACGGCGTGCAGTGCCGTCAGCAGCTCCGCCCGCCGTTCGGTCAGCGACTCCTGCGGCAGGTCCTCGGCCTCGATGCCGGGGACGGCCTCCGTCGACACCAGCGCCCCGACCTGGACGTCGGCGGCCAGCACGGCAGGCACCCGGCCCGACGGTGCGAACACACGCGGCATCTCGACCCGGCTGGCCGACAGCGTTCGGTCCGGCGTCAGCTTGAGGACGGCAGGCGATCCGTCCCGCCGGCGGCGGAGGACGACGGAGGACGCGCCGCCTGTGAACAGCTCGCCCACTTCGGATCCCCGCCGGGCGGCCGGGTCCGCCGCGAGCGTGGAGATTCCCGTCGGCCGGTCCGCGGTCCCGGGGCCGAATCGATCCGCCAACCGGGCGGCGACGTCCGCTGTGGTCTATCCGGGGCAGCCTTCATCATGAACCGCCGGGACGCTCGCGGATACTCGTCCGATACCGACGAGTCTGCCGTCGGGGTGTCCGGACCGGACCGCCCGGCGCGTCGTCCTTCGGTCCGGCGGCACGACCGCCGCCCCTTCTCGTGATTCGCGGCTGTCGCCGCCGATCGGCGAGACCTCAGCCGCGGCGGACCGCCAGGCCGTCCACGGCGTCGGCGATCGCGACGCGGGGATCGTGCGCCTCGTACTCGGCTCGGAGCTCCCGTGCCCGGTCGCGGCAGAGCGGATCGTCCAAGACGCTGTCGACGGCCTTGCGGATGTCCGCCTCGTCCGGGTCTCCGGTGCCCAGGCTGACGGCGGCCCCGGCCCAGGAGACCTTGGCGCAGACCTCGATCTTGTCCTCGGTGTCGCCCGCCAGCACCAGGGGAACCCCGTGCCGTAGCGCCTGCTGGACACCGCCGTAGCCGCCGTTGCTCACCAGCACGTCGACATGGGGGAGCACGGTGTCGAAGGGGATGAACTCGGCGACCCGCGCGTTGGCGGGCAGCGTGGCGGGTACGGCGTCGCGACCGGTGGCGACGACGATCACGGCGTCGAGATCGGCCAGCGCTCGTAGGGTGGGCTCGATCAGCCTGCCGAGATCGTCATTGGCGATGGTGCCCTGGGACACGAGGATCACCCGATTCGCCCTGGTCACGTCGTCCCACCACACGGGCAGCGCCCGCGCCTCGCCGCGTTCCGGCGGCAGCGCCCCGATGTAGCGCAGGTGCGACGGTGCGTCGCCGCGCGGGTACTCCAGACTCTCGATGCTGAGCTGGAGGAACAGATCCGGCACTCCGACGAGACCCTGCGACAGCAGCGGCGGCGGTTCCGCGGCCCCGAGGCGCTCGAAGGCCCGGGTCAGCAGCCGATGCGATCCCGCTCGCTCGGCCGCCTCGGCCTTCTCGGTGAGTACTCGGCTGCGCGCGCGCCCCTCCTCGGAGTCGTCCGGGACGAGTCCGCTGCCGAAGGGCGGATGGTCCGCGCTGTTCATGGGCAGCGGCATCACACCGATCCCGACGACCGCGGCGGGCCGGACGCCCGCAGCGCCGTGCCGGACCGGCCAGGCGCCCAGGAACATCGTGTCGTGCAGGAGGACAGCCGGCGCGGCGTCCTCGGCCAGCAGCGCCTGGAGCGCCGCGTGCTGGGCGGCCATCGGCGCGACGAACAGGTGTTGATTGTCGTACTCCAGCCGGGCGGGCCCGGTCGGGATCCGCCGCCGATCGGGAAACCGATCGGGCCGGACGTCCGCCTCGGCGGGCAGCGGGACGAATCGAGCGCCGGTCCCCTCCACAGCGGCGCGGAAGGCCGCGCCGGTCAGGAAGGTGACGGCGTGGCCGCGTGCGACCAGGTCGGCGGCGATCAACCGCATCGGCCGCACGTGCCCGAAGAACGGCACCGCCGCGATCAACACCCTGGCCATCGTGTCGCCTGCCCCCATGAGACTGCTCGCGAGCGATCCTCGCGGCCATCAGGCTAGGACGTCCACGCGAGGCCCGTGCGACCGACGGCGGAACGGCGATCACGGCGGCCTGGAATCCCGCGGACCCGAGAGCCCGGTCGAGACGGCCGCGAGCGCAGGGCGCCGCGGCCCGGAGCGCGTGACCTTCGGGTCCGTCACTCCGTCCGCCGAGCCAGTTCCTCGACGGCGGCGGCGATCGTGCCGTGCGGGTCCTGCCGCAGGCATTCGGCTCGCAGTTCCTCGGCCCGCCGGGCATGAGTCGGATCGGTCAGCACGGCGTCGACGGCCTTGCGGATGTCCGCCTCGTCCGGATCGCCGGTCGCCAGGTTGATCGCCGCGCCCGCCCACGCGGCCAGGGCGCCGACCTCGACCTTGTCCTCCGTGTCGCCTGCCAGCACCATCGGCACGCCGTGCCACAGCGCTCGATGAACGCCCCCGTAGCCGCCGTTGCTGATCAGTACGTCGGCGTGGGGGAGCAGCAGGTCGAAGGGCAGATATCGGGCGGCGCGCGCGTTGGCGGGCAGCCGGTCGGGGATGACGTCGCTTCCGGTGGTGACGACGACCAGCGCGTCGAGGTCGGCCAGCGCTCGCACCGCGGGCTCGATCAGCCGGGAGAGATCCGCGTTGGCCAGGGTGCCCTGCGTCACGACGACCACCCGCGACGCGGTGATCAGCTCGTCCCACCATTCGGGGAGTTCGACGTCCTCGGGCGGCTCCGCGGGCAGCGCGCCGACGTGCCGCAGCCGCGGCGGGGCGTCGCTGCGGGGATAGTCCATGCTCCCGATGGTGAGCTGGAGAAAGCGGTCGGGCATGGCGACCAGGCCGTCGAACATCAGCGGCGGTTCCTCGGTGGCTCCGAGCGCCGCCAGGCCTGCCGCCAGCTCCCGCTGCACCCCCGCCTGCAGTTCGGCGGCGGCCACGTCGTTGAGGAACCTGTTGCGGGCGCGGCCCTCCGACGAGCTGTCCGGCGGCAGCCCCATTCCCCAGGGCGCGTGGTCGATGCTGCTGATCGGGACCGGGATCACGCCGATGCCGACGACCCCGGCCGGTCGCAGACCGGGCGCCCCCAGCCGTACCGGCCAGCCGCCCATGAACAGCGTCTCGTGCACGAGCACCACGGGTTCGCCGTCCGCCTCGGCGAGGATCTCCTGCATCGCCGCGTGCTGACCGGAAAGTCCGTGAATGGTCAATCGCATGTCGAATTCGATCTGTTCCCGCCGCAGGGCCCCGGTGTCCCGTTCCGGGAACAGCTCGTTGACGGGTCCGGTCAGATCGGCTTCTGAGGGCAGCGATCGAAATCGGGCTCCGGTGCGCTCGACCGATTCCCGGAAGTCCTGGCCGGTCAGGAAGGTGACCGGGTACCCCCGTTCGACGAGATTCCGTGCGATGGCACGCATGGGCGTCACATGCCCGTGAATCGGCACTGCGGCGATCAACACCCTGGTCACTGTGCTGTGCTCCTCGTCGTGGCGGGGCGCCCGGCCTTTCCGAGGTCGTCGGGAATGACGGCGGCAGACCGAGGTGATCACCGTTTTATACCGCATCGATCTCCGGCTTCGGTCGGGGCGTGGCCCGATTGATCTGCCGGCCGACCGCCCGATGGTCCGTCGGCCGCGTCGTGGCCTGCGAATCGACGGCCGACGGGAGTTCTGGTGCCGCGCCGTATGCCGGGCGGAGTAATTCATTGAATGGAGGACATGTTCTTGTCCGGGCCGCCTGCGTCGAGTCGTGGGCATGCCGTGATCCGTCGCCGGTGCCGCACGGGGCGGCACGAGGCCGTGCGGGTCCGCCGCGGCTGCGATGGAGTCCGCTCGCCGTCTCATGCCCGCGGCCGGGGTGGTCGACGCCTCGGCCGTCGCGAGCGCACCACGCCGAAGTCGTTCACACGGAGCACGGCCGGGACGAGGCGCGGCCGCGCGCGGCGCCGCGGTCACACGCTCAGTCGCGGCGCAGCCGATCCTCCTTGACGGCTTTGACGAAGGCGAGGAAGGCCTTCCTGGTGACCTGCACGGTGCCGCCCTGGCGATGCTTGGCATCGCGGATGCAGGTCAGGCCTGGTGCTTGTGCGATCTCGACCTGCGGCGTGCCCAGCGGGCTGTGCACGGATCGTCGAACGCCAAGGCCGTGATGTGCCATCGGTGGCTCCCTCCGCGTTCTTGAAGAGGGTTCGCCTTCCACCCTAGACCCCTCGCCGCCCGACGTCGCCCGCACCGGCGGCGTGTCCCGGCCTGCTCGATCCCTCCACCGTTCGGCCGATGATCGATCCCGGCCGTCACGAGACGATGGAGACGCGGCTCGGACGGGTCGAGAAGGAGCGATGTGATCATCGAAGGGCTCGAATCGGAGACTCCGCCGCCGATGCAGGTGGCCGCCTGGTGGGTGCTCGATCTGCTCGCGGCGGAACGGGTTCCATGGTGGGCCGCCGAATGGCTCGCACAGGGTCACGACGGACCCTGCCTGCGCGAACTCGCCGGACTCGGCGCCGACGACACCAGACGGAGTCGCGACCTGCTTCCCGCCGTGTTCGACGAGATCGCCGTCGTGCCGCCCGCGACGATGCTCGACGCCGCCGAGGTGTGCTTCCACCATCTGGCACGGTTGTGCCTGGACGGCCGGGTCGACGAACGCTGGGTGGCGGGCGTCGTCGATCAGGTGCTCTGCGCCGTCGACTTCGCCGACGACGTCTACGAACAGCCGTTGGCAGGTGCCTTCGGCGTGGACGAGGCCTGGGACGACGACTGGGCGGGCGTGGCCTCGGAGCTGCGAGTGCTGGTGCGGGACGCCTGCGCCGCGCAGCTCGACGCGGCCGGACCGCCTGCCGTGGACGACCGGATGTGAGGTGAGAGGCTCGGCCGACGACGGCCGGCGCCGCGAGAGATCATCCGGTCGGCCTAGCCGGCCGCCGGTCAGGTGTGCCGATAATCGCGGATAGACGGCCCCGACGGTCGACTTCCCCGTACGTCGGGGCCGTTCCACGTCCGGCAGACCTCGAGGCGTCACGGCCAGACCGTGACGCCTCGATCCCCGGCATGTCGCACTGCCTCCGTGAACGCTCGGACCCCGACCGAGGCGGCGGTGCCCCGGTCGGCGGCACCGCCTCCCCCATGTTCGACAGCGGCGCCCACGTGCGGTCGGCAGAATGGGACGGCCGCGGGCACGGATGCGGCCGGAGTTCGCGGCCTGCTGACAGGAGGGGTGCGCATCGGACGCCTCCGCGGAGGCGAAGGAAAGATCGTCGCAGGTGAGACACGTCATCGGACGTGACCGCCGTCGTGTTGCGATCACAACCTTCGGCCCCGCAGCATCGAACATATGAGCGAACCCCGATGGCCTCCGACGTGTCCGAGCGGACGGCATCGGCTTCTCCCCGGCGAGCTGCTCGTCGGCTGGCATCCCTGTGACTGCACTCCCGAGATCCTGGGCCATCGAACCTGGACCTGTGTCCGCTGCCTGGCCGCGGGGCGGATCGACACCTGGTTCGACCCGCCGTGCCTCGACTCGTCGGTGATCCGGTGAGCCTCGGTTCGCGGGCGGCCGTCCCGTCGTCGGCTGAATCGTCCCGTCTCGGGCGGCCGACTCGGTGTTCGCGGCGCGCTTCGAGGCCGCGCGGTGTCGACGTTCCGCCGCTCGCGGCCGCGAGGGTGCGAAGGCGGCCTGTCGGATCGCGCGGCGGCGCGCCGACAGGAGACGGGAACGGCCCCGACGCCAGGGGGAGGGGCGCCGGGGCCGCAGGGGGTACTCCTGATTCATCGGCCCGGACCAGGCCCGGCCGGCTCCGCCGATCAGGTGGACATCCGGGGTGATTCGGACCGGGCGGCCGTAGGGCGGGCCGGCGCTCCACAGGGCGCCGGATGGAAGGCCACGGTGATCGCCGATGCGGAGCGGGGCGCCGCCCGGAGCCCCGGGGCGGGAAGGGCACCGCGGCGGCTGCTGGATCGATCGACTGGCCGTCGCCGGATGGAGAGGCCAGTTCAGCGTAGTTCCGACAGCCCGGGCCTTCGGCCCGCTCTGGGAGCCTGGAACTCGGACGACAGACTCTCCGGTCCGTGCGGGCACGGCAGCGCGGGCCCCGCTCCGGCGGGCAGCGCGGCCAGCATGAGCGCCAGCGTGCGTCGCCAGGCATCCGGCGCGGTACTGCCCGTGGCCTGCACCACGCCTGCATTGGCCAGCAGCAGCAGTACGACGTCGGCCGCCACCAGGTCGGCGCGCAGTGAGCCCTCCCGCTGCGCACGCTCCAGCAGCGCCTGCTGTGCGGCGTACAGCCGCTCGCGAACGCGGAGCATCGTGGGGCAGTCAGGCAGTGTCACGGTGAGGACGTCGGTCAGGCTCCGGTCGGCCGCCTGCAGCTCGCACATCCGGGTCAGGTAGCCGACGAAGCCGCTCCAGCCGTCGGGGGCGCCGAGGCCGTCCTCCGCCGCCGCCAGGTACTCGTGTGTCTTGGCGAGGAACACCGTCTCCACCAGGTCGACTCGGGTCTCGAAACGCCGGTACAGGGTCCCGACGCCGACCTCGGCTCGGCGGGCGATCTCCTCCATCGACACGTCCATGCCGTGGTCGGCGAACGCCTGGCGGGCCGCGGCGATGATGCGCCTGCGGTTGCGTTCGGCGTCCCGCCTCGGTCGTCGCCCGGCCGGGGAGGAGCCGGGGCGGGCCTGCTCGTCCGCCGTCCCGGAGCTCATGCCGCTCAGCCTACGTGGAGGCGGACGTGAACCCTCCGGATTCCTTGTCATCGACACGCGGACACCCTAGGTTGGCGCTGATCGGAAGAATCTCGTCCGCTTGTCGCGTCTGGTTCGTCTCGTCTCCTCGAAGGAGTTCGTATGTCCAACCCCGCCTCGTCCATCCCCGGCTACATCGTCGGCACCTGGACGATCGACCAAGCGCACTCCGAGATCGGCTTCTCGGTGCGACACATGATGATCAGCAAGGTGCGCGGCCGGTTCACCGAGTTCTCCGGGAAGTTCGTCACGGCGGCCGACCCCGCCGACTCCACCGTCACCGCCGAGATCGCGTTGAGCTCCATTCACACCGGGAACGAGGGCCGGGACGGACACATTCGCTCCAAGGACTTCTTCGAGGTCGAGAAGTACCCGACCATGACCTACCGGTCCACCGCGGTCCGGCTCGACGGCGAGGAGCCGGTGATCGAGGGCGAGCTGACCCTCAAGGACGTGACCAGGTCCGTCCCGCTGACCGTCGAGCTGGGCGGCTTCGGCCCGGACAACCACGGCGGCACTCGCGTCGGCCTCACCGCGAGGGCGGAGATCAATCGGGGAGACTTCGGCATCACCTTCAACCAGCCGTTGGAGACCGGCGGCGTGGTGATCGGCGAGAAGATCACCATCCAGTTGGAGATCGAGGCCTCTCTCGACGCCTGATCATCGCGTATCGAGGGCGCATCGGCCGGCTCCCGCCGCAAGAGCGGTGTCTGGGTCGGATCGCCGGCCGTGCGCCTCGCGTCGTCGCCCTCTCGTCCTACCGCGACGGCGACGACGTCGGCGTCCTCGGCCTGCGGAGGCCGGTCGGCCCGATCCGGTCGGACGCCGCATCGTCGAGTCGACCCGGCGGGCCGACTGTCGGGTACTCGACCTCCCGTTCGCCGCCTCCGTCGCGTCCTCCGCCACGCCCGTCCGTCTCGCCCCGCCGTCTCGCGGCCCGGCACCGCCGAACCGAGCTCGTCGGCGCCCTTCGCCCGTGCACCAGGCCGACGACGCCGCGCGAGATCGTCATGCGAAATCCGACCGACGACGCGATGATGCGGACCATGTCGACCCCGCATCCCCCGCCTGCGACCCTCGGAGCGCGTCCCGGGACCGTCCACAGGCGTCGGGGAAGCCACACCGGTCGGCTGCCGCGGGCTCGACGAATCTCGGCGGTGACCTGGACGTCGGGCTCCTCGAGACCGACGGGTACTCCATCCGGCTCAACATCGGGTAGCACGTCCGGGTGTAACCCGACCACGAGGCCGGAATGCGTACCAAGCTGAAGGTCGGCCCTCGGCCGCTTCTTCTGGAGGTGATCACATGGACGTCGGTGGACCGTCGTCTCAGCATGGTCCGGCCGATCTCGACTTAGCCCGGCGCGGCAGTCGCCGAATCGGCGTCGTCGTGAGTGCGGTCGACAGATCACCGCCGGTCATCGACCGGCCTGTGTCGTCCCACGACGTGGGGAGTCCCGCTGTCGTACCCGCGAATCCGTCGGTCGCACCGAGGTTCGCCCGTCAATCCGGAGTCCTCATGTACGCCTGGTTCGTGCGTTCCGTCCGCGCTGGAGACACCCATCTCGCCGAGGAGGACTGGGACGGCTACAACCTCGTCACTCCGGTCTGCGAGTCCACCGTCGCCTTCTCGCCGTTGAATCGAGAGCCCATCGAGGTCTGCTACTTCGACGAGCAGCGCTGCCTGCGCTGTCTCGAGGCGACGCGCCCCCGTCCCAAGGCACGGCTGGCCGCGGTGCGATGAACCCCGGGAGCGACGAACTCTCGCGCATCGCACGGCCGGGTGTCGTCGACGTCCGGCCGCAGGCAGATCCCTCGGGCGTCATGGCGGCAGTCAGCCGCCCGAGGATCAGGGCACCCGACCGGCCGCGGAGTGGTTCGCGCTGATCGCGGTGGAATCGGCCGTGCACCACTCGTCCGAGGACCGTCCGGCGGGCTGCGCCGTCGGCTTCCCGCCGGGGCATGCCCGCCCGGGCGGCGGCGCGTTCAACGATGAACTCACCCGCGCCCACCGACGCCCCCGCCGCTCGGCGGGGCACGTCTCCTCGCTCAGCGTGGCAGGGCGGTCACCAGGTGGGAGTCGAGTTCGGTCGACAGCGTCGTGGTCTCCCCGAGGCGCAGGTCCGCCTGTTCGAAGAGCCGTTCGTACTCGCCGATGGTGCGCTCCCGGCCGGTCGTCATCACCAGCATCTCCATGTCGCCGAACGCGGTCATGAGGTTCGCGTCGCCGCGCGCCCGATCCCAGTCCGGAACCAGCGCGGTGACCACCAGTATCCGACCGGTCGGCGCGACGGCCGTCCGGCAGTTGCGCAGGATGCGGACACAGGACTCGTCGTCCCAGTCGTGCAGGATGTTCTTGAGCAGGTAGACGTCCCGCCCGGCGGGAACGCTCTCGAAGAAGTCGCCCGCCTCGGCGTCGGCTCGATCGGCCACCCCTGCCGTGCGCAGCATCTCCTCGGCATGGCTCAACGCCCCCTCGGTGTCGAACACGGTGCCGTGCAGACTCGGTTCCGCGGCCAGGATCGCCGCGAGCAGGGTGCCGTCCCCGCCGCCGACGTCGACCAGGCGTTCACCCGGTGAGAACGAGATTCCTCGGACGGCGTCCGGGATCTGGATCCGCGAGAGCGTGCTCATCGCGCGATGGAACCGGCCCGCCAGCGCGGGATCGGTGTCCAGGTGATCGAAGAAGCCGCTGCCGAAGGCAATGTCGAAGCCGGGTGCGCCGGTGCGGATCGACGCCTCCAACGAGCCCCAGGCACGCCACCAGGCGGGATCGCCGTACAACGCCGCCATCGGGTGCAGCGAGAACTCGGCATCGCCGCGGAACAGCCTGCCGAGGGGAGTCAGCTCCACCGAGTCGTCGCCCGTCGTGGTGACGACGCCGAGCTGCGCGAGCGCCCGCATCAGCCTGCGTAGCGAGTCGTGGTCGGTGCCCGTCTCGGCGGCGAGGTCGGCTACCGTCTTCGACGTCTCGCCGATCAGGTCGGGGAGCCCCAGCCGCACGGCGGTTCCGAGCATCTGGGAGAACGCGAAGCCGAAGATCAGTGAGGTCGCCTGCCGGGCGGCGTCGGGCGCCGATTCCTGCTCGTGCATCATCCACTCCCTGACTGGTTCCGTGACGGTCCTCGTCGAGCGTAGGCCTGTGATCGGTCGTGGCGGGATGCCGCCGAGTGGGGAAACCGGATGAGTCGGTCACGAGTCTCAGTAGCATGACTCGCTGTCCTCCCTGCGGGAAATCACGCTGCCGAACGTGTGAACCGCACTGTCAAGAAGGAGACTGAGGGTGACCGATCAGGACGCCTCCACCCGATCAAGGCGTCGCCTCGCCGGTCGCTATGTCCTCATGGAGGAGATCGGGCGCGGCGGCATGGGAGTGGTCTGGCGCGCCGAGGACACCGTGATAGGCAGGAACGTCGCCGTCAAGGAGTTACGTCCCCCGGAGGGGGTGCCTCAGCAGGAACGCGGCGTCCTGGAGGAACGGGTGCTTCGCGAGGCCCGCTCGGCGGGCAGGCTCAACGATCCGTCGATCGTGACCGTCTTCGACGTGGTGTCGGAGAACGCCGCCACCTACATCGTCATGGAACTGGTCGAGGCTCCGACGCTGGCCGACGTGGTGCAGGTCAACGGCCCCCTGCCCGCCGCACAGGTGATCGAACTCGGACGTCGGCTGTTGCACGCCCTCCAGACCGCCCATGCCGCGGGCATCGTGCATCGCGATGTGAAGCCCGGCAACATCATGGTGCTGCCCGACGGCAGAGCGAAGCTCACCGACTTCGGCATCGCACAGGCCGCGGACGATCCGCGTCTGACGACGACCGGACTGCTGGTGGGCTCGGCGACCTACATGGCCCCCGAACGGATCAGCGAGAACGCCGCCACCGCGGCCTCCGACCTGTGGGCGTTGGGCGCCACGCTCTTCCACGCGGTCGAGGGCCGTGCCCCGTTCGACCGGCCCACCACGGCGGCCACCCTGCACGCGATCCTGAACGACGTGCCCTACCTGACCCGTTGTCAGGGGCCGCTGGCCTCGGTGATCATGGGACTGCTGATCACCCGGCCGCATGCCCGTCTCACCGCCGAACAGGCCGCGGGACTGCTCGACGCCACCGCCGCACGTCCGGAACTGTCCGGCCCACTCGGCACGGCGGGCACCCAGCAGGTCACCAGCCCGATGGGTCCGCCGCCGGGCCACTACGGCGCCGCGGGCGGCGGCTACGCGATGCCCGGCGCGCGGATCGAGAAGAACCGACGTCGATGGCCCGCCGTGGTCGGCGCGCTGGTCGTCGTGATGCTCGCGAGCTTCGGCGGCGGCTACCTGACTCGCCTGGTCGGCTCGGCGGACGACGTGCAGGACGTCCCGGCGCATCTCGGCGGCGCCGTCGCCTACGGTTCGGGCGGCGAGCTGACCGGCTTCTCCCTCGGGGCCGGGGAATGCGCCAGCGGTGCGCTGTCGGGGCGGGGGTTCACTCGGGAGTCGGCCGTGCCCTGCGAGGAGGACCACGACTTCGAGGTCTTCCGCCGTAACCGGCCGTTCGACCTCGACACCGGGGCGGCCTATCCGGGGCGCGAGGAGCTGACCCGGTACGCGGCGGGCCTCTGCGAGCTGTACTTCACCTCGGACCGGATCGATCTCCCGGCCGACGAGTCGGACAACCTCGCCTTCACGGTGATCGTGCCCACCGAATCGGAATGGACGACCGATTCCGAGAACACCACCGGTCTGAACGACGAGAATCTGAGCTACTGCGTTCTGCACCGGACCGACGGCGCCACCATCACGGGCTCGATGCTCTCCTCGCCGGAGGACTGAGCCCGGACGCTGGACGCCGGACGCCGTGCGGGGGACCTCGGTCGCGTGGCGGGAGGCGCGTCCGCCGCAGGCGCCGCGGCCCGGTTCGCTGCCTCCGCGCCCGCCGGCGGAGCCGTTCGACGATGTCCGTCGCGGCGTCGACACCCGCGCCGACCCGGGGCCGCGGGGGCATGATGGGGCGCATCCGAGGAGACCACGCCCGACGAGTGGAGGAACCGTGACCGGCAGCGAGCCCAGTCAGCCAGCGGGAAACGAGGCCGACCTCGCCGAGCAGGAACGCGAGGTCGCCGATCTGGACGTCGGCAGCGGCGTCGAGGAGGGCGAGGATCTGCCGCTGGACACGGCGGCGGAGCTGCCCGCCGAGGCAGCGGAGGCGGACGTCGTCGAGCAGCGCGAGGAGCTGCTCGACGACGAGGAGGCCACCGAACACGACTGAGGATCATCGGCACGCGGACGTCCGCCTGCCTCGTGTGCTCTCGGACCTTCCGACGTTGGTCTTCGCGGCAGGCACACGCCGAGGCGCGAGTGCGGCTCCCGAGGTTCGGGCCGCACTCGCGCCTCGGCACGTCGCCAGGACCGGTGACGCCTAGTCGGTGCCGGACTTCTTCGTCGTGGTCACCGTCACGGCCTCGACCTTGGCCTTGGGCCCGCCGGCCTTCGGCGTCACGGTCTCGTCGGCGTTCTCGCCGTCCTCCTCGGGGGTGATCAGCCCGTCCTCGATGAGGGACCGCGAGACGTGGACGGTCAGCTCCTCCGCGCGACGCCTGCGCTGGATGCGCAGCGCCTCCTTGCGTTCGGCGCTGAACTCCTTCCACAACGCGACGGCCATCGCGATCATCACCACGCTGAACGGCAGCGCGATGAGGATCGCCATGGTCTGCAACGCTCCCAAGGCCTGTTCACCGCCTACGACCAGAAGGGCGATGGCGACGAGGCCTTCGGTGACACTCCAGAAGATCCGGCTCCAGGTCGGCGGTTCGGGATTGCCGCCGGAGGACAGCATGTCCACCACCAGCGAGCCGGAGTCCGACGAGGTGACGAAGAACATGATGATCAGCACGATGGTGACGATGCTGAGTATCCCGCCGAGTGGCAGGCCGTCCAGGAGAGCGAACAGCGAGCCCTCGGTGTCGACCGATCCGTCGGCGCCGATGAGGCCGCCGCCCTGGTTGAGCTCGCGGTACAGGGCGGTGCCGCCGAGGACGGTGAACCAGAGGAACGTGAAGACCGTGGGCACCAGCAGCACGCCCGCCACGAACTCCCGCACCGTGCGGCCGCGCGAGATCCTGGCGATGAACACGCCGACGAACGGCGCCCAGGAGATCCACCAGCCCCAGTAGAAGATGGTCCAGCCTGCCTGCCAGGCCTGGCCCTCCATGCCCTGCATCGCGGTCACGTCGAAGCTCAGGCTGACGAAGTTCTGGAGATAGCTGCCGGTCGCCTGGATGAACTCACGCAGCAGGAAGAGCGTCGGCCCGAAGGCCAGCACGTACAGCAGCAGGGATCCCGCGATGCCGACGTTGATGTTGGACAGCCACTTGATGCCCTTCTTCACGCCGGAGACCACCGAGAGGCTCGCCAACGCGGTGATCCCGATGATCAGCAGGATCTGAGTGGTCGTACCGGGATCGTCGACCAGATCGATGTATTCCAGGCCGGCGGCGACCTGCAGCACACCGAATCCGAGCGACGTCGCGACGCCGAAGAGCGTGCCGACGATGGCGATGACGTCGACCGCGTCGCCGATCTTGCCCTTGACCCGGTCGCCCAGCAGCGGTTCGAGCGCCCAGCGGATCGACACGGGACGGCCGCGGCGATGAACGGCGTAGGCGATGGCCAGACCGACGATCACGTAGATCGCCCACGGCTGGAGACCCCAGTGCAGGAAGGTCTGCACCAGCGCGCCCTCGGCGAGCTGGGTGGGGTCCGTGTTCGGGTCCGTCCCCGGCTTGGGGCTGGCGAAGTGGCCCAGCGGCTCGGCGACGCCGAAGAACACCAGTCCGATGCCCATGCCCGCGGCGAAGAGCATCCCGAGCCAGGGGAGGAAGCGGAACTCGGGCTTCTCGTCGTCCTTGCCGAGCTTGATGTCGCCGAAGTGGCTGACGCCGACCCAGATGGAGAAGACGACGAAGGCGGCGACCAGCAGGACGTAGTACCAGCCGAAGACGCCGATCACGTTCTCCTGGATCGCGCCGAGCACGCCCTGCGCGGTTCCGGGGAAGAGCATGGCGAACAGCACGAAGACCAGGATGATCCCGGCGGCGGGCCAGAAGACTCTGGGCGCCATCGAACTCTTCTTCTTGGGGACCTTGGTCGTGTCGTCGACGGCTGCGGGTGGTGATTTCGGTGCTGACGCGGGCACGAGTCGTGCGCCTCCCAGATTCAATAGTTCGGACGGTTGACGGCAAACTGCCTAACGCAGCGTAGTGGCTGCCCCCAGCAGGTCTGAAGTCGGTGTGAAGGACCGGCGACGATCATCCCTGACTTCGGCGTCCGGCAGGTGGCGAATCGGAGAAGATCTGCCGGTGTGCCACCGGCCTGCGCAGGCTGTCTCACCCGCTGGGGCAGCCGCCGGAAATTCGCCATTGAAACGGTATATGGCCAGCTAGACGGCTTGTTGATTAGTCGGATCAGATCGTTTGATCATCGGAGTCTGCGAATCCACGGCGCACCGGGACCGGTCACGGATCGTTTTCCGATCGCAATACGACGGCGATCAGAGTTCGTCGTCGACTTGCCGCCCGCGGCGCCGGAACCCGGCCTGTCGCGGATGCGCGCTCGCGGCGACGGCACTTGAACGGTCGAGCGTTCCCACGGTTGGTCACTTTCCGTGTTCAGATCGATTCGGCCCCGCTGGTCGCGGTCGTCGGCGTGCTCGGGCCTCACGTGGTACTCGCTCCTTCGCCGGGCCCGCGGGTCGTCCTGGCTCGCCTCGGTGCCGTCGTGTGAGCGGTGACACGGGCGGACCGGTGTCCTCCGCCGGGGTGATCGCCATGAGCACGCCTGGCCCGGGGAGGCTTGAGCGGACCGGGTCTGAGCGAATGGTCCGATCGGGCCGGGCTCGAGCGACTGGTTCTAAACGAAGGAGCCCCTGATCCGGGTTCGCCGGCTCGGCTTGACCGGCATCCGCCGAGAGTCGCCGTCTGAGCGGAGTGCGACCCTCACGGGGACTCGACGGTCGCGGCCGGTGCTCGGCACTCGGCACGCAGGGCGTGACAGGCCGGGGAGCCCGTGGCATGCGGACCGGCCGACGTGCCCGTCGTCGACCTCTGTGCTCGGCTCCTGACGTCTGCCGAGGCCGCCGGTGGACCACTCGATCGATATCTTGCGCATGTCGAACGTGTGTTCGATTATCGAGTCATGATCTTTCACCGCGTTCTCAGGGCGCTTCTCGCACTGATCACCGACCGACCGCAGCGGCGAGCGCCCGCGGCGCCGGCCACCCCGGCCCCGTTCCGACTGTCGGGCCGTTCTTCGGGGCGGGCGTGTCGCCGCCCGTCCGGCAGCGGTCGTGTCGGCCGACGGGCTCGCCGCGCGTTCCCATCGGTTCCCTCCGGGCCATGGGGCGGGGTGTCGCCTGCCGCCGTGCGAGCGCGGGCGTCGCCCGTTCGACAGGGCTCAACTCAGTCGGGCGTGGAGCTCGGCGGCGGAGACCGCGTGCCGTTCCAGGTCCGACCAGGGGTCTCCCTTGGACGCCAGCCGACGCGGCACGTTGTCGACGTGATAGGCGTCGGGTCGGACCCTGGCCAGTTCATGCGGCTCGATCGGCGTCGCCACGGGCGCACCCGGTCTGGCCCGCGTCGAGTACGGTGCGATCACCGTCTGCGCGTGGCCGTTGCGGTTCACGTCGAGCAGCACCCGGCCGTTCCGCCGGTCCCGCCGCTGCTCGACGGTGAAGCGTCGGTCCTCCTCGGCCAGGCGAGCCGCCATCTCGCGGGCGGCGGCCAGCACCTCGTCCACCGGGCAGTCCGGCACGAGCGGGGCCATCACGTGGAACCCCTTGCCGCCGGTGGTCTGCACGTACGGCGTCAGGCCGGTCTCCTCGAACCGCTCGCTCACGCGCCGGACCAGCGGCCTGAGCTCCTTCGGATCGTGACCGGGCGGCGGGTCGAGATCCACCACGAACCGGTCCGGGTGGTCCGGCCGATCGGCGGGGCACAGCCGGATGTGCAGCTCCAGGCTGGCGAGGTTGGCCAGGTACACCAGCGTCGACTCGTCCTCACAGACGACGTGGCGGACCGAGCCCGCCCGGTGCCGATGAGGGACCGACACGGTGTGCACCCAGGAGGGCAGCCGTCCGCCCGAGTCCTTCTGGAAGAAGCCCGGCGACTCGATGCCCTCGGGATAGCGGCGCAGCGTCAGCAGCCTGTTACGCAGATGGGGCAGCGCCGTGGCGGCGACGGCACGGTAGTAGTCGACGATCTCGCCCTTGGTGATCTCGGCACGCTCGTCCGTCGCCGGGTAGAGGACCTTCGTCGGATTCGACAGCGTCAGCGTCCTGCCGTCGATCTCGACACGCTCTCGGCGGGTCATGTCGCTGCTCCTCCGCGGTCGCTGGCCGGAACGGGGCTTGTCATCGCGGGCCCGGATGCTGCCCGCGACGTCAGGGACGGTCCGGCGGTCCGCCCACCGCCCGGTCGATCAGGAGCCTTCGGCGAGATCGTGATTCGTGCGGCCGGTCAAGACCGATTCGAGGCTGTTCTCGGCGAGATGTGCCTGACGGTCCACGCCTTCGCCGCGTGCCTTCACGAGCAGCCACGATTCCTGCCGTCCGGCGGCGGGAGTCCTGGTGAGCGCGAACGGACCCGTGAGCCTGCGGCCGTGCAGCCAGAAGGTCAGATGACCCCTGTCCAGTGCGTCCTCGACGCTCACCGGCTGTTTTCGCCGATCGTGGGAGTGGTTGTCGTAGGTTCCGGTGTCCCACACCACGACGGTTCCCGCGCCGTACTGGCCCCGTGGAATCACGCCCTCGAAGCCCGCGTAGTCCATCGGATGGTCCTCGGTGCGCACGGCCAGCCGTTTCTCTCCGGGGTCGAGGGACGGCCCGCGCGGCACCGCCCAGGAGACGAGGACGCCGTCGATCTCCAATCGCAGATCGAAGTGCAGTCGACGGGCGTCGTGGCGTTGGATCACGAAGATCGGACGCTCTCCGGGTTCGCCGCCGCTCGGCTCGCCGGAGACCGAAGTGTCACGCCTGCCCGTGTAGGCCTTCAGCCGCTCGTCGTGGGACATGTCCGTACTCCGTTCCCTCATGTCTCAGGGCCTCGTCCGTACCGCCGCCCGTGTTCCTCCTCGGCTCGTGTGGTGTCCTGCCGCGTCGGCGTCCCGCCCGGTCAGGTCTCCGGCCCCGGCGTCACCTGGCGGGCTCCTCTCTGTCGAGACCGTCTCCGCTGGAGCCCCCGTCGGCTCGTCTCGCGCGCGATGACGCGCATCGCTGCCGGCCCTGTCCCGCCCGTCGAGGCGTCGCAGGAACCCGTCGAGGGTGCTCGTCCGTCGGCCAGGGCATCGAGCGGAGGGAATGATCACCTGTTCGCCGGGAACACATCATGGGATGGACAGAGCCTCGATCAGCAGCGCGACATCGCCGTCAGGCATCGCCTCTCCCGCTGCGGCGAGCGAGACGACACCGATCAGCCGGGAGCCGTCCAACACCGGCAGCCGGCGAAGCCGGTGATCGATCATGATGTTGATCAGCCCCTCGGCCGAGTCGTCGGGCAGGATGCTGACGGGCTTGTCGCCGTCCAGCTCGCCGATGGTCGTCCGTTCCCGGCCGAGACCGCCTGCGAGCACCTGTCGCATGATGTCTCGCTGGCCGAGCATGGCGACGAGACCGCCGTCGGAGTCGCAGACCGGCATCGACTCCACGTCGAGCTCCTGAATACGGCTCACGGCCGAGTGGAGCGTCTCCTCGACGCGGAGGAACGCCGGGTCAGGGGTCATGATGTGTCGAGCGGCAGTCATCGAGGTCTCCTCCATCCTGCCCGAGGTCGGTCGGGCCGGTGGTAGGCGTACTACCTCGATCCAGCTACCGCCAAACCCCGCAGCCCGTCGACCAGCGACGATTCATGCCGGGAGCCCCGTGGTGTTCCGCGTCCACACTCGGTGCCCCGCCACGGAGTCCGCGAAGGAGGTGAGGAAGCGCGTAGGCGTCTGGTCATGCGTGGTCCCGCTGGTGAGGACGCCCTGGTCCGACACCAGGTCCTCGCCTGGTTGGGCGAGGCGGAAGCCGGTCAGGTTCGCCGTCTGCAGCAGTTGCACCCCCGCGCCGAGGGCGCCCACCGTCTTGGCGTGTCGGACGGCCTCCGCGACGAAGTGCACCGCGCCGCCGTCCGCGCGCAGCGTGTCGACCGACTCCGCTCCGTCGGCGACCAGCACGGCGTCGTAGAGCACGGACGCCATCGTGGGCAACGCGCGATCCGCCGTCACCACCGGGCCGTCCTCGTGGCCCTCGTCGTTCTCCTCGGCACGCAGCGGGCCCTCCTGAGGCGCGACGACCTCGACGATCATCCCCATCTCGGTCAGTGCGGAGCGTAGCGAGCGCAGCAGTCCGCCACGCACGCCGTCGGCCGCCAGGACGGCGACGGTGCGGGTTCGGACGGTGTCGTGGACGGTGTTCTCCTGGCTGAGTGCCGGAGAGGCGTCGGTGTGCGTCCTGGGCGGCGGACCCGTCGGCGTCGCTATGCCGATGCCCGGGGCGACTCGCTCGGCCAGTTCTCGGGAGATCCGGTCCAGGTGTTCGACGACGCGCTCGCGCACCTGCCGATCGGTGCACTTGCCCAGTTCGAAGCGGAAGGCGGCGACGATGTGCTCGCGTTCCCAGCCGGACATGCTGTTCCAGAAGAGGGTCGCCTGGCTGTGGTGATCGGCGAAGCTCCCGCTGCGGGTCCGGATCTTGTGCCCCTCGACCTTCTCCTGCAGGTGACGAAAGCCGCCTTCGGCGTTGCTGGACACCATGGGGTACCCGGCGTCGAGGCTGTTCTTGTGGTAAGGGGCGCGGCCGAGGTGGATGCGCTGTTGTCCGTATCCGTCGCGCAGGTTGTCGTGCACGGGGGTGATCGGCCGGTTGACGGGGAGCTGGCTGAAGTTCGGCCCGCCGAGCCGGATCAGCTGGGTGTCCAGGTAGGAGAAGTTGCGAGCCTGCAGCAGTGGGTCGTTGGTGAAGTCGATTCCGGGGACGAGATTCGCGGTGTGGAAGGCTATCTGCTCGGTCTCGGCGAAGAAGTCGTCCGGGTTGCGATCGAGGACCAGCCTGCCCACGGGCAGCACGGGGACGATCTCCTCCGGGATCAGCTTCGTCGCGTCCAGCAGGTCGAAGTCGAAGGAGAACTCGTCGGACTCCGGTACCAGCTGGACGCCGAGTTCCCATTCCGGGTGATCACCCGCCTCGATGGCGTTCCAGAGGTCCCGGCGGTGAAAGTCCGGATCATTGCCTGCGACGCGCTGATACTCCTCCCAGATCATCGAGTGCGTGCCCAGCTTCGGCGTCCAGTGGAACTTGACGAAGGTGCCGACTCCCGCGGCGTCGACGAGCCGGAAGGTGTGGACGCCGAAGCCCTGCATCATCCGGTAGCTGCGTGGGAGCGATCGATCCGACATCAGCCACATCACGACGTGCAGCGACTCGGGGTGCAGGCCCACGAAGTCCCAGAAGGTGTCGTGGGCGGACTGGGCCTGCGGAATCTCGTTGTGCGGCTCCGGCTTCACGGCGTGGACGAAGTCGGGGAACTTGATGCCGTCCTGGATGAAGAACACCGGCATGTTGTTGCCGACCAGGTCGTAGTTGCCCTGCCTGGTGTAGAAGCGGGTGGCGAAGCCTCGGACGTCGCGCACCGTGTCGGCGGAGCCTCGGGAGCCCGCGACGGTGGAGAACCGGACGAAGACCGGGGTGCGGATGGAGGGGTCGCGCAGGAACTCGGCGACAGTGTGGTCGGCCAGCGAGTCGTCGTACGGTTGGAAGTACCCGTAGGCGCCCGCGCCGCGGGCGTGTACCACCCGTTCTGGGATGCGCTCGTGGTCGAAGTGGGTGATCTTCTCCCTGGCGTGGAAGTCCTCGAGCAGGGTCGGTCCGCGTTCGCCGACGGTCAGGGAGTCGTCGGTGTGCTCGACTCGGACGCCCTGGCTCGTGGTCAGCCTCGCGCCGGCGGGGTCCACCCGTGCCGAGGCGAGATCCGCGTCCTTCTCGTCGCCTCCTCTGGCGGGATCGACGGGGTGCTCTTCCGGCTCCGGCGAGACCGCCATGGTCGTCCTCCTGATCCTCGATGCCCGGCTTTCGCCGTCGAATACCCGGAGACCGGCCCGGCTAACGTGTGGCGGACGTCGTCCGTGCGGTCTCGAGCGAGACCCGAGCGTCGATGCGGTGGCGTCGAGCGCGCACCACCGGCGGCGAGACGACCCGCCTGGACGAGATCGGCCCTACCGGCCTCGGCCGGCCTGCCGTTGACCGGTCCTGTCTCCGTCCCGCCGGGCTGGATCAGGGCGGCCTTCGAACACGGTCGGTCCCGGTAGGCGGATTCCGCCCGCGGTCTTCGGGTCGCCTTGTCCGCCCTGCGCCGTGCGGCTCGTCCTGAAGCCGGCCTGACCTGGACTCGTCTGCTCGCGACGGCATCGCCCCGAGGACGGCGCCGAGCACGCGATCACGGGCGGCTCGAGTCGGGCCTGCTGTTCGGCGAAGAGCAGGAGTGGCATCGTGTCCGCGATCAGCGGAATGCCGATCTCGCAGGTTCCCTCGCCTGGCACGGCGGCGGTCTCACCGCTCACGGCGACCGGCCCGCCGTCGCCGTGGGAAGGGCGGCGGGCCGTCCGGGCGGAACCGAGAGCTCGTCGTGGCGGATCAGCGCCTGCCGACCGCCGCGTACGCGCCGGACTGCTCGGGCAGCGCGTCCTCGTGCTCACGATCGCCTCGCCAGGCGGCGGTGAACACCACCCCGGGCGGCATGATCTCGAAGCCCGTCAACAACGCGGCGATCTCGTCGCGGCCGCGCATGGTGGCGGGGTTGGCGCTCTGCTTGTACTGCTCGGCCAACGCGGCCACCTCGGGGACGCCGTCGGTGGTGCCGTGGGAGAGCACCAGCATGCTGCCGGGGGCCATGACGTCTCGATACGCGGCGACGATGCCGGCCGGATCGTCGGAGTCCGGGACGAAGTGGAGCAGGGCGACCATCAGGACGGCCACCGGCTGATCGAAGTCCAGCAGCTCTCGGACCTCGGGATGGTCGAGCAGAGTGCGCGGCTCGCGAACGTCGGCCAGGATCGCCGTGGTGTTCGGGTCGTCCAAGAGGAGCTGCCGACTGTGGGCGATCGCGACGGGCTCGTTGTCGGCGTAGACCACGCGAGCGTCGGAGGTGATCTTCCGCGCGACCTCGTGGACGTTGCCGACGGTCGGGATGCCGGAACCGATGTCGAGGAACTGCCGGATGCCCTGATCGAGGCAGAACTGCACGGACCTGCGTAGGAACGATCGGTTGAGCATGGCCACCAAGCGCGCGCCGGGGAATCTGGCCAGGGCACGCTCGGCGAACTCACGGTCCACCTTGAAGTTGGTGCTGCCGCCGAGGACGTAGTCGTAGATCCGTGCCGCACTCGGCCGATCGACGTCGATCGTCTCGGGAAGGCTGGGCTGTTTGTCCGTCACGGTGACCTCCACTGCGCCGAATCCGTGGCTCTCGGTATGTAACCTGCTCGAATGGGTGAGTGACGTTACATTGGTCGGGTGGTCGCCCCGTGATCGCTCACGTCTCTCGTGCTCGGGGGCCCATCGAGATCAACCTCGGCTGAGGTAGGTTCGCCCGGTGTTGGCCGACCGCATTGCCGCAAGCCTGGTGTCGATCCCGGACTTCCCCACGCCGGGTGTGCTCTTCCGCGACCTGGCCGGGATCTACGCCGATCCAGAGCTGTTCGGTGCGGCGGTGACGGAGCTGTCACGCCGGTTCGCCGAGCGGTTCGACGCGGTTCTGGCCATCGAGGCACGCGGGTTCGTCCTGGGGGCCGCCCTGGCCCGGCACGCGGCGCGGCCGCTCATTCTGGCGCGGAAGCCCGGCAGACTCCCCGGTGAGGTGCTGGAGGAGAGCTACTCGTTGGAGTACGGCACGAACACGCTGCAGATCGGCAGGCAGGCGGTCTTCCCCGGCACCCGGGTCCTCATCGTCGACGACCTCCTGGCCACCGGAGGCACCTTCGCCGCCGCCGCACGGCTGGTGACGGCGGCCGGCGGCACCGTGGCCGGGATGGCGACCCTGGTGAGCCTGGCGGGCCTCGGCGCCGACCGGACCCTGGCGGGCCAGGAGGTCGCCTCGCTGTGTGACGTGCCCGCCGCAGGCTTCTGAGTCGAACGCACCACGCCGGGCGCGGCAGGCGCGACGACTCGATCCCCGATGCTCACTGCACGGCAGGCGCGGGCGGCCTCGTCCGTCCGAACGTCGACCGCCCGCCATCGTCGTCGGCCGTACGCCCTCGGCCCGAGCTCGGGCCCACCGTGGTGGAGTCGCCCCAGGCCACGCCGACAGCGCCGTCCTCTCGACTGCGACAGCTCCCCCGACCGCGCCGGCGCCGGCCGCCCGGGCCGCCGCGGCGTCCTCATCGCCGGTTCGATCAGATCAGGACGATCTGCTCCATGCGGCGCAGGGTCTCCTGCATCGATCGGAGGTTACGGCGCGGGATGCCTGCCACCTCGTAGGCCTTCGGCCACCTGACCGCGGACCAGTCGAAGGTCTCCACGACCTCGGTGCGCTCCTCGTCCAGCGCGCGGAACTCCCAGCGCCAGACGTGCAGACCCATGTGCCGCCAGGCGATCAGCTTGCCCTCCTCGAACTCCACCACTCTGTTCTGGATCTTGTAGGGCACGCCGAGGCGCATCGTCATCCCGAACCGCGACCCGAGTTCGAGTCGGTCCGGTGTGCCGTCCTGTGCCGACCGGACCGTTCCCGACCCGTCGATCAGCGCGTGCTTCGACGGGTCGGCCACGATGGCGAACAGGCGTTCGGCGGGCGCGGAGATGGTGCGGGTCGCGCTGATCTGACGGTCTTCCATCGTGCCTCCAGAGTTGACGTCTCACTGCTTGATACCCGAACTTCGCGCGATGTGAGTGGTGTTGATCAACACAGCGTCGGGCGGCGATCGTCATCGCTGCTCGGCGGCCCCGCCGTCGCCGTCGCCGGGCGTGTCGACATCGGCGTCGGGGGCTGGGTCGAGCGCCCCGTCCTGGCCTGCGGCCGGGGTGTCGACCGGACCGCGGGGCGTGCCCCTGCGTGCCCAGTACGTCGCGATCACCGCACCGGAGATGTTGTGCCACACCGAGAACAGCGCGGCGGGGAGCGCGGCCAGGGGGGTGAAATGCACGGTGGCCAGACTCGCCGCGAGCCCGGAGTTCTGCATGCCGACCTCGACGCTGACCGCGCGCCGTGCCGATTCGTCGAAGCCTGCGAACCGCGCGGCGAACCAGCCCAGCGCCAGACCGGCCGAGTTGTGCAGCACCACTGCCAGCACGAGGAGCAGGCCGCTGCTGAGCACCGCGGCGGCGTTGGCGCCGACCACCGCGGCCACCACGAGGACGATTCCCGTCACCGACACCAGTGGCAGGAACGGCAGCACCCGCTCCACGACGCGGCCGGCGAACGTGCGGAGGAGCAGGCCTGCCACCACCGGGACCAGGACGACCTGCACGATCGACAGCAGCAGACCACCCGCGTCCACCGGCAGCGCCGATCCGGCCAGCCACAAGACCAGCAGTGGGGTGAACAGCGGGGACAGCAGCGTGGAGACCGAGGTCATCGTCACCGACAAGGCCACGTCGCCCTTGGCGAGGTAGACGATGACGTTGGACGCCGTGCCGCCGGGTGCGGCGCCGACCAGCACCATGCCGACCATCAGTTCCGGTGCCAGCCCGAGCAGCGTGCCGATGACCCATGCCGTGAGCGGCATGATGACGAACTGGGCGATGAGCCCGACGATCACGGCGTAGGGCCGCTTGAGGATCAGGGCGAAGTCCCGGCCGCGCAGCGTCAGACCCATCCCGAACATGATCACGCCGAGCAGCAGGGGAACCCACGGCGCCAGCGTCGCGGCAGGTCCGGGGATGAGGAGACCGACGATCGCGCCGAGCAGTACCAGCAGCGCGAACCAGCGGCCCACGGCTGTGGCGAGGCGGATGAGCGGCGAAGCGCCGTCGGTCATGGCTCCTCCAGTCGACCGGGGTGTGTCGTCGTCCCGGACGGCGGGAGACCATCCGGTCTGGACACGCGCCGAAGGCTACCCCGACGTCGCGCCTGCTCAGCCAGGCCGTCTGCCGCGCCGCGTCCCGGTAGACGCCCTGGCCGGGCTGCGGCCGAGACTGTGACCGCGGCAGGCCGCGGGCGACGAGCCGCTGCCGTCGCCGACCGGTGGTTCGACCGCCGCGTCGCCGGTGTGGGGGAGCCCGCGGGCTCCCCGCCGGCGCACCGGCCCTGCCGGGCGGCGGCCGTGCTCGTGATAGGCAGTCCGACGTGACTCGACGACACGGACGCGCCGGCGGCAGCACGCCTGCGCGAGATCGGGGACGGCCGCGTTCGCGCGGCGCGGGCGGCGGCGACGTGAACGCGCTCGCCGCGCTGCTGGAACGGCTCGACGGCGGCGGCTATCCGGCCTATCGCGATCTGCACGGCGACTGGGTCTTTCCGCGGTTCACGCTGAGCGTTCGTCGAGTGCAGGCGGACCCGTTCGCTCCGCCGAGCCGGTTGGAGGTGCGAGTCCCCGCGGCCGAGGCCGGTCTGCCCGTCGAGTTGTGGTGCACTCCGGCCGCGGTGCGGGCGACCAGCTGCCATCTGCTGCGCCGGTTCGCCGCCGCCCTGGGCACGACAGAAGCGCGATCGGAGCACGGGGCACACGAGGACACCGGCTCGCGCCGATCGACTCGCGGAACCGGGCCGTTCGCCGTGGACGTGGGCGGTCCGGAGATCCTCGATCGCAGCGCCGGTCGCATCGTCGACGGCGAGTTGACGCTGCGCTTCGCGTTGGCGCTTCCTGCCCACGGCCGCCGCATCGACGGCGTCGCCGCCCGTTGCGCGCTGCTCGACACGTTGCCCGCCGCCGTCGACGCGGTGTGTGGGGACCGAGCCGATCTGGCGACGGCCCGCCGCTTCGTCACCACGGTGGAGGACGCCGTCGCCCTGCGCGAGATGCTCCCCGATCTGGGGCTCGTCGCCTTCGTCGCCGACGGCGCCGTCCTGCCCCGGCGCTCCGGCGTGGAGGAGGAGCCCATGAGCGGCGCGCTGCCGTTCCGCGCCCCCGAGTCGATGACCGTCCGGGTCCGGCTGCCGCATCGGGGCGAGGTCAGCGGACTCGGGATCGCCGAGGGCGTCACGGTGGTCGTCGGCGGCGGCTACCACGGCAAGTCCACCCTGCTGCGGGCGCTGGAACACGGCGTCTACGACCACGCCCCCGGCGACGGTCGGGAACTGGTCGTGACGAGGCAGGACGCGGTGAAGATCCGCGCGGAGGACGGCCGCGCGGTGACCAGGGCCGACGTCAGCGCGTTCCTCTCGCACCTTCCCCAGGGCACCGCCACGGACGACTTCAGCACGGCCGACGCCTCCGGCTCCACCTCCCAGGCCGCGTCGATCGTGGAGGCGTTGGAGGCGGGCTCGCGGGCTCTGCTGATCGACGAGGACACCGCCGCGACCAACCTCATGATCCGTGACGGCAGGATGCGCGCCCTGGTGGCGGCCGAGCACGAGCCGCTCACGCCCCTGCTCGACGTCGTACGATCGTTGGCCCGTGATCATCGGGTGTCGACGATCGTCGTCACCGGCGGCTCCGGTGACTACCTGGCCGTCGCCGACCGGGTCGTCATGATGGAGTCCTATCGGCCGTACGAGGTCACCGAACGTGCACGGCTGCTCGGCGGGGAGCGAGCCGAGGGGGAGGACCGCCCCTTCCCTCCCGTCCGGGCCAGGATCGTCCGAGGCGACTCGCTCGCCGCCGCGATCGGGCCGCGGCGTCGAATCCGCGCCAGAGGACGGGACGCGGTGCTGCTGGGTGAGGCGGAGATCGACCTGCGCGCCGTCGAACAGCTGGTGGACCCCGCGCAGCTCGTCGGGGTCGGTCTCGCGCTGGCCGCATTGACCATCGGCGACAGGCTCGACGGCGGTCGACCGATTCGCGCGGCGTTGGAGTCCCTCGCCGCCGAGATCGCCGATCAGGGTCTCGAGGTGCTTGCCGACGGGTTCGCCGGCGATCTGGCCGTGCCCAGAATGCTGGAGGTCGCCGCCGCGCTGAACCGGCTGCGCGGCCTGCGTGTCGCCGGCTTCACCGCCGACTGACCCGTCCGCGCCTCACTCGCGGCGGGGGAGGCACGGGTTCTCGCCGGCGCCGCGACGATGGGGATCGCGATGTCTCACGGCGGCGGCGGGGCGACGCGCCCCTGTGCGGCCAGGGCGGCCGCGGTGCCGTACCCGGCCGGATCGGCCGCCGGGACGGCCGGTACCCGACCGCGCGGTCACCGAGCGCGGTCCGAGCCTCCGGTACGGCGCGGCGGGTGAGCGGGATGGCGGACGGGGCCGCCCGCACCGCCTCGAGAGCCTGCGGAGCGGGTGACGGTGGTGCCGCAGCGGGTCGCGATCGGTCGGTGGCCAGTACCGACGCCGGTTTCGGGCGGATGACCCGCCCCCGGGCCGGAAGGCGGCCGCGCCGCAACGGCGGTCCGTGTCGCCGGCAGGGTCGGCCGCCGTCGAGCGCGGCGGCCGCCCGGCGGTGGGAACCTGCCTCGATCCGCCGGATCACGGTGCCGTCCGACGTCGACCGGCTGGATCGGAGTCGACATCGACGCTCCGGGTCTGTAATCGTCGCCGCTCCCCGGATCTGCGGACCTCATCGCACCCTTCGGATCTGTGGACGTTCTCGATCCTTCGGCGTGGCGGACCTCTCCGATCTCCGGATCGGCAAGCCTCTTCGCTCCTTCGGACCGGCGCCCTCGACCGATGGCCGCGGCGGCCGAACCGAGGATCACGGATCACCGCACGGGCACTCCGCCTCGGCGAGACGCCTGCGGGTCTGTTCGGCCTCCGGGCCCTGCAGGGTCTCGTAGACCGCCAGCGCCTCCCGCAGGCGTTCCGTCGCGGCGCCCCGATCCCCGAGAGAGAGGTGAGCGGTGGCGAGCGCGTCCAGTGCCCTGCCCTCCTCGTAGCGGTTCTGGCATTCACGAGCCCAGGTCAGCGCCGCGCGGTGGTGGCGAAGCGCCTCGACGCCGTTGCCCAGCGCGGTCAGCGCCAGACCGAGGTTGTTGAGGATCTCGGCGGCCACGGTCGGTTCGGTGCCGCCGACGATGTCCAGCGCCTCGCGGTGGTGTGCGGCGGCCTCGGCGTGCCTGCCCAGGCGGGCCAGGGCGCTCCCGAGATTCGTCAGCGGCGCGGCCTGACTGTCCCGATCGCCGAGCTCCCGCTTGATCCGCAGGCCGTCGTGCAGCACCGCCAGTGCTCTGGCGGGTTCGTCGCCTCGGGCGAGGATCTTGCCCACGTTGGTGAGAACCCGTGCCTCGCCGGTGCGGTCGCCGACCTCTCGGTACGCGGCGAGCGCCTGTTCCGCGCAGCACAGGGCCTGCTCGAACTCGCCGAGCTGCTCGTGCAGCAGTGCCTTGTTGTTCAACGTGCCCGCCAGCATCGCGTTGGCGTCGTGTTCGCGGCACAACGCGGCGGCCCGCTGGTGCCAGTCGAGGGCCTCGGTGGTGTTGCCGAGTCGGAAGGCCGTATTGGCCAGGCTGTTCATCGTTCGCCACTCGTGTACCCAGTTCCCGGTGTGGCGGTGCAGGTGCAGCGCGCGGCTCGCCAGCTCGGACGCCTCCTGGAACCGACCCGCGTTCCAGGTGCCGATCGCGAGGTGCGTCAGCGTCACGGCCACGCCCGTCGTGTCGCCCGCCTGCTCCGCGGCCCGCAACGCGGTGCGGTGCGTCGAGAGCCAGTAGGTGATGTGCCTGCGGTAGAGCAGATAGCGCCACAGCGCGTTGGCCAGTCGCCAGGCGGCCTGGCCGCGGCCCTGCCCGGCGGCGTGCTCCACGAGCATGACGAGGTTGACCTGCTGTGCGTCCAGCCAGTCGAGGCCCTCCGCCCGGTCGGCGAACTCCAGCCCGGCCGCCCCCGGAGTCCTGGGCTGCCGCTCGTGTGTCGGGATGATGTGCGCGACCGCGGCCTCGGCGCTGCCTTGGAAGTGTCGCAGCAGCCGCGTCATCATCGTGTCCTGTTCGGCGGGCGGGTCCTGCTCGGTGCCCAGCTCGGTGGCGTACTCCCGGACCACGTCGTGCAGCCGGAAGCCCCGATGCTCGCCGGGTTCGACCAGGTGCGCGTCCGCCAGCGCCATCAGGTGCCGTCGTGCCTGGCCGTGGTCGACGTCGAGCAGCGCGGCGGCGCTGTGCGCGTCGATCTGCGCCAGGCCGCTCAGGCCGATCCGGCGGAACAGCCGCTGCTGGGCCTCGGGCAGCAGGACGTAGGACTGGTGGAACGCGGTGCGGACCGAGGCGTGCGGATCATCGTCGAACTGGAGATCGGCGAGCCTGCGCCCCTCGATCAGTCCGCGTGCCAGCTCCCCGAGCCCTCGGTCCTCCGACATCCGTGCCATGGCGATCCGCAGCGCGAGCGGCAGGTACGAGCACAACGCGGCCAGCGCCCGGGCCGCCGCGGGCTCACGCCGCACGACATGGGTGCCTGCGACCCGGCCGATCAGCTCGACCGACTCCTCCGGGGAGAGGACGTCCAGGGTCACCGAATGCGCGCCGGTCGTGGCGATGAAGCCGCCGAGCCTGCGCCTGCTGGTCGCGATCAGCCTGCACTGGTTGTCGCCGGGGATCAGCGGGTACAGCTGCTCGGCGTGCTGCACGTTGTCCACGGCGATGAGCAGGCGGCGACCGGCCAGGGTGCTGCGATAGAGCGCCGCGGCCGCCGACTCGTCGTCGGGTATCCGCTCGGCGGGGACCTCCAGGGAACGGAGCAGCCGCTCGAGTGCCTCCTGCGCGGACACCGGATGCCCGCCCCCGTGGCCGCGCATGTCGAGGTAGAGCTGGCCGTCGGGGAAGCCGTCGGCGGCCTGCTGGGCGCAGCGCAGGACCAGTCCGGTCTTGCCGACGCCCGCCATGCCGTCGACGATGATCACGGGACTGAGGCTCGGGTCGTCGTCTTGGAGCAGGCTGAGGATGCGCCGCTGCTCGGTCCGTCGACCGGTGAACTGTGCGGTTCCCGCCGGGAGCTGGGCCGGCCCCGACCTGGCCTGCTTCGATTCGGCGGAACCTCCGTCGGCCGTCAACAACTGCTGGTGCAGCCGTCGCAGGCCGGTGCCGGGGTCGGTCCCGAGTTCGCGGGACAGCGACTCCCGGGCCCGCGCGAAGACGGCGAGCGCCTCGTTGGGGCGTTCCTCGGCCCATCGGACGCGCATCAGGAGTTCATAGAGCGGTTCCCGCAGCGGATGCTCCGCGAGCAGGCCGCCCAGTTCGCGCGCCAGTCCCTCCATCTCGCCTGCCTCGAGGTCCGCCGCGATCCGAGCCTCGAGTGCGGTGAGCCGTTCCTCTTGGAGACGTAGCCGGTTTCGCAGGACGAAGTCGCTCTCGCCCGCACCCGCGAGCGGGTCGCCCCGCCATAGCCGGACCGCCGTGTGCAGCAGCGCCCGGCGACGTGGTCCGTGTTCGTTCTTCGCTCGGTCGAGCAGGGCACGGAACACGAACAGATCGACCGTCTCCTCCGGTGTGGTGAGTCGGTATCCCTCGGGGCGGGTCGCCAGGACGGCCGTCGTCCGACCGCTCAGTGCCCGGCGGAGGTTCGAGACGTAGACCTGGATCGCCTTGCGTGCCGACGCGGGGGGATGCTCGCCCCATACGGCGTCGATGAGCTGTTCGACGGTGCGCGTGCGTCCGGGCTCCAACAGGAGTGTGGCCAGCACGCAGCGTTGCTTCGGCGGCCCGAGCGGTATGTCCGCCATCCGAACGTCCACGGCACCCAGGAGCCGGAACATCGGCTCGCCGTCTTCAGTCTTCACGTCGTTCGCACCCATCGAAGGTCCCCTCGTCGTGAATAGACCCCGTCACCGACGGCTCGGTTCCCTCCGGGTGCGGGTCATGACGTGATCCGGATCGTTCATCCGCGGCGGTGGCGGGAGGGCGGCGTCGTCACCCGTACCCCGGGGCGAGCGAGGAAGACGAGATGACCATGAAACGAGTGTAGAACGTGCTGGTCGGCGCGATGCGGCCGGCAAACGGCCGCTGAGATGGACTCCGGGTGACGGGGCGACTCCGGGGCGCACATCCGCGCCGGGCCCGGCGGGTTCGGCCGTCGCTCCGCTGTGGGCAGGCGGGCGTCGGCGACGCACTCGAGCGGGGCGCACACCGCCGTCGACGTTCCGGCGCGCCGAGGCGGACCGTCGTTGTGCGTCCGGGGCGTCACCTGCGGCCGCGGCGCCGATCGTCCGGGACCCCTCTCCATCGACCTCCGGCCCGGCGACCACCTCGCGGTCATCGGGTCCAGCGGCATCGACGGTCGACCTGGCCGGTCCGGTGGTCGGGGGTCCGCGGCCCTCCCCGGGGACGGTCACACGCGGAGCGGAGCCCCTCGCGGCGCTGTCTCGGGCCGACCGAGGCGAGCGGATCGTCCCCATCCCGCAGGAGACCCCCCGTCCGCGGGCACCGTTCGGGAGAATCCGGCGCCGACGGCCGACGAGTACGTCCTCCTCGCCGCCGGGACCGAGGTCGGCGCGGCCCAGCCTGTCCACGGGCCGGAGGCCTCGACGCAGCGCTGGGCCACGGCGACGGGACGTCTCCGCGGGCCAGGCGCACCTCATCGCGTTGAGCCGGGCTCATGCCGCCGCGCCGATCGTCGTGCTCGACGAGGTCACCGCACACCGGGATCCGCGGGCCGAGACCGCCCTCGCGGCGCGAAGCGGCATCCTCGTGATCATCGCGCACCGGCTCAGCTCGGCCGTCCGTGCCGTCGAGCGCCGTTCATGGACGGCGCCCGAGTCCGCCTTGGCGCTCATCGGGACCTGCTCGACTCCTCCGCGCCCTACGCCGACCGGGTGCGAGCGTGGTCGGTTCCCGACGGCACGGCGTGACCGGACGGTCGTCGGATCGACCGGTGCGGCGAGTCGACGAGACCCGCCCCGCCCGAGCGGCGGTCATCCCAGCGCCCACAGGGTGACCCACGCCAGCGTGGTGACCGCGATCGTCGAGCCGAGTCCGAGCAGCAGGGCACGCGGGCCGGTCCGCAGCAACGCCGCGACCCGCACCGTCGTGCCGAGACCGAACAACGCCGCCGCGAGCAGGACGGTGGTCAGCGTCGCGGCGTGATCCAGGACCACGTCGGGCAGCAGACCGCTGCTGCGCACGGCCACCGCGACGAGGAAGCCCGACACGAACAGCGGAATCATCGGCGGTCGTGTCCCCCGCGCATCCCGCGTCAACCGGTGCCGTCGCTCGGCGAGACCGATCGCCGCGATCATCGGTGCCAGCAGGACCACCCGGCTCAGCTTCACCACCACGGCCTCGGTGACGGCGCCCTCGCCGACGGGCGACGCGGCGGCCACCACCTGGGCCACCTCGTGCACGCTGAGCCCGATCCACCGGCCCAGCTGCCCCTCGTCGAGTCCGATCGCCCCGCCCAGCAGCGGCAGCGCCGCCACCGACAGGCTGCCGTAAAGGGTGACCAGGGCGATCGCGGTCACGACGTCGCGTTCCTCGCGTCGGATCACGCTCTCGACGGCCGCGACCGCCGACGCGCCGCACACCGCGAATCCCGTGCCCACGCACAGCGACAGGCCGCGGGAGAGTCCCAGCAGCCTGCCGAGCCGAATCGTGATCAGGAAGGTCCCGGCCACGGTGAGCAGCACGGCGAGCAGCACGCCGGGGCCGACGCCGAGCAGCTGCGGAACCGACAGCCCGAGCCCGAGCAGCACCACACCGGTGCGCAGGAGTCTGCGGGTCGCCCAGGAGACGCCGACCGAGGCCGTGGCGGGCAGGACCGGCAGGTTGCCCGCCAGCACACCGAGGATCAGCGCGGCCGTCACCAGCCCGAGGGAGGGGAGCAGGGCGTGCAGCGAGGCCGCGAGCCCGACGGCGAGGGCCACGACGACGAGGCCGGGAACCAGGCGGAGGCCGGCGACCGGACGGGTGCGGACGGCGCGAAGCTCCCCGGGCCGGGCGCCCGGCGAATCCGGGTGCCGGGGCGGGTCGGCGTCCTCGGCGGCGGCGGTCGAACCGCCGCCCGCCGGGGCGGGGGTGCCGTCGTGACCGAGCCGGCCTGGCACGGCGTGGTCCGATCGGGACTCGTGGGCATGAGGAGCGAGGCCGGGGGAGCGTCCTTCGGCGTCGGCCGAGCGGTCTCCGTCGGTCGGGGCGCGTGCCGACCCGACACCGGCGCGAGCGCCGTGGGCCGTCGACTCCGTGGTGCGGCGGGCGGTCTCGGCGGCCGTCGTCTTGGTCTCGTCACGGGCTCCCGCCCGTGCGTGGGGCGCTGCCGCGGGGTCGCCGGTTGTCACGATGTCCCAGCATCCGGGAGAGCTCCGCAGGTCCGGTAGCCCCCGAAATCGACTGGGGACATAGCCTGAGGGCATGACCGATGTCCCGGATCTCCGCTCCCTGCGGCTGCTCGTGGCGGTCGGCGAGCACGGCAGTCTCGGCCGAGCCGCGGCGCAGCTGCGCGTCAGCCAGCCGTCCGCCAGCAAGCGGCTCGCCCTGATGGAGCGGCAGCTCGGGCTGGCGTTGGTGGACCGCACCCGACGCGGTTCGACGCTCACTCCCGGCGGCACGGTGGTCGTCGACTGGGCGCGCCGGGTGCTCGACGAGTTCGACGGGTTGATCACCGGGGCGCGGGCGCTGCGAGCCACGCATCGGGCGACGCTGCGAGTCGCGGCGAGCATGACCGTCGCAGAGCACCTGGCGCCCGGCTGGTTCGGCGAGCTGCGGACGGCGGCCCCGGATCTCTACGCGGGCCTGCGGGTCACGAACTCGGAGACGGTGGCGGAGCTGGTGCGCTCCGGCGGGGTCGACCTCGGCTTCGTCGAGTCGCCGTCGGCTCCGACGGGCCTGACCGCGCGCCGGGTGGGCGCCGATCGGCTGGCCGTGGTGGTCGCGCCGGGGCATCCGTGGGCCCGGCGACGTACACCGCTCGACGCCGGGGAACTGTCGGCCGCCCCGCTCGTGGTGCGGGAGGCGGGCTCCGGGACCCGGGAGACCTTGGACCGCGCCCTGGCCAGGGCGGGCGCGGGCCCGGCGACGGTGCTGCTCGAACTCGGCTCGACCACGGCGGTGCGCAGCGCGGTCGTCGCCGGGGCAGGCCCCGCCGTGCTCAGCGTCCTCGCGGTCGCGGTGGATCTGCGGGAGGGGCGGCTGGTGGAGGTCGCGGTGACCGGTGTCGAGCTGCGTCGAACCCTGCGCGCCGTGTGGCCCGCGGGCCGTCGGCTCGTCGGACCGCCGGCCGATCTGCTGGCCATCGCGCTGCGGGCCGGGGCGCGGTCCGCGGGTCGCGCCGGGCTCTCGACAGCCGACTGAGCACGGCATTCGACGGGCCGAGCCTCGTACATCGGTGCGCCGTCCGCCGTGCGCTCCAACAGGTGACGCCCGGCGTGGCGAACTGGGCACACCCCGCTCGCGCGCGGCGGACGGCATGGCGGTCGTGCACACCGTGGCGAACGTCGGCGCACCCCTGATGACGGTCACGAGGCGCGGGGCCGACGCGGCTCACCCCTCGTCCGCACGGGGCGGACCCGTACTGGCGTCCAGATCGTTCAGCGGCGAACGGCTCACTCCGCTGCCGCGGGCCACGGACCTGGGATTCCTCGATCGTGCCGGGCCTGCGGCTCATCCCGCACGCGCCGGGTGGACCCTTGACGACCTGGGCGTCAACTGGTGCGCCATGCATTCGCGACACGAACTCGGATGTGGTGCGTCCCGAGCGGAGGCCTCGGGTCGCGGGCGCGGCTCCGCGTCCCGAGAGGCGATCCGCGACGCACGTCATCGCGTCTGGCCGGATCCGCGTCGCGGCGGCGGTCGATCGCGCCTCCGCGTCGATCGCGCACGCGGGCCGTCAGCCCGCCGAGGCGGCAGGCGGGCTCCGGCGGGGACGTTCGGGCGTGCGAGCTGTGACACGTTCGGGCGGCCGCCGATGATCGAGAGCTTTAGGCTAGCCTGACCTAACTCTTGTTCTTGCTGGTGAAGGGAAACTCATGGCGCCGCACTCGTCCCCCCGGAATGTACGCCGGGTGGTCGTCGGCCTCACCGCCGCGCTCCTGTTCGTGTCGGCCTGCGGCACCGCCGACGAGGCCGCGGAACTGCCCGCCACCGGATTCGACGGGGACAGCGGTGCGGGCAGCGCCTTCCCCGTGACCATCGAGCACCAGTACGGCGAGACCGAGATCACCGAACCGCCGCAGCGCATCGTCACGCTCGGGATCACCGACCACGACCCCTTGCTGGCGCTGGGTGTGACGCCGATGGCCGTGCACCCTTGGACAGGCCTGGACGGCGTGGGCCCGTGGGCCGAGGAGGCCTTGGGCGATGCCCGGCCGACCGTCCTGCCCGCCTCCTCCACACCGGAGCCGGAGGAGGTGCTGGCGCTCATGCCCGACCTGGTCCTCGCGGTGAACTACTCGATGGACGAGGCCGCCTACGACGCACTCTCCGAACTGGTGCCGACGGTCGTCCGCTCCGCGGACCACGCCGATTACGCGATCCCGTGGCAGGAGCACACCGAGGTGATCGGCCGCGCCGTCGGCAAGCCCGACGAGGCCGCCGCGCTGATCGAGGAGACCGAGACGCTGCTGGCCGACACCGCGGCCGGCCACCCCGAGCTCGCCGATCGGACGGGCGCCGCACTGCTGCCCAACCCCGACGGCGGGTACTGGCCCTTCACCGATCTCGATGCCCGAGGGCAGTTCATGACCGCCATGGGACTGCGGCTGCCCGACGAGTTGGCCGCGCTCGACGACGGTGCCTTCTACATCGACCTCAGCGCCGAGCGGATGGACCTGTTGGAGTCCGACGTGCTAGTGATCCTCGATCAGGGCGGTGACGAGGAGGCGGCGCAGGACGACGCGGTCTTCCAGGCGTTGGACGTCGTCGAGCGGGGGGACGTCATCTGGCTGGACACCGAGTATCTGGGCCTGGCCATGGCGCACAACACGGTGCTGAGCATCCCTTACACCATCGACGAACTCCTGCCGCTGATCGTGGAGAAGGCGGCCTGACCGGGTCGTTCGGCGGGCGGCGGACGTCGACGGCACGAGGAGACGAGATGCGGAACGAAGGCGACGGCACTCGGCGCGGTGCGCGGCGGCGGCCGGGACGACGTGGGCGGCGGCCGTGACGATCCCCCGCTCCGCCGAATCGGAGCCCCGACGTGGGTCGGACTGCCCGAGGGGCGACGGTCCGGGCCCGACCGTGGCGGACTCGACGGCCGCCGCCGACCCGGCGACCACCGTCCCCGGCGGACGCCCGTCCCCGCGCCGCGCTCTCGGGCTCGGCGCGGGCCTGATCGGACTCGGGCTGGTGCTGCTGCTCGCGGTGCTCGCGGGCCTGGCCGTCGGCACCAGGCCGATCCCGCTCTCCGTGGTGTTGGAGGCGTTCTCGCACGACGGATTCTGGACCTTCGACCCGGCCGACGGTGACCACCTCGTCATTCACGAGATGCGGCTGCCCAGAACGCTCCTCGGGATACTGGCGGGTGTGGCCCTCGGCGTCGCGGGCGCGTTGATGCAGGGCGTGACCCGCAACCCGCTCGCCGATCCGGGCATCCTCGGCGTGAACGCGGGCGCCGCGTTCTTCGTGGTGACCGCGATCAGCGTCCTCGGAGTCACCAGCCTGACCGGATACGTGTGGTTCGGCTTCGCCGGTGCCGCCGCGAGCGTCCTCGTGATCTACGGCATCGCCGCGATGGGCCGCGAGGGCGCGACGCCGCTCAAGCTGGCGTTGGCGGGGGCGGCCATGAACGCCGCGCTGTCGTCGTTGACCACGGCGGTGCTGGTCACCGATGACGCCGCCTTCGACCGGTTTCGCTTCTGGCAGGTCGGCGCGCTGGCAGGCCGCGGCATGGACGTCGTGACGCAGGCGCTGATCTTCGTCTGCGCGGGTCTGCTGATCGCGCTGGTCTGCGGTCGGCTGCTCAACGCGCTCTCCCTCGGCGAGGACCTCGCGCGATCGCTGGGGCGCGACGTCGGTCGTGATCGACTGTTCGTCCTGATCGCCGTCATCGTGCTCTGCGGGACGGCCACCGCCGCGGCGGGTCCGATCGGCTTCGTCGGTCTCGCGGTCCCGCACGTCGCCCGGCTCATCACCGGCCCCGACTACCGGTGGATACTCGCCTACTCGGCGCTGCTCGCCCCGATCCTGCTGCTGACCGCCGACGTCCTGGGGCGCGTCGTCGCCCACCCCGGAGAACTCCAGGTCGGGCTCGTCACGGCCGTGCTGGGGGCGCCGCTGTTCATCGCGTTGATCCGCCGACGTCGACTGGTGGAGCTGTGATGCCGACGAACGGAGCGGGCGGCGTCCTCGACCGGGCAGGCGCGAACCGGGAACCGGTAGGACCGCCTACGATCGGACCCGTCCTCGGCGGGCCCTCGCGACGGGACTGGGGCGGCGACGGGCCCGATACGGGCCGGTCGCCTCGGCCGGCGGCGGTGAACGAGGACGCACGCCGCACCGTGGCCCGGGCGCGGCGCGGGCAGGGCCTGCGGAACACGGCGGTGACCCTGGGCCTGGCCGTGGCGGTGCCCGTCGTCCTCGTCGTGTCGCTGTCCCTCGGGGACTTCCCCATCCCGGCCTCCGAGGTGCTGGCCTGGTTCGTCGGCGGCGCGCAGCCCACGACCGATTTCATCGTCGGCGGTCTGCGTCTGCCCCGAGCCCTCACCGGACTGCTGGTCGGCATCGCGTTCGGCCTCTCGGGCGCGCTCTTCCAGAGCCTGCTGCGCAATCCGCTGGCCAGCCCCGACATCATCGGCATCACCTCCGGGGCGTCGGCCTCCGCCGTGATCTCCATGGCGGTCTTCGGCGCGAGCGGCGCGGCGGTGTCCGGTGCCGCGGTCCTCGGCGCCCTGATCACCGCGCTGGCGATCTACCTGTTGGCCTGGCGACACGGCGTGTCGGGCCAGCGGCTCGTGCTGGTGGGGATCGGAGTCGCGGCGACCCTGAGCGCGGTCGTCTCCTATGTGCTGACTCGATCCCACGTCGAGACCGCGGCGCAGGCCCTCGTCTGGCTTACCGGCAGCCTCCAGGCCAGGACCTGGGCCCATGCCACGCCGCTGCTGTGGTGCCTGGCGGTGCTGCTGCCGCTGGTGCTGGTGTTCTCCCGCCCGCTGCGTGCTCTGCAGCTGGGCGACGACTCGGCGGCAGGGCTCGGTGTCCGCGTGGAGCGGTCGCGGCTGGCTCTGATCATGATCGGCGTCGCCCTGGCGGCCGTGGCGACCGCCGCCGCCGGGCCGGTGGCCTTCGTCGCGCTCGTCTCCGCGCCGATCGCCAGGCGGATGACCTCGGGCGCGGGCCTGGCGCTGCTGCCTTCGGCCCTGATCGGCGGGCTCCTCGTCGTGACGGCCGACCTGATCGCGCTGCACCTGATCACCGGCGTCGACTTCCCGGTGGGCGTGATCACCGGACTGGTGGGCGCGCCGTATCTACTGTGGCTGCTGGCCGTGTCCAACCGAGGAGGGCGTGGCGCATGACGGCGGGGGAGTCGGGGCCGGGTGCGGGCCGACCTCGGAGATCGCGGACCGACGGAATCGAGCCGCGGCGGAACGAGCCGCGACGCGCGGCGTGGCATGGACGCCGCACAGGCGATGAGGAGCGACGGATGACCGACCGACACACGCTGAGCGCGGAGGATCTGCGCCTGTCCTACGGCAGCCGTGAGGTCGTCAAGGACCTGAGCGTGCAGATCCGACCGGGGAAGGTCACCGTGATCGTCGGGGCCAACGCCTGCGGGAAGTCGACGCTGCTCCGCGGGCTGGCCCGGCTGCTGGCCCCCGCCGCGGGCACCATCTATCTCGACGGCAGGGACATCAATTCGCAGTCGACCAAGGCGGTGGCGGCCGTCCTGGGGCTGCTCCCGCAGTCGCCGACCGCTCCGGAGGGCATCCGGGTCGCCGACCTCGTGGGCCGAGGCCGCTACCCGCACCAGGGGTGGTTCCGGCAGTGGAGCTCGGGGGACGACGACGCGGTGGCCGAGGCGTTACAGGCCACCGGCACCCTGGAGTTGGCCGCGCGGTCGATCGACGAGCTCTCCGGCGGCCAGCGTCAGCGCGTCTGGATCGCCATGGCACTGGCGCAGGGCACCGATCTGCTGCTTCTCGACGAACCCACCACCTTCCTCGACGTCAGCCACCAGATCGAGGTGCTGGATCTGTTGACGGACCTGAACCGGCGTAAGGGCAGCACCGTGGTGCTGGTGCTCCACGACCTGAATCTCGCCTGCCGGTATGCCGATCACCTGATCGCCATGAGACAGGGCTCCATCGTCGCGGAGGGAGCGCCTGCCGAGGTCGTGACCGAGGAGCTGGTGTCGGAGGTGTTCGGCATGGCCTCCCGGGTGGTGCCCTGTCCCGTCTCGGCCACGCCGATGGTCGTTCCCATCGGCAGGCACCACTCGGTCGGCATCGAGACCGCCGTCCACTCCCTGTCGAGCTGACGTATGACTCCGGGGGGACTGCTCCGCCGTGCGGTGGGCAGGCATCGCCGTCGGGTCGCCGTCGGCATCGCGGGACTCAGCACTCATCAGGCGGCCGAGACCATGGTTCCGGTGGCGATCGGCCTGGTCATCGACAGGGCCGTGGTGACCGGGGACGGCAGCCTGCTCAGCTGGTCCGTGCTGGCACTCGCCGGACTGTTCCTGACCTTGGCACTGGCCTGGCGGATCGGTGCACGCTCGTTGTTCGGCGCGATGCAGCAGGAGACGCACCTGCTGCGGGTCGAGATCGCGGGCCGTGCGATGGACCCGCGCGGCGCGGAGACCGACGCGCAGACCGGGGAGCTGCTCTCGGTGGCCACCGGCGACGCGGAGCGGTCCGCCGCGGTTCTCGACGTCGTGGCCCTGGTGGTGGCCGGCTCGGTGGCGATGATCGTCTCCGCGGTCGTGCTGCTGCGCATCGACGTGCCGCTCGGGCTCGGCGTGCTGATCGGCGTCCCGATCCTGGTGCTGCTGCTGCAGTTCGCCGCGCCGCTGCTCACCCGGCGCAGCGGCGCTCAACAGGCGGCGGTCGGCAGGCTCTCGGGGCTGGCGACGGACCTGATCCGGGGCCTGCACGCGCTGCGTGGTCTCGGTGCGGGCCACAACGCGGGGGAGCGGTACCGCCGGAGCAGCGCCGACGCGCTGCGCAGCACGCTACGGGCCGCCACTCCGATCGGCGTGTACCGGGGCTCGACGACGGCGGCGAGCGGTCTGCTGCTCGCGGCCGTGGCGGGCTTCGCGGGCTGGTTCGCCGTGGAGGGGCGCATCGGCATCGGGGAGCTGATCACCGTGGTGGGGCTCGCCCAGTTCATCGCCGAGCCCGTACAGCTCTTCGGCTTCTGCGGTCAGGCCTTCGCCGTGGCGAAGGCCTCGGCCGCCCGGCTGGTGGCGGTGATCGACACTCCGAACCGAGTGGAACCGGGCGACGCGGTGATCAGCGAGGCTCCCGTCCTGGCCCTGTCGGGGGTCGAGCACGGCTCCCTGCGCGGTCTGGACCTGCGGGTCGCCCCCGGCGAGTTCGTCGGCGTGGTCACCGAGGACGCGCGGGACGCCGAGGCGCTGCTGGAGCTGCTGTCCGGCCGGGTCGCCCGCGCCGCCGACGGCACCGCGAGCCACCGGGACACGGCGGTCTCCGGCGAACCGGGCGCGGGGCCTCCGGCGCTCGCCGCGGGCTCGGTCCTGCTGGGCGGAGTCCCGCTGGGAGAGTTGCGGCTGGCCGAGCTGCGCGCAACGCTCGTGGTGGAGCATCATCACGTCGATCTCTTCGAGGGCACGCTGCGTTCCGCCGTGCTCACCGGTCGCCCGTCGGCCCGCGCCGAGCAGGTGGCGGCGGCGCTGCGTGCCTCGGCGGCCGACGAGGTGGTGGCCGCGCACCCCGACGGCCTCGATCACGTCGTCGCCGACCGCGGCGCCACCCTCTCGGGCGGCCAGCGTCAGCGCATCGGGCTCACCCGCGCGCTCGTCGCCGACCCGCCGGTCCTCGTGCTGCACGATCCGACCACGGCCGTCGACGCCGTCACGGAGGAGTCGATCGCGGCAGGGCTGGCCGGGCTCCGGCACGGCGTCGACATGACGAACCCTCGTACCACGATCGTCCTGACCAGCAGCCCGGTGCTGCTGGCCCACACCGACCGGGTCGTGGTGATCGCGGACGGGCGGGTGCGGTCCGAGGGAACCCACGCCGGGCTGGCGGCGATTGATGAGCGTTACCGGAGCGGAGTCCTGCGATGACGCATTCGCCGACCGATCGAGCCGGGCGAGACCACTCAGCCGATCAGGCGGGGGAGTCCGGCCTGCCTGGCCCGCCTCGAAGCGCCGAAACCGCGATCGCCGGCGCCTCGCCCGCCCACGAGACGGTGTCGCCGTGGTCGGCACCGGATTCCGCCGCGGCGGTGGCGGCCGCGGACCAGGCGGAGGTGCGGCCCGCCGAGTCGACGGCGGTGACGGCGGGCGGAACCGACGCGTCCCTGGGCTCGGGACACGATGACGGCGGCGCACGGTCGCCGGATGTCCGACGCGCCGCCTCGGCCGGGGGAGCGCCCGCCGTCTCGCGGGATGACTCCGTCGCCGACGCGGCGGCCCGTGACCTCCGTACCCCCGGCGCGGTTCGCGACGAACACGGCGGCCCGGAGCCGGACCCGACCCGAGGAACGGGTCCCCGCCGCCCCGGCCGACGTGCCCACCGGCCCGGCGGTTCGAGGCGGTCACGCGACTCCCGTTCCCGGCGGCGCCGCCGGGGCGAGGACACGACGGGACGGGTTCCCGGCTCGGCCCTCCCGATCGCCTCCGCACGTCGTACCTGGCGGGTGATGTGCGCCGAGTTGCGGAACACCCCCGGTACGACGGCCGCGGCGTTGATCACCTGCGTGCTCGCCAATCTCTGCGGCCTCGTCGCTCCCTGGGCGCTGGGCAGACTGGTCGACGCGGTGACCCGCGGTGCGACCGGCGCCGACGTGTTCGAGGTGGTCCTGCTGATCGGCTGCGCCGCCCTGGCAGGCGGCGTCTTCACCGCCCTGGCCGGTGCGCTGATGGTGCGGGCGGGGGAGACGATGCTGGCCAGACTGCGGGAGCGCGTGGTCGACCGAGCCCTCCATCTCCCGTCCGGCGTGCTGGAGCGGGCAGGCTCCGGCGATCTGCTCTCCCGCGTCGGCGACGACGTGGCGGTGGTCGGACGGGTGGTGGCAGGCGAGGCCGCCGTACTGGTCTCCTCGGTGCTGGCCCTGCTGCTGACCGTGGGCGGGCTGGTGGCGTTGGACTGGCGGCTGGGTCTGGCGGGCCTGCTCGCCATGCCGATCTACCTCCGTGCACTCTTCTGGTATCTGCCCAGGTCGGGGCCGGGATACGCGGCGGAGCGGGTGGCGATCGCCGAGCGGGCCGAGGTCATGATGAGCTCGCTGCACGGACGGGCCACCGTCGACTCCTATCGGCTGAACGCCCAGCGCGTCGAGATGATCAACGAGCGCTCTTCGGCCGCCAAGACGATCTCGATCCGGGTCTTCCGGCTGCTCACCCGCTTCGGCTCTCGGGTGAACGCGGGCGAGTTCGTCGGGCTGACCGCGATCATCGTCGTCGGGTTCCTGCTCGTCCGCGCCGATGCGGCCACGGTCGGCGCCACCACGGCGGCCGCCCTGTACTTCCATCGACTGTTCAATCCGCTGAGCGCCGTGATGCTGGGCTTCGACAAGATCCAGTCGGCCGGTGCGAGTCTGGCCCGGCTCGTCGGCGTCGCCGACATCCCGGCCGCCGACGAGCCCGCCGACCCGCCGAAGCCCGCCGACACCGGCTTGGAGATCCGCGCCGTCTCCCATCGCTACGCGACGCCGACGGCGCAGGAGACAGCAGGCGGGCAGGCCGCGACTGAACGTTCGGACGCCGCCGGGGCCGCCGGGCCGACGGTCCTCGACGACGTCACACTGCGCATCCGGCCGGGCGAACGGGTGGCCCTGGTCGGAGCCAGTGGAGCCGGGAAGACGACGCTGGCGGGGATCGCGGCGGGCGTCCTGGCCCCTACGGCGGGGTCGGTGCTGCTCGGCGGTGTGCCGATCGGCGAGCTGGGGCTGCGTGAGCTGCGCAGGCATGTCGCGTTGATCAGTCAGGACGTCCATGTCTTCTCGGGCCCGTTGATCGACGACGTCCGGCTGACGGCGCCGGACGCGGCGGAGTCTCGGGTCGTGGCCGCGTTGGATCGAGTCGGGGCCCTCGACTGGGTCACCGCCCTGCCGGAGGGCGTGCACACGGTGGTGGGGGAGAACGCCCGCCGACTCACGGCGCCGCAGTCCCAGCAGCTGGCCCTGGCCAGGCTGGTGCTCGCCGATCCGCCGGTGGCGATCCTCGACGAGGCCAGCGCGGAGGCGGGCAGCGCGGGGGCTCGCGAGCTGGAACGCGCCGCCGCCAGGGCCACCGAGGGCCGGACGACGCTGGTGGTGGCCCATCGCCTGCCCCAGGCCGTCACGGCGGATCGAGTGGTCGTGCTGGAGCACGGCCGGATCGTCGAGGTCGGGACGCATGACGAACTCGCCGCCTCGGGCGGCCGCTATGCGCGGCTCTGGGCGGCCTGGCAGGGCCGGTGACGACGGGGACGCCGTGACTCGGGACGCCCGGCAGCTCGACGGCGACCGTCGTGGTCAGTCGGCGGGTGCGTCGGCGCCCGCCGACGGGGCCGCCCCTCGACGCGCCGCGACAACCTGGGGACCGTCCACAGCGCGTCGACCACGAAGATCAGCGACCAGAGGCGGCCCATACCGTAGACGAGCTGCGCCACACCCGTGTGCGCCCCCGCCCTCGCGGATCAGGGCCGGAGATCTCGCCTGTGACGAGGTCGAAGGCCCACGACAGGCCGAGCGGGATCGGGACGGCCTGGGCGGCGACGAAGATCAGGGCGCGTGGCCACCGAGGTCGATCAGATGGGCCTGGCGGTCTCGGGCTTCCTCGCCCCGGCCTCCGTGGCGTCGGCGTGGCGCCGTCGACGTCCGCCGATCACCTGCGGCGACCGACGCCTCGTCGAGTTCGGCAGGCAGGGCATCGAACTGCCGGCCCGATCCGGGGCGGTCGCCCGGAGCACGACCTGGCGGCATGCCCGTGACTTCCTCGCCCTGATCGAGGGACTGTCCGTTCAGACGGCGATGCGGCCGGACACCCTCGCTCCGGACGACATCCGGGCGACACTGCGTCACCGGCTCGACTCTCTGGCACTGCCTTCGCCCTGACCTGCTCGCGGCCGGGTCGCATGAGCGAGCGCACCGCCGGTCACGGCGCCTGCGCGGCGCCCGCGACGGCGGACGGGGACACCGGCTCCGGGCGGATCGCGGGCCTGCGCAGAACCGGCAGCGAGCAGATCCCGGCGCAGACGGCCAGGGCCGCCGCGGCCACGAGGAATCCGCCGCGTGAGCCGAAGTGCTCGACCACCGTCCCGCCCGCCATGTTGCCGACGGCGCCGCCGACCCCGGTGGCGCTGGCCAGCCAGGCGAAGGCCTCCGTGGCCCGCGTCGCCGAGGCCCGGCGGGTCAGTCCGTCGTAGAGCATCGTCAGGGCAGGGGCGACCATGGTGCCGAACAGCAGCAGCAGGACCGCCAGCACCGCGGTGTTCGGCGCTGTCGAGAGCAGGACGGCCCCGAGGGCGACTCCGCCGGGAAAGAGCGCGAGCGCCGCACGGCCCTTGGCTCGTGCCCCGAACACCAGTCCGCCGACCCCGGAGCCCGCTGCCACGCAGGCGAGCATCACGGCCGAGGCCGTCGGCGCGTCGGGGCCGCCGGCCCCTGCGACGGCGGCCAGGTTCACCATCACCAGCCCCGCCAACAGAGCACTCGCCGCGCCCATCATCATGATGAATCCGGGCCCCGCGAGCCTGCCCTTCGGCGGCCTGGGCGTGGATTCGGCTGCCGATCCTTCCGCGCCACTCCGGCGGCGGGGGACTCGCTGCGGCCTGCCCGCCTCGGCGGCACGCTGTCCGCAGTACAGGAGCGTCCCGATCAGCGTGAGCACCCCCGAGCCGATCAGCGCCGCCTGGGGCCCGGCGAGGGCGACGAGCATCGTGGTGACCATCGGCCCGACGACCAGGACGATCTCCTGCAGGGTCGAGTCGAGCGAGAAGGCGGTCAGCCGCTGCTCCGGAGAGGTCAGGGCCGCGACGGCGGCCCGCAGCGCCGCCATCACCGGCGGCGTCGTCGCGCCGCCCACCGTGGCGACCGCCGTCAGCAGGAGCGGCTCCGGGGGCAGCAGGGCGAGTGCGACCAGGCTGCCCGTGTAGGTCACCGAGCAGACGAGCAGCACGAGCCGTCGCCCGACGCGATCGGCGAGGCGGGCCACGGCGGGGCCCGTCACCACCGAGCCGATCACCGAGGCGCCGGTGACGAGGCCGGCGACGTCGTAACCATGGTCCTGGGTGACGAGCAGCAGCATCGCGAGGCTGGTCATGCCGGTGAACGCGCGGGCGAGGATCGAGGAGCCGAGTAGTGTCCCGACGCCAGGGGCGGAGAGCAGGTCGCGGTAACGCGAGATCGACACGATGCCTCACCGTAGCCGAGAGGAAAACGCTTTCCAAGCGATGCCCGGCGCCGAATCGCGGCGAGTCGCCGGATCGAGGCGGCCCGTCCCGACATGCGACGAGCCCCGCGCCGAGGCCCGCCGCTCCTGCGACGGCGTCGATATCCTGTCGTCGGGTTCCACGACCGGGAGTCCGGCGCGTCGCAGGAACTCCCGAGGCCTCGGCGTCGATGTCGAGCGAGGCGGCGGCCGGGACGAGCACCTGCGACCACTCCGGCTGTGAGCGCCGCGGTGGATGGGGGCGGTCCGGGCGGACCGTCGGGATACTGCGACCGCACCGGGCACACCCGGTGCGGTGTCGGCGTAGTGGGCGGGGTCGTAGACCGGTGACACGGTGCCCGCAACGGTGGGAGCGCGGGGCAGGACCGACGTCGAGTGTCGGACGGGTCGACCCGAGGTGAGTCGCGGGCGTGTCGATCGCGGACCGGTGACAGTGGATGCTCGATCAGTCGACGGCCCGGCGGAACAGGACGGCGCCGAGCCGGCGGGGCCGATGAGGATGGCAACGTGCCGACCGGCGGGTGGCCGCGCCGGACGGCGCGGCGGTACCGGCGGCCCGCGGGTCGATGAGGTGGCGACATCGCATCGCAGGCAGGCCCGCCGCGTCGGCGGGTTGGCACCGAGCCCGCGCGGTCGTCGGGGATCACCACGACCCGTTCCGGCCGCTCGGCGGTCGACGACATGGGTGGCACCAGGCCTGTGGAGGCGGTGCGGATCGCGACACAGGCCGGGTGCCGACGGACTCCCCGGACGGCATCGACCCTGCGGGTCGGCGTGGATCGCGACGCACCACCGGAGAAGCCCCAGGCGAAGCCATGGCGGGGCCGACCCCGCTCGGCGGGGTCGGACCACCGTCGGCCCATGTTGTCGGGGGTCCGCCACACAGGGGTGGCAGTCGTCGCCGAGGGGACGATCGCGACGGCCGTCGGCCTCGGTGGCGCCTGGGCGGTGCCCGGGTCCGTCGAACCGCGAAGGGCGCCCGGGTGGTCCACCCGCGGGCGCGGGCGGTGCCCTGCCGACCGCCACACGGCACTCGCTCAGCGGGAGTGTCTGGCGATCCACTCGTCGACGCGGGTGTTGAACCAGGCGGGATGCGCCAGCGGCAGCCCGTGTCCGGTTCCCGGGTGCACCTCCCACTCGCTGCCCGGCAGATCCGCGTGCAGTCGGGGCATCGCCCGCAACAGCGCGCGCGGCTCCTTGGAACCCGCGAGCAGGAGAGCCTGACCCGGGTAGTCACGCCAGGAGTCCGGCGTCCGGAACACCGCGTTCGCACGGGTGAGCGCGACCAGGCTCTCCTTCGACAGCGCCGCCGAGGTGCGGAGGTAGTCGTCCAGCAGTTCGTCCGGGACGAAGAGGGACTTCGCCTGGAGCTTCGCGAAGCCGGGGCGCCGGGCGAGCGGGGCCGTGACACCGACGATCCAGTCGACGACACCGGGCAGGGGAGCGCCCTGTGTGAGCGCGCTGACCACCACGACACGGTCGACGAGGTCGGGATGGGCGGCGGCAAGCGCGATCGTGATCTGGGCGCCGAGGGAGAACCCGATCACGGTGACGTCGGTGCCGTCGGGCAGGGCACGCACTTCCTCGGCGAGGGCGGCGACGACGTCCGCGCTGGTCGTGAACTCCTCGTCGCTGCTCTTGTCATGGCCGGGCAGGTCGGGGACGAGGATGCGATAGCGCTGCTCGAAGTGCGTGATCTGCGAGCTCCACATCCACCCGGCCATCCCGCCGCCATGGATGAACAGCAGGACCGGAGCATCGAGGGGGCCCGTCGTCCTGACGTGCATGTCATGCTTCCTTTCGTCTGCCTGCCGCCGCGTCTTCGCTCACCGGTGGCTCCGGTCGTGACCCGTGTCGTTGCCCGATGCCGCCGCGTCGGAGTCCGGGACCGGTCATCGCGGACTGGGCGAACACGGGCGCGTCGACTCGGTCGAGGGCCGCCGACGCCCGCCGGCGCGAGTTCGACGACGGAGCCCCGTCCGCCTTCTGCCGGTGGGTGTTCGTGCGGCGTGGTGAGCAGCGGTGTCTGTCGCGGTAGATCTGATCACGAATCGTGCCTTCGGCGGCGGGAAAACCGGAAGTCCGCGCGGACGACGCCCGCCTCGACTCTGCTCCCGGCGACGCCCCGTCGCGCGCGGGTGCGCGGCGGCCTGCTCAGCGTTCGTCCTCGCCCAGCGCGCGCAGGATCGAGGCCTGCTCGACGTCGACCCCGTCGGCTCGCATCGCGGCGGCCTCCTGGGGAGTGAAACCACCGCCCGCCCAGGCCGCCACCTCGTCGATCGGGACACCGGACCGCCACCAGTCGGTCATCATCGAGGCGCCGTCCTCGCCGGCACGCAGTCGCCGCGCGCCCTCGGACGGAGTGAGCCCGAGTGTCGCGAAGATCGAGGCGTCCGTCGGCGGAACGGCTCGGCGAGCCCAGGGGAGCGCCGTCTCGCCGGACCATCCCGCGTCGACGAACCCGCGAGCCGCCGCGGCCGTGATGCCCGCCCGTAGCAGCTCGCGCATCGCCGCCGACCTCCGGCGTCGGAGGTCGACGTCCGCGGCCTCGTCCACCCGCGGGGATGCGCCCGGTCCGGAAGCGCCCACGTCGCCGGGCCCGTCGACGAATCGCACCGGTCGAGAAGGGAAGACGCGGTTCCACCACCTTCGCGGATGCGGGCTCTCCCCGGCCAGGTGCCGTTCGGCGGCATCCTGGGCCGCATAGCCGAGTTCCCGCCAGCGCACGGCATCCCTCGGCGTCATCCCCGCCCGCAGCGCGCCGTCCACGGTGTAGGGGGTCAGCCCGGCCGACCGCCACTCCCGCGCCGACTCCGGAGTGTAGATCCCGGACCGTCGCCACCGTGCGGCGTCGGACGCGGTGAAACCGCCGGAGATCCAGCGGCGTGCCTCGCCGATGGTGCAGCCGGACTCCAGCCACTCGTGCAGCGCCTCCGGGCGGAGATCCTCCACGTCGCCCGTGCCCCAGGTGGCGGCCGGGTCCGCCGGGCCTTCGCCGGTCGACCCGCTCCCGTCCGATCGACGCGCCGACGCGGAGTCGGCCCTCCCCGCGCCCGCACGCCCCGGGTTCGGGTCGCCGTCGGACTCGCGCGGGTCCTCCGGTTGCTCGGGGAACGCGATGGTCATGTCTGCTCCTCGGGTATGCGTACGGTGTGTGCCCAGTCGGGAGCGGCGCCGTCCTCGCCGATCAGACAGACGAGCAGCGGAACGGCGGGCCGTCGATCGGGCCACGGGGTCTCGCCGTCGGTGAGCACGATGATCAGGTCCGGCCGTGGGCGAAGCGTGGTCGCCTCGGCGATCCCGGCCCGCATGTCCGTTCCGCCGCCGCCGAGCAGCACCACGTCCTCGGCACGGGTGATCACCTGGACGGGATGCGGGACGGCATCGCAGCAGAGCACCCGCAGCCTGCGCCCGCTTCCGCCGATGCCGTGCAGGATCGCGTCGACCTCGCCGATCAGTCGCCGGAGCCGGTCGGAGGTGACGCTGCCCGAGGTGTCGACCACCACGACGACGCCGGGCACCGGCCGTACCGTCGCCGCCGGCACGATCTCCGGGCAGGCGGCTGCCCGTCGGGACGGGCGTCGACGGCTGAAGTCGACGCGCCCGCCGGTCAGCTCGTGGCCGCGCCGAATCAGGGCGGCCAGACGTGCTCGCCAGTTCACCTTCGGTGCCAGTCGCGCCTCGGCCCATCGTCGCCAGCCGAGCGGCACCGCGCTTCCGACGGAGACTCGATCCTGTATCCCGGCGGCCAGTGATCGCTCCAGCAGCTCGCGTTCCAGCTCGTCGGGGCCGCCGCCGGATTCGGGCAGCTCGCGATCACGTGGCACGCCGTCGGCCGCGCTGCCGCAGTCGACGAGCTCCGCGGCCTCGCGACCGCCTCGACCGACCGCGTCGGCGAGCACATCGAGCAGCGGCAGATACTCCTCCGCCGTCAGGTGCGGGGGAAGTCCGAGCTCGGCGGGCGAGATCACTCCGTCCGGGGCAGGAAGCCCGTCGGCGGCGAGATCGTCGTTGATCTCCGCGTCGGCGGCCTGATTCCACCGCCGTGCCTCGGTGTCGCCTGCCGCGGCCGGATCGGCACGGACCGGTGATCGAGCGGCATGCGCCCGTACCAGGTGTCCGATGTGGTGCAGCAGCCACCAGCCGATCTCGGGCACCGGCGTGGCCAGCGCCGTGCCGGTCTCCAGGTACACCCGCCAGCGCGTGTCCACGGGGAACGCACGGAACTCCGGATCGGGAACGGGACTGCTCGTCGACTCGTCGAGCAGCGGCGGCAGCACGACCGGGTGCAGGGCGAAGACGGCGCCTGCCAGGTACGGCGCGTGATGCGCCGCCCAGAGCCGGGCGGAGGAGAATCGGGCGAGCACCTGGTCGGCGGCCGCCGTATCCGCCGAGGCCTCACCACTCATCGCAACAGCCCGGCCGCGCGCAGGACGGGTGCCAGCCCTCGCATCGTCGCGGGGAGGGCAGCCCCTGCCGGCCGCGCCTGGGCCAGCTTCCGCGCCGCACCGGCCGCGACGTCCGGTGCTCCCCGCGCCGCATTGGCCACCACCGCCCAGGCCGCCTCCCAGGCGGACGGCCCGCCATCGGCCGTCACATGGGCGACGACGGCGCCGAGCACCGCGTAGAGCCGATCCGCGCGGTCCGGCAGTGGGGTGTCCGGAGCCGCCAGAAGTGCCTCCGGGTCGGGGAGATCGAGGTTGCGCAGCCAGGAGATCAACTCGAAGCCTGCGGCCTCTCCGACGGCACCGAGGACGAGTTCCGCACGCACCTCCTCGGCGGCGTCCCCCGCCGTGCAGGCGGCGAGGATCGTCGCCGCCGCATCCCAGGTCCTCGGGCTCGGCCAGGCCCGCCCGGCCCTGGCCGGATCGTCGGGCACGGCGAGCACGAGTTCGGGACGGACGCGCAGGAATGCGCCGATCAGGGAGCGGGCCGCGGCGATCCCGGCGGCGCCCGGCGAGACGAGGCGATCCGCGGCGGGCACGGGGAAGCCTGCCATGAAGCCTTCGGCGATGTCGGCGGCCTCGACTCGCCAGTCCAGATGAACGAGCCGGTTCGCCAGCGGAGCGGACAGCTCCCACCCGTCGGCGGCGGACTCCGGCGGGTTGGCGGCGGCGACGATCCGTACACCGGCGGGCAGTTCCAGGTCGCCGACGGTGCGTTCCAACACGACGCGCAGCATCGCGGCCTGCACCGACGGCGGCGCCGTGGTCAGTTCGTCGAGGAACAGCAGGCCGGCGCCCGCCTCGGCGAGCCGTTGTGCCCACCGGGGCGGCGCGAACCAGGTGCGGCCGTCCCGGATCACCGGCAGGCCCGAGAAGTCGCTCGGTTCGCGGATCGAGCCGACGACGACCTCGACCGGCAGGTCCAGGGCGGCGCCCAGACTGAGTACGGCGGACGTCTTCCCCGTGCCGGGAGCGCCCCAGAGCAGGACCGGAAGGTCGGCGGTCACCGCGACGCCGACGGCGGCCCGTACGACGGACGTAGAACTCATCTCCCTGGTCACTCTCCTGATCGGGCTGGACGACGAGACGGCGTGGAGTCGGCGCCGGGGCGGCAGGCGAGGGCCTCCGCCGCACCTCGGCGGTGAGACGGGAGGGACCGACGGTGTGGTTCGTGCTTCGCGAGAGGTGACCGTCGGCGACCGGCCGTCGCGGGGACGACGGCTCGCACGCCTGGCCGTCGGTCCCTCGAGGCCGAGCCGACATCGGGTTCGGCGTCGGTCCGGAGTGGCCCCCTCGCCGGCAGGAAGGGGAGAACCTGAGTTCCGCGACCGGGCCGTAGGCCGACGGCCCGGAAGGCGGCGACCGTGCGCCGGGTCCGCCCGGCGATCCGCGCGGCCTGGGCCGCGGACGGTGCCCACGTCGGTGGCGAGACCGTCGCGAGGTCACCCGGTTCGACCGTGTCGGTCCGGTGTTGCTCGGGGTCGTTCCTCATGTCTGTCACCCTAAGTTGACGAGCAGCTCCGTGTCAACTTTGGTTGACGAAGTGGGGATCGGGTTCGTGCTCCGGCGGGGGACCTGATCGTTTCCCCCGGGGTGCCTTCTCGGGTCCCCCCGGTCACGTCGTCGGTGTGGCCTGTCGGAGATGCCGCCCTGCGCGGCCGTCGTCCACCGTCGCCATCAAGCCGTTCGCGCGGCGACCTGACCACCGCGGGTGATGCCGAGGATTCGCTCCGCGGGCGAGTCCGGCGGCACCGCCGACCTCGGCCGTCGAGACTCGCGAGGCCCGGGGCGACGAGGACGCGGGGTCGGGACCACGGCGTTGGCGGCGATGCCGAGCAGCTCCTCCAGCGTGGCCTCGCCCGCCACCCGACCGCCCGACTCCCGCAGGATGCCGCCCACCCCGCGGCGACCACCACGAAGAACCCGCGCCGCACCGGCCACACCACCCGACCACCGGACACATGGCTTGGACCGTCTCGGGGGAGAGTCCACGCGGGTGACGTCGGTGTCATGACGTCGCTACGACAGCTGTCGTCAACCGCTATGACGACTGCCATGAGCTGCGGGGTGAAGCGCCGTGCGCGGCTCGCAGGCCGGTCACCGTGAGTGCATGATCCTGACTCCGCCTGCCGCGCTGCCGTTCCGTCGGGTCCGCTCCGGCTGACGGGCCCACCGATACCCGCTGCCGTTCCTCCTCCGTCCGACCGGTCGCGAGCGTCCACCGCCGCACCTTCGTCGTATCCCCGCCGTGCCTGTCCGCCGCCGCCCGCCCCGACGCCCGACGAGCTTCGTCGGCTCGCCGAGGTCGGGCATGGTCGTGGCGGACGTGACGGCCCGCGGCCACTGTCCGGCGCCCGAAGGGGGCGCGTTGCCCGCCGGCCCGCGGAGCCCACCGGCGGGTCAGGGAGCGGTGCGACTCTCCTGCTCCGCCGCCTTGGCGGCCTGCTCGTCTGGATGGTCCTGGAACGGCGCGGCCAGCGTGGGCAGCAGATGTCTGCGGTGGTAGACGAAGGCGCCGAGCGCGAGGGCCGCGTAGACGCCGCTGAGGACGTATCGGGCCTCCTGACCGGGGAAGACGAACTGCACCGCGAAGAGTCCGAGCAGCGTCCAAGCCGCCCAGCGCGGGAAGCGCAGGGCAAGCAGCGCGGCGATGCCCAGCAGGGTCTGCGTCGCGGTCAGGAGGAACTCCTCGACCTGCCTGCCGTCCAGGTGCAGCGCGACGCCGCCGCCACCCAGCAGGTAGGCCACCGGCAGGCTGCCGACCAGCAGCGTCCACTGGTTGACCTTGGCCGAGATCAGCATGCCGATCGCGGCCGCGCCGTTGCCTCGCAGGGCGAACAGGATCGCGATGATGAACTCGGGTGCCTCCGACGCCAACGGGGCCAGCCATTGGACCAGCAGGAACTCGTCGATGCCCAGTTGGGCGCCCGTCTCGATCAGCGCGTCGGCGAAGGGTTCGGCGCAGGCCAGGATCACCAGGGCGGAGCCGATGAACAGCGAGACCACCAGTACTCGCCGTTGCCGTCTCGGCAGAGCTCCGATCGTCGCGGCGGGCCCGACGAGGTCCGGCTCCTCGGTGTCGCCGCGTGAGACCTTCCACAGGTAGAACCCGAAGAAGGCGAGCAGTCCGACACCCAGCGCCACGTGGATCTGCGCGCTGACCGGAATGGCGAAGGCGATGACGGACGCTATGGCGAGGAAGCCCAGCTCCACCCGGTGCCCGGAGTCCAACGTCAGCGCACGGATCGACTTCCCGGTACGCCGCTTGGCGACCGCCAACGCGATCAACACGACCAGCGACCAGCCGAGGCCGAGCAGCAGTCTGTTCGAGCCGGTCATGTTGGCGGCGGCGTAGGCGACGTACTCCGGCCTGCTTCCGGCGGTGAAGGCGAAATACAGGTCCACCGCGTACTCCGGCAGCACCGCGATGACGGCGAGGATCGCGATGGCCAGTCCGCCGGAGATGTCCACCTGAGCGGCTTCCGCCGCCCAGGCCAGCACGAACGACGCGGACACGACGCCTGTCCCGAACACCGCCAGCAAGATCAAGGGGTCCGACTCGATGCCGCTCAACCGGAATACCAGCGCTGGAAGCGCCAGTATCAGGCACAGCCCCAATGGTCGGATCAACCTGGCGAACATGAGCACCTTTCCCGGACGGCACATGCCAGGACGGGGACGTCGGAACGACCTCGGCCAGGCGATGGCGGCTGGCCGAAGGTCTCGCCCACCCGCCCTGCACGGGCCGGGCCCCATCGCCGGAGATCGATGTCGAACTCAGCGTGTCGAACGATGGGCTTGCGGGCTACTCCCCTTCGGTACGAGCTCATGCTGCCACATCGTTCGTCAGTTTCGCAATCGACGAAATGACAAAATGGAGGCGACGTGCGACATCGACTCGCGTCGACGCAGGTCGGTAGGCGAGAATGAAGATCGCCATGACCAGTCCCGAAGTGTCGCCCGCCGGGTCTCGTGCCCACTCCTGTTCCGCTCCCGAGCCGACCTCTGTGCAGCTCAGCGCCGCTGCCGCGACCTTCGCGCTGCTTTCCAACGGCCCTCGACTGCATCTGGTGTGGCTGCTCGCGCACGGCTCGCACGACGTGGGCACGCTGGCCGGTCGAGTCGGGGTGAGCATCGCGACGGTGAGTCAGCACCTGGGCAAGCTGCGGCTGGCAGGCGTCGTCTCCGCACGTCGGGAGGGGCGCCAGCACTTCTACACGGTGGACGATCCGCACGTCGTGGCGTTGGTCGATCAGATCTTCGAGCACATCGCGCCGGATGGCGGCCTGGCCCCGGATCCGCCGTTGAGCTGATCGTGGCCGGTGTGCCGAACGCTGCTGTCCTGCCTCGATGCCCGGCCTCCTCTGCTGAACCGATCGTTCGGCGGCCGTCGTCGGATCGGCGTGCGGCGGAGGAGGTCGGGAGAAGGTGACGGGCGGGACTGCCCATGGGGATGCGAGACGCGGCGGCCGAGTGCCGCGCCGCGCGGAACAAGGCAGGACGGAAGGTCTGGGCAGGGAGAGTGTCGGAGTGGACCGCGCGGCTCGATGACGATCCGGCACGCGTGGCGTCGTCGCGGGAGCACCGGCCTCGCGACGTGTGGTGCGTGATCCACGCTCTCGGCGGCGGGCGGGATCGCGAAGGGGCTCAGGCGTGGTCTCGATGGCGGACCAGGGGGCGACGTCCGGCTGATCGGCAGGTGCCCGGACCGGCCATGACGTGAAGGAAAGCGCTTTCCGGTTCGTGGTGGGCTCTCCTTGCGGATGGCGCCCGACGGAGAAGGGCGGACGCGATGTGGAGACCGTGCGACGGCGACGGGGTCTCGGAGGCGTCGCGGTGCTGATCCCGGTGGCGTCGGGTCGGCTGTCGGGTCCGCCGGGGTGGGGACCGCGGCCGAGCCGCGTGGTGTCTCCGCGGCCGAGCCGCGTGGTGTCTCCGCGGCCGAGCCGCGCGGGGTCTCCGCGGCCGAGCCGTCTGCCGCGGAGCCGCACCGTGTGCCCGTAGTGAAGCCGGGTATGGAGGCTCCGCCGAGGAGGACGGGCTGATCGTCGTCGCACCCGGTGGCGACGATGCGAATCCGGGGACGATCGACAAGCCGCCGGGCGGGTCTCGGCGTGCGGTGCGAGCCGAGCGACGTGATCGCGCTGCGCGGCGGCGCCTCTGTCCGGCAGGCATCGGCGCCGCACTTCGCGGCGTCGGCGTGGGTCGGATCAGTGCGCCGCCCTGGGCGGCCCGAGTACGCCCAGCGCGGCGACGATGCGTTCGTTCAAGGTCTGGTCGCCGTGCTCGCCCCAGTCCAGAAGCGCGACGCGCAGTGCCGCCAGGCAGGCGGCGGTGGCGGTCGAGGCGGTGAGCGGATCGGCTGCCTGCTCGATCAGCCGGTCGACGATGCATCGTTCGGTCGCCTGGAGGTGTGCGGAGAACCGATCGCGCAACGCCGGTTCGCAGGCCGCCAGCCGAATGCGCTCTCTCGTCTGGGCGACAGCCCATTCCGGGAGCTCCGTCGCCGAGTCGAGCAGACCCAGTCGCACACGTTCCAGTACCGGCAGTCCGAGCGGTTGAGCTGCGATCAGATCGGCGATGACGGGGTTGAACGGGTCCTCCAGCACGACGTCTTCCTTGGTGGGGAAGTGACGGAAGAACGTCATATGGGAGACGCCTGCCGCAGCGGCGATGTCGACGACGCGAGTGGCCGCATAGCCGTTGCGGGCGAACAGCTTCAGCGCGCATTCCTGGATGCGCGCCCTCGTCTCGGCGGATCGATTCGGCACAGCGGCCAGGTTAGTCGGTAACACCGTTCGGTGTGACCCGAGTCGCATCGTCGGGCCGTGCGTGTCGGCGACGGCGGGGTCTTCGACGGGAACCCGCCGGGCGGTCGCGAGCCCGGCCGGCTTCGGCCGAGACCCGTGTGTAGCGGAGGCGGCTGGGCGTCGTGTTCCGAGGTCGCGTCGGCGGGCCGGTGTTCATGGCGATGCACGGCATGACAGAGCCGTCCGCGATCAGAGTGTGATCGGTGATTCGGCCTTCGACGCGACTGCGGGAGTCGGGTGGCTCCGCGGTGCGGGCGGGCGCAACGACGGCGATATTCCGTTCGCGGTCGACGTCTGATCGCGCCGTTCCTGTCGGCCGCCCGGCCGCGTCGGACCCGCAGGCCCGCCGAACACGCCGAGCCCGTCGATCCCGCCAGATCCGCCGCACCCATCGGATGACGGGTTCGTCGGACTCGCCGAGCCCGGCCGATCGGATCGTCGGCTGGATCGAGGCTCCCGCGTCCACCTGTTCACCGTCTGTCGCGGCCGTCCCGACCCGAAGGTGCACGGGCGAACACCCCGCGCGACACGAATAATTAATTAGTATTTTTTCTTGACCTGGGTGGCGAGCGCTGCTGATACTTCCCTCCAACATCGCCCCGTGGGGGTCAGCCGGTTGGTTCGAAGGAGAGCCGATGTCGAGGATCGCGAGAGGTCGCCGCCGGGCGGTGGTCGCCATGACCACGCTGCTCGTCGCCGCGCTCGCCGTAGCAGGCTGCGGCGCGCCCATCGGCGAGGGCGGCCGTTTCGGCGTCGTCTACATGGACGCCCAGGGCTACTACGCGGGCGTCCGCAAGGGAATGCAGGACGAGGCCGCCGAGATGGGCCGCAACGTCCAGCTGCTCGAGCTCAACGCGCAGGGCGACGCCTCGCGGGAGAGCTCCTTCGTCGACACCGTCAGCTCCGCCGACGTCGACGCGCTGGTGCTCTCGCCGGTCTCCGAGACCGCGTCCATCCCGGCGATCCGTCTCGCGCACCGCAGCGGCGTCCCGGTGATCTGTTACAACACCTGCATCGCCGAGGAGGCCGCCCGCGAGTACGTCGAGGCCTTCATCCTGGGCGACCCGCTGGAGTTCGGCAGGCTGCTGGGCGACGCCGCCGCCGACTACTTCATCGCCGAGGGCATCGAGGCGCCGCAGATCGGCGTCGTCAACTGTGAGCAGGTCGAGGTCTGCGTGCAGCGCAGGCTCGGTTTCGAGGAGGCCCTGTTCGCCAGGGTGCCCGCCGCCGAGATCGTCGCCAATCAGCAGGGCTCGACGATCGACGAGGCCGTGGACGTCGCCGAGCGCATCCTCACCGCGCATCCCGACCTGGACGCCTTCTTCGGTCAGGCGGGCGGCGCCACCCTCGGTTCCATTCGCGCGGTGCAGGCCAGGAACAAGGTCGGCCAGACGGTCGTGTTCGGCGGCGACATGTCCACCGAGGCCGCCAACGCCCTGGTGGACCACAGCGTGCTCAAGGGCAACGTCGACATCTCCGGGGTCACCGTCGGCCGGATGGCGGCCGAGACCGCGCAGGCCGTGCTCGCGGGGAATCCGCCCGAGGAGTTCATCCTTCCCGCGCCCGTCGAGATCTACACGACCCCTGAGAACGGCCGGACGTGGCTGGCGGAGCACCCGGACGGCCTGCCGTGACCGGGCCGGTGCGTCGAGCAGTCGATGGCGAGGTGTGCCCCGCGGCGCACCCGACGCGGCCGGACGAGTGCGACGGCCAGGGACTTTCGGGAGAGGGTGGAGTGACGTGGTGACCGACGACGAGGTCTTCGCCGCCAGCGCACGGGATGTGACGAAGGCGTACCCGGGAGTGGTGGCGCTGGCGGGCGCCGACTTCCAGCTCCGCCCTGGTGAGGTGCGGGCACTGCTCGGCCGCAACGGCGCGGGCAAGTCCACCCTCATCCGGATGATCGCCGGGGTGGACCGCCCCGACTCGGGTGAGGTCCGCATCGGCGGGACTCCGCTGGGCGACGGCGGCGTACGACGTGCCGCCGAGCTGGGCGTCGCCACCGTGTACCAGGAGTTGAGCCTGGTGCCGTGGCTCAGCGTCGCCGAGAACATGTTCCTCGGCGGCTGGCCCCGGAGCGGACCGCGGATCGACTACGAGCGCATGCGGCGCGAATCGGCCGAGGTCCTGGCCGAACTGGGCCTGCGCATCGACCCGGAACGGGCCGTCGCGTCCCTGTCCCTGGCCGAGCAGCAGCTCGTGGAGATCGCCCGCGCGGTCCGCCAGAGCCCCCGGGTCCTCATCCTGGACGAGCCGACCTCGGCGCTCGCCGCGAGCGAGGTGGCGATGGTCCTGGAGGTCGTCGGCCGGATCGCGGCCTCCGGCGTCGCCGTGATCTACGTGAGTCACCGACTCGACGAGATCCGCCAGGTCGCCGACAGCATCACCGTGATGCGGGACGGCCGCACCGTGGAGACGGTGCCGGCCGGGGACACGACGACCCGCGAGATCGTCGAACTGATGCTGGGCGGGGAGAGCGAGGCCGCCGAGCAGGTCGTCCCCGCGGCGATCGAACGCACCGGCACCCCGCTGCTGACGGTGCGCGACCTCGCCGTCCCGCCGAAGATCACCGGCGTCTCCTTCGAGCTGTATCCCGGCGAGGTGCTGGGTCTCGGCGGCCTGTTGGGCTCCGGACGCACCGAGCTGCTTCGGGCGATCGCGGGCTTCGACCCGATCGTCGCGGGCGCCGTCGAGGTCGACGGCGCACGAGTCGAGAATCCGACGCCCGCGCGGATGAAGCGGCTCGGCGTCGGTCTGACTCCGGAGAACCGCAAGGCCGAGGGCATCGTGCCCATGCTGGGCGTCGACGAGAACATGGTGATCTCGGACTTCGGCCGGGTCTCCGCCGGACCGTCGATCTCCACCGGTCGGGTGCACCGGGCCGCCGCGGCGCTGGTACGCAGGCTCGGCATCAAGACGGCGCGGACGCAGACGCCGATCGCCGATCTGTCGGGCGGCAACCAGCAGAAGGCCGTCATCGGCCGGTGGCTGCACGCCGACAGCCGGATCCTGCTGCTCGACGAGCCGACGCGCGGCGTGGACGTCGAGGCCAAGGCTCAGATCTATCGGCTGGTCCGCGAACTCGCCGCGGCGGGCGCGGGCGTGCTTTTCGTCTCCGGCGAGCTCGAGGAGCTGCCGCTGGTCTGCGACCGCGTCCTCAGCCTCCACGCGGGCGGCATCCGCTCCGAGCTGCGCGGCGCCGAGATCACCGTCGACAACATCCTGGCCGCCACGATGGCCGTCTGAATCGTGAGGAAACCGATGAGCAACTCTTCGCACCAGACCGGTCCGGTCTCTCCGACGGCGTCGTCCCAGGCGTCGCAGACGTCCCCGTCCACCCCGACCGCCACCAGATCCACCAGGACCAGACGACTGAACGAGATCGGGCTGCTCGCTGCGATCCTCCTGCTCTACATCATCCTGGGCAGCACCGCCTCCGGCTTCCTGTCGCTGGACAACCAGCTCGGGATGCTGCGGGACGCCGCGACCATCGGCATCGCGGCCTGGGGCGTGACACTCGTGATCATCGCGGGCGAGATCGACATCAGCATCGGCCCCGCGGTGGCCTTCTCGTCGGTGCTGGTCGCCAAGGGCGTCGGCGCCTGGGGCCTGGGCACCTGGGGCGGCATCCTCGCGACGCTCGCGCTCGGCGTGGCCTGGGGGGCGCTGGCGGGCTGGCTGGTGGCCCGGTTCACCGTGCCCTCCTTCATCGCGACACTGGGCCTGTGGAGCGTGCTGGGCGGCCTCGGCCTCTACATCACCGACGCGCTGCCGGTCGCGCTGCCGGACAACGGGACGTTCCGTCTGCTGGGCGGCAGCATCCTGGGCATTCCCACCTCGGCGGTGGTGATGCTGGTGCTGTTCGCGATCTTCGCCTACGTGGCGCGGTACACCGCCTACGGCCGCTCCGTCTACGCGACCGGCGGCAACGCGGCGGCGGCCAGGCTGGCGGGCATCGACACGGGACGGATCAAGGTGATCCTGTTCGCCACCACCGGGCTGCTCGCCGCCATCACCGGCGTCCTGCTGGCCGCCCGGCTCGGCTCCGGAAACGGCGGTGCGGCGGCGGGCCTGGAGTTCGACGTCATCGCCGCCGTCGTCATCGGCGGCACGCTGCTCGCGGGCGGCCGGGGCAGCCTGCTGGGCACCCTGCTCGGCGTCGCGTTCATCACCGTGATCGCCAACGGCCTGGTGCTGCTGGGCGTCGACTCGTTCTTCCAGAACGTGGTGCGCGGCGTGATCATCGTCGGTGCCGTCCTGGTGAACGTGGCGATCAGCAGGCGTGAGCGCGCCGTGCGCACGGTCTGACGCGGCAGCCCGAAACTCGAGACGAGGCGTAAGGAGACCAGGTTCATGAGCGGCACCGCCGTCCCGGCCACGATGCGTGGCGTCTACCTCCCCGGCGACTCCACCGCCGTGATCAAGGAGATCCCGGTGCCGGAGCCGGGCCCGGGCCAGCTGCTGCTGCGCGTCGGGGCCTCCGGGATCTGCGGCAGCGACATCGGCTACATCTACCGCGAGCACAAGACCCATCGCGGCGTCGACGGCCCGGCCTACCGAGGCGTGGTCACCGGACACGAGCCCAGCGGGGTCGTCGTCGCGGCCGGACCGGGCTGCCGGGAGTACGGGGTCGGCGACCGCGTCATCGTCTACCACATCGCGGGCTGTATGACCTGCGACAACTGTCGCCGCGGCTACCAGATCAGCTGTACGGGGGCCGCGAGGGCCGCCTACGGCTGGCAGCGGGACGGCGGCAACGCCGACTACATCCTCGTCGAGGAGACCACCTGCGTCCGGCTGCCGGACGAGCTGTCCTACGTCGACGGTGCGCTGATCGCCTGCGGCTTCGGCACCGCCTACGAGGGACTGCGTCGGGTGGCCGTCAGCGGTGAGGACGACCTGCTGGTCGTCGGGCTGGGTCCGGTCGGCCTGGCCGCCGCGATGATCGGCCGGGGCATGGGGGCCCGCCGGATCATCGGCGTGGAGCCCTCCGCGCGGCGGCGTGCCTGGGCCGACGGGCTGGATCTCTTCGATGCGACGGTCGGCGTCGACGCGCCGGGCGAGGCGATCGCGGAGCTCACCGCCGGTCGGGGCACGAGCACCGCCATCGACTGCTCGGGCAGCCGTGCGGGCCGCGGTACCGCCGTGGAGAACACGGCCGAATGGGGCCGGGTCTCGCTGGTCGGCGAGGGCGGCACGCTGGAGACCGAGGTGTCGGACACGCTGCTGCACAAGCAGCTCACCCTGCACGCCTCCTGGGTGACCTCGGTCCCCGCGATGGCGCGGCTTGCCGGGAACCTGGTCCGCTGGGGCGTCCGGCCGGAGGTCGTGGTCAGCGAGCGGCTGCCGCTGGCCGAGGCCGACGCCGCTTACCGGCTGGCGGCAGGCGCGGGCACCGGCAAGGTCTGCCTGGTCGCCGACGACATGGCGGGCTCGTGACCGCCGACGTGCTCCCGGCCGAGGCCGGGGGGCGCGTGTCGATCACGCGGGACGACAGCGGACCCTACGAGGTCTTCCATCTCGACAACGGCCTGGTCCGGCTCGGGGTGGTGCCCGCGCTCGGCGGCCGGGTGCTGTCGGCGGTGTTCGCGGGCCGGGAATACCTGTACCGGAATCCTCGGCTGCTGGACGACCGGCTCCACCCGGTGGACGGTCGTCGTCCGCTGCCGACGAGCGGCCCGATGTCGGCGTGGCTGAACTTCGGCGGCGACAAGACCTGGCCTGCCCCGCAGGGCTGGGACGGCCCGGATCAGTGGGCCGGGCCGCCGGACCCGGTGCTCGACTCGGGTGCGTACCAGGCACGTCCCGTGGTCACCGACACGGCCGCCGAGATCACCATGATCAGCGGCGACGACCCCCGTACGGGACTGCGGACGGTGCGGACCGTGCGGCTGGCCGAGGGGGAGAGCCGCTACACCCTGGAGGTCGGCTTCCGCAACGTCACGTCGCGCCCGGTCCGGTGGGCGTTGTGGAACGTCACGCAGCTCGCGGGCGAGTCGCCCGAGGAGGCCGGCCCGCACGCGGGCGTCTACGTCGGACTCCGCGGGTCGGGTCTGCCCAGGTCGGTCGAGCTGATCACGGCGGGCCCCGCTCCGGCGGTCACCGACACCGGCGGCCCGGTCGTCCGGGTCGCCGCGCAGGACGTCGTCGGCAAGGTCGGCTTCCCGGATGCGTCGGGCTGGCTCGCCGACGTCGGCGCGCAGGGCACGCTGACCCAGACGTTCCCGATCGACGAGGCCGCGGAGTATCCCGACGAGGGCTCCCGAGTGGAGGTCTGGCTCGAGCATCCGCTGGCCGAGCCGATCGCCGCGCTGGGCGACCTGCTGCCCCGGGACCGCGTGGTGGAGTGCGAGGCGCTGGGGCCGCTCACCACCCTGGCGCCGGGCGAGCACGTCACCCTGCCCGTCGTCTTCGGCTTCGGGGTGACCTCCGCCGTCGTCGGTGCCGCCACCGCCGTCGGGTACTGGACCGAGCCGCCCGCCGAGGCCAGGGCCGCCGACGGCTCCGGCGTGCTGCGCGGCGTGTTCGTCCCCGCGACGGGCGGACTGCTGCGGGCCGAGTTCCTCGACGGAGACGGCGAATCGCTCGACGCCGTCGAGCTCATCGAACTCACCCCCGGTCGACCGTGCGCGTTGCCGGTCGACCGGGTGGTGCCCCACGCCGCTGCCGCCGTGAGCTTCACTGTGGGTGGCGAACCGGCGGGAGCGCTCACCCGACCGGTGTATGACGGACCGACGGGACAGGCGAAGATCGACGTTATGGACGAGCAGGGACGGGATCGATGAGCGGCGTACCGACACGCTTCACCGGCCGCACCGCGGTGGTGACCGGGGCGGCGGGCGGCATCGGCGCGGCCACCGCTCGCCGACTCGCCGAGGAGGGCGCCGCCGTCGCGCTCCTGGACCTCGATCCGCGGGTGCACGAGGTGGCCGAGGAACTGCGTCGTGAGCACGGCCGGGCTTCCTCCCATGTCTGCGACGTCGCCGACGAGGACTCCTGGGCGGCGGTGACCGAGGCCGTCCGGGGCGAGTTCGGGCCGATCGGCGTACTGGTCAGCAACGCCTACGTCGTCGACGTCCGCCCCGCGCACGAGATGAGCAGGCGGTCCTGGGACCAGCAGCTCGCGGTCAATCTCACCGGGGCCTTCCTCGGGGTGCGGGCCTGCCTGGCGGATCTGCGCGCGGTGTCGGGCTCGGTGGTGTTGACGTCCTCGGTGCACGCCCTGATCGGGCTGCCCGGCCGTCCCGCCTATGCCGCCACCAAGGGCGGGCTCACGGCGATGGGCAGGCAGCTGGCCGTCGAGTACGCCCCCGAGGTGCGGGTGAACTGGGTGCTGCCCGGGCCGATTCTCACCGCCGCCTGGGACGACGTCGGGGAGGCGGATCGGGAGCAGAGCATCCGGCAGACCGTCGCTCGCCGCTTCGGCACTCCGGAGGAGGTGGCGGCGGGAATCGCGTTCCTCGCCTCGCCGGACGCCTCGTATGTGACCGGAACCGGCCTGGTGATCGACGGCGGATGGAGCGCTTACAAGGAGTCGACCTGAGATCGTCGGTGCGGTGACGATCGCGGGCGCGTGCCTCGTGGCGCGGCGGACACCGGCCGAGGAGGACTCGGCCGCCGTCGTACGGCCGGGGCCGCCCTCGGCGGGACGGACGGGCAGAGTGCCGAGGATTCGAGCGGAGGGGACGAAGCGGATGGCCGCCTACATCGGCCGGGGCGTGCACGGCAACACCGTGGAGCTGCTCGGCGCGCGGATCGTCTCCGGCGCGGTCGGGGAGGGTGAGACGCTCGACCTCGCGGCGCTCAGCGCCGAACTCGACCTCAGCATCACCGCCCTGCGCGAGGCGATCAAGGTGTTGACCGCGAAGGGCCTGGTCGACGCCCGCCAACGGCGGGGGACCTTCGTCCGGCCCCGCGCCACCTGGAACCTGCTCGACGTCGACGTGATCCGCTGGCAGTTCGCGGCGGGGGCGGCGGACGGCTTCCTGCGTGACCTCGCCGAGGTCCGTGCCGTGATCGAGCCCGCCGCCGCCCGGTACGCCGCCGCCCGCCGTACCGAGGACGACCTCCGCGCCCTGGACGAGGCATTGGCCGCGATGGGGCGTGCCGTCGGCGGCGACCCTGCCGCCGCGGCCGACGCCGACCTGGCCTGGCACCGCGCGCTCCTGGTCGCCACCCACAACGAGATGCTGGTCCGAATGGAGATCTTCATCGAGCCCGGTCTGTCCGAGCGAGACCGGCTGGTCCACCGGTCGGGTGATGACGATCCCGTGCCCAGCCATCAGGCGGTGCTGGACGCCGTCCGTGCCGCCGACGCCGACGCGGCCGGGGCCGCGATGCTGGCGCTGCTGGCCAAGTCGGACTCCGACCTGCGCCGTGTCACGGCGGGAGAGACCCCCGCGGCCCGCCCACAGGACGGCTCCGCCGCCGACCGGACCGGAACCGAGGCGCGGCAGCCGTCGCCGAGCGGCGGGACGCCGGCCGCGGAGTCCGTGACGGCGTCGAGGCCGACGGCCCGACCGACGGCGTCGGGACCTCCGGCGGGCGACCCCGCGGCCGGCTCGGGGCCCGAGGTCGTCACGAATCGCTTAGCGGCGGGCGACGCCACGGGCCGTTCGGCCGTGGACCTCGGCGCGGCCCGCCCCGAGAACGCCACATCCCGGCAGGAGGCGGAGGCGTCCGCCTCCGGGATCGAGTCGAACGAGAGGAAGTCACCGTGAAGATCACTCGGGTCGAGACGTTCCTGGTCGCGCCGCGTTGGCTGTTCTGCCGCATCGAGACCGACGACGGCCTGGTCGGCTGGGGCGAACCGGTGGTCGAGGGCCGGGCGCTGACGGTCCGGGCGGCCGTGCACGAACTGGCCGAGCTGCTGATCGGCGCGGACCCGCTGCGGGTCGAGGACCATTGGCAGCGGCTGACCAAGGGCTCGTTCTACCGCGGCGGACCGGTGCTGTCCAGCGCCGTCGCCGGCCTGGACCAGGCCCTGTGGGACATCGCGGGCAAGGCACTCGACGCGCCCGTCCACCAGCTGTTGGGCGGCCCGGTCCGGGACCGGGTCCGGGTGTACGGCTGGATCGCGGGCGACGAGCCCGCCGAGGTCGCCGACGCCGTCACCGCCCAGGTCGAGGCCGGGCTGACCGCCGTGAAGATGAACGCCTCCGGACGGATGAGCAGGCTGGCCGGCGTCGCGGAGATCGACGGGGTGCTCGACCGGCTCGCCGCCGCGCGGGAGGCGCTGGGGCCGCATCGCGACGTCGCCCTGGACTTCCACGGTCGCTTCACCGCCGCCAATGCCCGCCGGATCATCCCGCTCTTGGCGGACGCCCGACCGATGTTCGTCGAGGAGCCGGTGCTGCCCGAGTACAGCCACCTGATCGGCGACGTGGTGCGCGCGAGTCCGGTGCCGATCGCCTGCGGGGAGCGGCTCTACTCGCGTGGCGAGTTCCTCCCGGTCCTCCAGGCGGGCATCGCCGTCGCACAGCCGGACCTCTCGCACGCGGGCGGCATCTCCGAGGTGCGCCGGATCGGCGCGCTCGCCGAGACCTTCGACGTGCCGCTGGCGCCGCACTGCCCGCTGGGCCCGATCTCGCTGGCCGCGAGCCTCCAGATCGCCTTCAGCACGCCGAACTTCCTGATCCAGGAGCAGAGCCTCGGCATCCACTACAACGCCGGGGCCGACCTGCTCGACTACGTCCTGGATCGGGAGATGTTCCGCTTCCACGACGGGCATCTGCTGCGCCCGACCGGCCCGGGGCTCGGGGTCACCATCGACGAGGCCGCCGTCCGCAAGGCCGACGAGACGGGCCATGACTGGCACTCGCCGATCTGGCGGCACGACGACGGGTCCCTGGCCGAGTGGTGAGCGTGCCGGGCCGCCTGCTCGCCGGGCGTCGTCGTCCTCGCCGGATACGAGGGGCACCCCTGTCACGGCGCGGCGGCCCGGTCCGCAGGCAGGGTTCGCTCCCCGGCTGGGCGGGTGCCCGATCGGCTCCGCGCTGCGCGTCGTGATCGGCGGGGCGAAGGTGGTGGTCATGAGCGCGGCGATCGACGGCGTGCCCCGCGCGCCGGATATGCGGGCGGCCTCGGCAGGGCGGGCCGTCACCGCGCCGACGGTGTGCGTCGCCGCGGCGATTCGCGTCGACGCCCGCAGGCGGCGTCGCGAGCGGGCGCGGTCGGTTCGGCCGCGTGCGGCGCGCTGCGGTCGGCGGCCTGCGCGGGTCTCGGCGGGCGTCCCCACCGGTCGTGCGGCGGGCGTCCGTCGGCGACGACCGGATCGCCCCGTGGTCCCGGCGGGCGGGGGACGGCGACGGGCCCGCACCGTCCCCGGTTCGTCACGTCCGTCTCGGTCGCCCGGCTCACCGGACGACCGAACCCTCGCGTACTGGCATCGAGTCGATCTCTGGAGTGTGCACGATGAACCTGTCCCAACGCCTGGCCGAGGAGCGGATCGTCGCGATCGTCCGAGGCAGGGATGCCGAGGCCGCGTTCCGGGCGGTGCTGGCGCTGTGGGAGGAGGGCATCCATCTCGTGGAGGTGTCCCTGACCGGAGCCGATGCGCTCCGCCTCATCGGCAGGCTGGCCGAGGAGCGTTCCGGCGCGGCCGCGCTCGGCGCGGGCACCGTCCTCTCCGCGCAGGACGCCGCGGACGTGCAGGCGGCGGGCGCGACCTTCGCCGTGACCCCGGCCATCGGCCCGGGAACCCACACCGCGATCGAGCGCGGGCTGCCGACCCTCGTCGGCGCGCTCACCCCCACCGAGGTCTACTCCGCCCACACGGCGGGCGCGACCGCGGTGAAGCTGTTTCCCGCCTCGCACGGCGGCGGTCCCGACTATCTCAAGGCCCTGCGCGATCCCTTCCCGGCCGTGCCGTTCGTCCCGGTCGGGGGCGTCGACGCCGAGGCGGCCCGGCGCTATCTCCAGCTGGGGGCGGTCGCCGTGGGCGTGGGGTCGCCGCTGCTGGCGGGCGCGGCCGACGGTGCCGACCTCGCCGGACTGCGGGAGCGGGCCCGCCGCTTCCGCGCGGTCGCGGCGGAGTTCCCGGCAGCGGTCGGAACCGCGGCGGGCGCGAGCGGATCGGGGCGGAGCCGATGATCGAGGTGATCACCCTCGGCGAGAGCATGGCCGCGCTGCGGGGCCACGGGCCGATGCGGCTCGGCGGCGAGCTGAGCCTGTCGGTGGCGGGCGCCGAGTCGAACGTGGCGATCGGCCTGTCGCGACTGGGGCACCGGGTGTCCTGGATCGGCCGGGTCGGCGCCGATCAGCCCGGCGAGCTGATCAGCCGCACCCTGCGTGCCGAGGGGGTGGACGTCAGCGGCGTGGCGGTCGACCCCGCACGGCCGACCGGGCTGATCCTCTTCGAGAAGCGGGTCGCCGACCTCATTCGGGTCCGCTATTACCGCACGGATTCGGCGGGATCGCGGCTGCATCCCGACGACCTCGCGGGCGTCCTGGCGGGCGGGGCCAGGCTGCTGCACGTCACCGGCATCACGCCTGCGTTGGGACCCGGCCCGAGGGCCGCCGTGCTCGCCGCGGTAGACCATGCCAAGGCACAGGGCTGGACCGTGTCGCTGGACGTCAATCACCGCTCGATGCTGTGGCCCGCCGAGGCGGCGGCCGAGGTGCTGGGCCCGCTCGCCAGACGGGCCGACGTGGTGATCGCCTCCCCCGAGGAGCTGGCGATCGTCGAACCCGAGGGCTACGACGACCTCGCGCGGGCGGACCGTCTGCTGACCGCGGGCGTCGCCGAGGTGGTCGTGAAGCTGGGCGCCGACGGCGCTCGGGTGCATCACGGGGCGGGCGTCGAGCAGGTCGAGTCGGTGCGGGTACCGGTCCTGGACACGGTCGGCGCGGGCGACGCCTTCTCCGCGGGTTATCTCTCCGCGCTGCTCGACGGTGAGCCGACGGGCGAACGGCTTCGCCGCGGCACGGTGCTGGGCGCGTTCGCCGTCGCCTCCGACGGTGACTGGGAGGGGCTGCCCACGCGGGAGGAACTGCCGCTGCTCAGTCTGGAGCCGGGGACGACGATCCGTTGAGGTGAACCGGCCGCCGGGGGAGCCCGTCCGCGGCCGGGTCCGCATCGATTCCGAGCCGCGCGCCGCCTGCCTCTCTGCGGCGTTCCCGCGGCGGGACCGTGCCGACCATCACGACGAGGGCGGCGAGCCGTCGCGGTCGGTACGACTTCATGGCTCGTGAGCGGCCGGTGTTCCCAGCTCACGCCGCCCCGGCGTGACCTGGAGCGCGTGGCGGCGCGGCTCACCGGCCGTCGCGCCGTGGCGCTCGTCGGTCATCACGGCCGCGCCGCGGCGGCCGGATAGTCCAGGCCCTCGGCCAGGAGATCGAACGCCTGGGCGGCCAGGACCGAGGTCGGAGTGTCCGGCCGGACCGCCTGCCAGGCGTCGACGGTGGTGCGCACGGCGCACAGGACGACGGAGGCCACCAGGTGCGGCCGAGGGTCCTCGGCGGGTGTGACTCCCATGCGGGTGCCCACGAGGGCGGCGAGTTCCTCCAGTCGCGCGGTGCTCTGCTCCAGGCAGTACGCCTTCAACGTCGGGTTGCGGACGAGCAGGGTCTGCATCGCACGATGACGCTGCTGCTCCTCGCCCGCCGTGCCGTCCTCGTAGGAGTGGACGATCTCGACCACGGCCCGCCGCAGTGCGGTGATCACCGATTCGTCGGCCGGGCGGGCCGCGAATCCGCGCAGCACCGCGTCGACCTGGGCGCCTAGTGGCGCGAGAGCGACATCCTCCTTGGACGCGAAGTATCGGAAGAAGGTCCGGGAGGAGACGTCCACTGCCTCCGCGATCTCGTCGATCGTCGTCGCGTCGAAGCCCTTGCGCAGGAACGACGTGTAGGCGGCCGCGGTGAGGGCTTCCTTCGTCCGCTGCTTCTTCCGTTCGCGCAGGCCCGGCGTGCTCATGTCGGCATGGTATCCCCTCGAACGCGAAAATGTGTCACTCTGTGACCTGAGTCGTAGAACGACGATAGTCCGTTGACGACAAATGTCATGAACTGACAGCATTGTCGTCATGAAACCTCCTCGTCCCGACTCCCCATACTGGGTGCTGCACCGTCAGATGGCCCGGTTCAACAAATGGCTGTTCCGCAGAACGAAAGGACGGCGGGGCGGCACGTTCCTCGGTGCCCCGGTGTTGCTGCTGGACCACGTCGGTCGGCGCACCGGACAGGCACGCACCAACCCGCTGATCTATCTCGACGACGCGCCGAACCTCGTGCTCGTCGCGTCCAAGGGCGGCATCGACGTGAATCCGGCCTGGTTCCACAACCTCATGGCGATGTCGACCACCGAGGTCGAGCTGCCCGGAGGTGTCCGTCGACGGGTCAGGCCGAGGGTCGCCGAGGGTGAGGAGCGCGCCGCGTTGTGGGAGCGCGTGATCGTGCTCTATCCGCCGTACGCCGATTACGCGAAACGTACGGAACGGCTGATCCCCGTGATCGTCCTCGAACCCGCCTGACGCGCGAGGGTCGTCGACCGGAGTTCCATTCCGTCGACCGGTCGGCAGCGGACGACGATGCCCGGCGCGTACCGGTCGCGGCTCGATGCCTGCGTGTCCGGGCCGCCGAGCGGTCGGCGCCCCGTTCCTCTCCCGAGGACGTCGGGCCGTGTGATGATCACGCACGATGACGATCACCGACCCGCTGTCCCGATCACTGGTCTCCCTGCGCGGTCTCGCGCTCGGCGATGCGCTCGGCTCCCAGTTCTTCGTCCCCGACAACCGCCCTTACCTCGACGAACATCGTCCGCCGCCCGGTCCGTGGCAGTGGACCGACGACACCGAGATGGCCTGCTCGGTCGTCGCCGTCCTCGCCGAGCACGGTCGGATCGATCAGGACGCTCTGGCGGAGGGCTTCGCCGTCCGACACGACTTCGATCGCGGCTACGGGCCGTCGACCAACCGTCTGCTGCGGCTGGTCAGGGAAGGCGGTTCGTGGCGCGACCTGGTGACGGCCGCCTTCGACGGGCGCGGCTCCTGGGGCAACGGCGCGGCGATGCGCATCCCGCCGCTCGGCGCCTGGTACGCCGGTGATCCGCGGCGAGCGGCGCGGGAGGCGGCACGGTCCGCCGAGGTCACCCACGCACACCCCGAGGGCATCGCGGGCGCGGTGGCCGTGGCGGTCGCCGCGTCTCTGGTCGCGGACACCGGCCAGACCGACCCCGCCGATCTGATCTCGGCCGTGCTCGAGCTGACCCCGCTGGGACAGGTCCACGACGGCATCGCCGCGGCACGGGAACTACTGACCGTCGACTCGGCGGACGTCGTCGCCCGGCAGCTCGGCAACGGCTCCCGGACCAGCGCCCAGGACACCGTCCCCTTCGCACTGTGGGCGGCGCTCACCCGGCGTGACGACTTCCGCACGGCGTTCTGGACCACCGCGAGCGTGGGCGGCGACGTCGACACCACCTGCGCGATCGTCGGCGGCATCGTGGCGGCAGGCGGCGCGGAGCCGCCGCGCTCCTGGAGCGAGTGCCGTGAACCGCTGCCGGACTGGAGCCCGGACGACGTGGAGACCTGAGTGAGGCGGCTCCGGAGGGGCGGCGTGTCGAGCGACGGCGAGGCCGAGCGCGCCGGGTGGACGCCGTCTCCCATCGACGCCGAGCGGGGGCGCGGGCCGGTGCGGACCTCGCACGGCGCCGCGTCGCCGCGCCTCTCGGGCGACCCGGACCGCTCCGATCATCGCTCGGAGCGATCCGGCGCGGTGTCACCGATCGACGCCGCACGACCGGCGTCGGCGGCCGGGATCGTCCGACGTCCGAGTCCCATGTTCCTGCCCGGCGGCGTCGACCGCGGTCGACGCCGCCGTCGAGCGCCGCATGGAGACCTCGGGCCGGTCCGGCTTCGGCAGCCGGTCCGCGCCCCCGACGACGACGAGCGTCGAGCGGGCGATCCGATCCTCCTTCGGCTTACGCGGTGAGCACGAGCGCCGCCACGCTCGCGCCCGTCGCGCACCCGGCGAGGACGAGTCCGGTGAGCACGAGCCGCCGCAGCGGCACCACGAGTCCGTTCGCGCGGCAGGACTCCAGGCACAGCAGCGTGGCCAGGGACGCCCACGGCGTGACGACCGCGCCGACGTTGGTTCCGATCAGCAGTGCCAGGAGTTGATCGGTGTTCGCGGGCGGCACGACGGCCTCGCCTGCGGTGTAGGCGGGCAGACTGGTGAACACGTTGGACAGTCCCGCGCCCGCCGGCGCCGCCCGGAAGGCGCCGACGACGTAATCGGACGTGCCGATCAACGCCGTCATGCCTCGGCGAGGCCGTGGCGGCTCAGCGTGGGGATGACCAGGAACAGTCCGGTGACCAGGATGTGTCGAGAGTGGGGAGGACGGTCGTCACCGAGGCGAAGCCGACGCACAGCGGGAACGGCGCCAGGTAGCTTCCGCCGCCGATGGTCGCGAGCCTGGTCGCGATCACGTCGAAGACCCTGGCACGCATCGCCGGCTTCGGGAGCACGATCACGTTGCGGAGGAACGACAGCAGCGGCGCGATCCGGACGATGCTCTCAGCGGCTTCGTCGGTGGGCGGCGCTCCGGTGAGTCCGAAGACCACGGCGAGGACGGGCGGACCGATTCGGGCCTGGTGGAGCAGGCACGGACGACGCGGGCGGCGGGACGGCGGCGAGGAGATGACGCGCTCATCCTGCCCGGTCACGGTCGTCATCGGTCCGACGAGCCGGTGCCGCCCGCGACTCCGTGGAGGACCCCACCGTGACGGGATGATCACAGCCCCCTTCAGCCCCAGAGGGCCGATGTCACCCGGGGCGCGCCACCAAGGGCAGACCGCGTGCGAGTCGAATCGACAGCCGCCTTCGGTAGGCGCGGCTCTTCCGCGTCCGTTGCGAGCACACCCGCGAGCACGGCGCGGCGAGGGCGGTCGCGGCGTGGGAAACCGGAGCGTCATGAGACACGCCGAGTCCTTCCGAAGTGCCTCGCGGGCGTGTCGGTGACGAACCGGTAACTTGGGTGCGATCGACAACGCCATGCCCCTGGGAGAACAGGGTGGCACCGGTTCTCCGGGGCCGGTGAGGATCGCAACCAGGCCGATCGGGCGGCCGACTACCTCGGGATCCGGTGGCACCGGTTCTCCGGGGCCGGTGAGGATCGCAACGCAGGCTCTTTGCCGACACGCTGGCAGGTCGACACGGTGTTCCGGCCAGCCGCGAGGTCCGGCGCCTGGCGGGGTGCGGCCGCCGAGCGCCGGCTGCGAGCATCCGAGGACGGTCGACTCCACCGGCCACCGTCCCGGTCTCGCGAGATCAGCCGAGGGCGAATCGGCCGTGGCGGCGACGGCAGTGCCGGTGATCACGCGCCGACCATGCCGACGAACTGCCGATCCATGGCACGATCGGGCGGCGACGGGGGAGCACCCGACGACGCGCACCCGCACTCGGCGGCCCGAATCGCCGCGGCCGGATCGGGCGGACGGCGCGTGCGGGCTCGCCATCGGGGCAGCTCGTCCGTCGCGCGACCCAGGTGGTCGCCGGCCGGCCCACGCGCCACGACGCGACGGGGACGGCCGCGGCCGCCGGGTCGGGACGTGACCGTGGAGTGGACGGCCGCCGAGGCCGCCCGATTCCGAGGCCGTCCCGTCGACGTCCGGTGACGGGCGTCTGGGGCAATGACCGTGCCGAGGTCGAGACCCGCCGAACGCGGCGGACCGCGATCCGGCCGACGCTGATCGGAGCAGCACTGTGACGACTCCCGCACCCACCCTGGACGGCGTCCTCGCCTCGGCGGAGGGGGCTGCCAGGACTCTCACCCTCTCCAGCCCCGTCGAGCGGGCGGGCTGGCTGTCGGCCCTCGCCGACGCGCTCGACGCGGCGGGTCCCGAGCTGATCGCGACCGCCCAGGCGGAGACGAACCTGCCCACGGGGCGGCTCACCGGGGAGCTGGCGCGCACCACCTTCCAGGCCCGGCTCTTCGCCGAGCGGCTCCGGGACGGCAGCCTGCTGGAGGCGCGGATCGACCACGCCGACCCCGACTGGCCGATGGGTCCGAGGCCGGACATCCGTCGGGCGCTGCGTCCGCTGGGCGTCGTGGTCGTGTTCGCGGCGAGCAACTTCCCCTTCGCGTTCAGCGTCGCGGGCGGTGACACCGTGTCCGCGCTGGCCGCGGGCTGCCCGGTGGTGCTCAAGGCCCATCCCGGTCATCCGCGACTCTCCCGGGAGACCGCGGCCGTCGTGGTCGCCGCGTTGGAGTCCGCGGGCGCCCCCGCAGGCGTGTTCTCGCTGATCGAGGGCTTCGAGGACGGCATCGCGGCGGTCCGGGACCCTCGGGTGTCCGCGGTCGGGTTCACCGGCTCCGTCTCCGGCGGCCGGGCGCTGTTCGACGTCGCGGTCGGCAGGCCGGTGCCCATCCCCTTCTACGGCGAACTGGGCAGCACCAACCCCGTCTTCGTGACCCCGCGCGGCTGGCAGGACCGGGGCGCCGAGATCGTCGAGGGCTTCGCCGGGTCGATGACCCTCGGCTCGGGCCAGTTCTGCACCAAGCCGGGCATCGTCCTGGTGCCCGACGTCGACGGGTTCATCGAACACCTGCCCGAGCTGACCGCCGGGCCGATGCTGAACGAGCGCATCCAGACCGGCTTCCTCACCGCGACGGGCGGCCTGGCCGACTGCGACGGCGTCGAGACCGTTCCGACGGTCGCCGGAGCCGACAGCGCGGTGGCCCCGGTGCTGCTGCGCACCACCGCCGAGCGGGTGCTCGCCGATCCCGAGCTGCTGGGCATGGAGTGCTTCGGCCCGGCCGCGCTGCTCGTCTCCTACTCCTCCATTGAGGAGCTGCTGGCGGTGGCTCGGACGTCCCACGGCCAGCTGACCGCCACCATTCAGGGCAGCGAGGCTGGGGACGACGTGGCCGCCGCCCTCGTCGAGCCGCTGTCGGACTTCGCGGGCCGGGTCATCTGGAACCAGTGGCCGACCGGCGTGACGGTGAGCGACGCCCAGCACCACGGCGGTCCCTACCCGGCGACCACCGCGCCCACGACCACCTCGGTGGGCACGGCGGCGGTGGCCCGGTGGCTGCGGCCGGTCGCCTATCAGAACCTGCCCGCCGCGCTGCTGCCCGCCGCCGTCGGCGAGACCGCGCCCGAGGGGGTGCGGCAGGTGATCGACGGCAGACAGTCCTGAGCGTCGCCTCAGCCTGAGCGTGCGACCGACGGGCGCGCGGCGGGCGCGGTGCTGATCGAGCGTTCCAGGCGTTCGAGCAGGGACAGCAGCTCCGCCCGCTCGGCACCCGACAGCCCCGCGACGGTCTGCTCTTCGAGTTCGGCCCACACCCCGTGCAGGCGGTCGAGGAGCCCGCTGCCCGCCTCGGTCAGTTCGACCAGCATCACGCGGGCGTCCCGGCTGGAGCGCGTGCGGCAGATGAAGCCCGCGCGTTCCAGCCGCTGCACCGTCTTGGTGACGGTGGAGGGGTGGATGCCGAGCCTGTTCACCAGGTCCCGTTGCGAGGTCGAGCCGCTCTCGGCGAGCAGCATGAGCACGATCTCCTGGCCGGGGTAGAGACCCAGCCTGGTCAACAGCGAGCCCGCGAGCAGCTTGTGTGCGCGGGCGACTCGGACGATCGCCGAGCTGACCGGGCCCTGCTCGATGCCGAGCATCGATGCCGTGACGGCACAGACCTCGTCGGTCTCGTCGTGCATGACGTCTTCCCTACTGGATCGCCGCTCTACCGCGGGAATTAGTTGGTCGACCATGTATTCTCGTCGCAGCCCTCGAGGAGGAGACCGCATGTCCAGTTTCAATGAGGATGTCATCGCCGAGTTCCGGGCGAACGAAGGCCGGGTCGGCGGCCCGTTCGACGGCGTTCCGCTGCTGTTGTTGACCACCACCGGTCGGCGCAGCGGACTGCCCCGCACCCTGCCGCTGGGCACCATCACCGACGGTGACTCGTTCGTGATCGCCGCCTCCGACTCGGGCGCGGACAAGCCCCCGCTGTGGTTGGCCAATCTCGAGGCGGACCCGCGCGCGACCATCGAGGTGGGCACCCGCACCATGTCGGTCCGCGCGAGAATCGAGGCATCCGGTCCGGAGCGCGACCGACTCTACGCGGCCCTGGTGAAGGCGATGCCCCCCTTCGCCGATTACGAGGCCAAGACCACGCGGCTGATCTCGGTCGTGGTGCTGACGGAGACGGCGGACGCCGAGAACGCCTGAGCCCGTCTCAGCCGCGGGATGGTCAGCCGATCCCGCCACGAGCGCGGCCGCGGGCCGTCGCTCTCCCGCGGCGCACCCGAACCGGACGTCGCGGGTCGGACGGCCCCCGGCTCCCGACCGCGCGCCGGCACGCGAGACGTCGAGCGGGACGGCCCCGCACGGCGTCGACACGCCGGCCCGGTGTCGCACGATCCGGCCGACGATCTTCTCGTCGGTGAAGGCGTACGGAGCCAGGCGGACACTTCGACGTCCTCACCCCGACGGCTGCCCGGACACCCTGCCGGCGGGCGGTCGACCCCAACGCACCTCCGGCCGTGATCAGCGGCACAGCGCAGGTCGAATCGATCCCGACGAATCGGGTTGACGCCCGACGAGACCCGCCAGAGACTCGCTGCGAGCGACGACGAGCCCCTCGGCCTCGGCCGCAGGTCCCGCCCCGATGTTGCTCGACGAGCGGAAGGCACCTCGACGATGAGCGCGCAGGCGACACCGGGTCCACGGGCGCCGGTCACGCTGCGCTCCCTCATTCCCGCCGTCTTCCTGCCCGCCACCCTGTACGGCCTGGGACAGGGCGCGGCGGCCCCGCTGATCGCCATCACGGCCAGGGAGCTGGGCGCCTCCTTCTCCCTGGCCGGCGTCATCGTCGCCGTGCTCAGCGTCGGCCAGGTCGTCGGCAACCTGCCCGCCGGGCGACTCGTCGGAGTGCTCGGCGAGCGCGGTGCCCTGCTGGCGGCCTCAGTGCTGGCCGTGCTCGCGGCGGTGGGCTGCGCGCTGGCGTCGAATCTGCCGACGTTGGCAGCCTCCGTGCTGGTGGCCGGGCTGGCGAACTCGGTCTGGGGCCTGGCGAGACAGACCTTCCTCACCGAGGTCGTCCCGCTGCGCCTGCGGGCCAGGGCCATGTCGACCCTGGGCGGCGTGGTGCGCATCGGGTCGTTCGCCGGGCCGCTGATCGGAGCGGGCGCGCTGCTGCTGCTCGGGCCGCGCGGCGGCTACTGGGTTCAGGTGCTCGCGATCCTCGCGGCGGGGACGATCGTGCTCGTGCTCCCCGACGTCGAACGGCGCCGCACTCGCGCGGGGGCGGGCGCCCCGGCCCGTCCGCTGCGCATGTTCGTCGAACACCGCAGGCTGTTCGCCACCCTGGGCACGTCGGCGGTCCTGGTCGGGGCGATCCGAGCCTCGCGCCAGGTCGTCGTCCCGCTGTGGGGGGATCATCTCGGCCTCGATCCGGCCGTCACCAGCCTGATCTACGGCGTCTCCGGCGCGCTGGACATGCTGTTGTTCTATCCCGCCGGTCGGGTGATGGACCTCTACGGTCGCCGGTTCGTGGCCGTGCCCTCCATGCTGGTCCTCGGCGTGTCCTGCCTGCTGCTGCCGCTGGCCGGTGGTCCGGTCAGCCTACTGCTCGTCGCGGCGCTGATGGGCGTCGGAAACGGCATGGGCAGCGGGATCATGATGACGCTGGGCGCCGACCTGGCGCCGCCCGACCGGCGCCCCGCGTTCCTGGCCGCCTGGCGGCTGTGCGTGGACACGGGCGGCAGCACAGGACCGCTGCTGATCGGCGCGGGCGCCGCCCTCTCGCTGGGCTTCGCGATCGCGGGAATGGGCGTGATCGGCCTGCTCGCGGCGGCCGGCCTGGGCCGGTGGATCGTCGAGCCCGACCGGGCGGACCTCGCGGCGGGGGGCCGCGGCCGCGTCGCCGGCGCCGATCTACCCGTCGGGGGGCCGGCGATCGTGCTGTCCCGGGACGAGTCCGGCCGGACGCGGCAGGCGGTCCCGTCGGCCGTGAGCGGCCCGAAGCAGCCGGACGGCGGGAGTCGGTGAGCGGCGTCGAGTTCGTCATCGCGGGTCTGGCCGTCCTCGTCGGCGCCGCGTTGCAGGGCACGATCGGCCTCGGGCTGGGCATGCTGGCCGGGCCGATCCTCGCGCTGCTCGACCCGACGCTCGTACCGGGGCCGCTGCTGATGCTGGCCACCGTGCTGACCCTCGTCGTCGTGCTGCGGGAACGCGCGGCGCTGGACCTCGCGGGCACCGGCTGGGCGCTGGCAGGCCGCGTCCCCGGCACCGCGGCGGGTGCGCTGCTCGTCGCGGTGCTCTCGCCGGACGCCGTCACCGTGGTCCTCGCCGCGGTGGTGCTGCTGGGCACCGTGATCAGCGCCCTCGGCTGGACGCCGCACCCCACTCGGCCCGCGCTGCTGCTCGCGGGGGCGGCCTCCGGGGTGATGGGCACCGCCACCTCGATCGGCGGGCCGCCGATGGCGCTGGTCTGGCAACGACTCTCCGGGGCGAGGCTGCGCGCGATGATGAGCGCGTTCTTCCTGGTCGGTTGTCTGCTCTCCCTCACGGCGTTGGCGATCGTCGGCGAACTCACGGTGGACGGGATCGCCGCCGCGGCTCCGCTGATCCCCTTCGTGCTCCTCGGCTACCTGGGATCACGACTGCTGGGCCGCGCCCTGGACCACGGTCGCCTGCGTGTCCTCGCGCTGAGCGTCTGCGCGGCGAGCGCCCTGATCCTGCTCGCCGGCCACCTCTTCTGAGGAGCGGGACGGCGGACCGCCGCACGGGACCTTCGCCACCCGGCGTCCCGGTCGGACGCCGTCGGCGGCGTGGACACGTCCGGCGGTGCCGACGGCCGCCTGCTGCTCGGTGCCGCATCGTGAGCGGCGTCGAGGCGGACGGACGGGATCTGCGACGAAGACCGACCGCGGCCCTCAACCCGGTCGACGGAACGGGCAGGGGCGGTGAAGTCGGTTTCGACGCCGCGCGTCGCTGAGGCGTCGGCGGGCCGGCGCGGCCGCATGAGGCAGGGCGACACCCGCGTGGCGGGGCCGCCGCGACGGCCACAGCATGGCGAATGGCGAGACCGGCCGCTGCCCGCCCGTCCCTGCGGCCGCCGAGTCCCGCCGCGGGATCGAGCCGCATCGGCCAGCGCGCCGAGCAGCCCGCGCCGCGGGTGTCGGCGCCTGGCCCGCCGGGTCGATCGCGGCTACGCCGACCGAAGTCCGACGAGCGGCCTGCCGACGCGTCCGGAGCCGCACGCTCGACCGCCTCGCCGCTTGTTCCGGCGCGCACCGGAACGAGACCGAGGATCGGCTCATGACCGGGCGCGAAGAGCGGGCCACCGCACGGCGCGGTGGCGGCGAGCCTCGGGCGATCACCGCGGGTGCCCGCCCGATGTGTCCACCGCGCCGGCCGCCCAGGCGACGCCGCCCTCAGTCTCCCGAGGGCAGGATCGTGCGGAGCACCCCCCTGGGCAGGCCACGGGGTCGCCACTCCCGGGGGTAGCCCAGCGACACCTCTTCGAATCGGACGCCGTCCTCGTAGGTGGTGCGGGGGATGTGCAGGTGCCCGTAGACCACGGCCGTCGCGTTGAAACGAACGTGCCAGTCCGCGGTGAGCTCGGTGCCACACCACAGCGCGAACTCCGGATACCGCAGGATGCGCGTCGGCTGGCGTGTCATCGGCCAGTGGTTGATCAGCACCGTCGACGTGCCGGGCGGCAGCGCGGCGAGGCGTTGCTCGGTCTCGGCGACGCGCGCCCGGCCCCAGGCGTCCAGACTCGGGTACGGGTCGGGATGCAGCAGGTACTCGTCGGTGCAGACCACGCCCGCGTCCATGGCCGCAGCCAGCGCGGTCTCCTTGGTGGTCGTGCCCGCCGGCCGGAAGGAGTAGTCGTAGAGCAGGAACAACGGGGCCACCGTGACCGGGCCGCCTGAACCCGACCAGACGGGATAGGCGTCCTCCGGGGTGTGCACGTCGAGCTTCCGGCAGGACTCCACCAGAAGTCGGTAGCGGGCCTCGCCACGCAGGGTCACCGGATCGCCGGGCGTCGTCCACAGATCGTGGTTGCCCGGCGTCCAGATCACCTCGGCGAACCGGTCCTTCAACAGGCGCAGCGTCGACTCGACGTCCTCGATGCTGTCGGCCACGTCCCCGGCGACGATCAGCCAGTCGTCCGGGTGATTCGGGCGGACGGCCTCGACGATCTCGCGGTTCTCGGCGTGGGTCACATGCAGGTCGCTGGTGGCCAGCAGGCTGCCGCCCGAGGAGACGGTCATCCGGCGACGGGAGCGGTCGCGGTGGACCCGGCCCGCCGGGATCGCACACGTTCGGCGCCGTCGCGCCGGTTTCCTCGGGTCATCACAGTTCACCTTCCCTGGCGGGCCTGGGGTCGTCACGGTCGCCGGGCGAGCATGTCACCCGGCGCGCCCTCCGTCCACTGTGGCTGGCCGGCTCGGTGGTGCGGCGCCCCCGTCGGTGTCGGGCATGCCGTCGTCGTCTCGCGAAGCCCGAGGGTCCGGCGGTCAGCGTACGGCCCGGTCGGACAGCTCCCGGCGTCCGAGGGAACGGAGATGGACCTCGTCCGGCCCGTCGGCCAGTCGCAGCGACCGGGCGATCGCCCAGAACCGGGCCAGCGGCAGGTCCTGACTGACGCCCGCGGCTCCGTGCAACTGCACCGCCTTGTCCAGGATCCACTCGACGGCGCGGGGGACGGCGATCTTGATCGCCTGGATCTCGGTGTGCGCGGCGCGGTTTCCGACGGTGTCCATCAGCCACGCCGTCTTCAACACCAGCAGCCGGGCCTGCTCGATGCGCACGCGCGACTCGGCGGCCCATTCCCGCACGACGCCCTGATCGGCCAGCGGCCCGCCGAACGCGGTTCGACTCGCGGCGCGGTCGCGCACCAGGTCCATGGCCCGTTCCGCCATGCCGAGCAGCCGCATGCAGTGATGAATCCGGCCAGGACCGAGCCGGGCCTGCGCGATGGCGAAACCGGACCCCGGCTCGCCGAGCAGATTGCCGAGGGGCACCGCCACGTCGGTGAAGGTGATCTCGGCGTGTCCGCCGTGATCGTCGTCGGCATAGCCGAACTGGCTCATGCCTCGGCGGATCGAGACGCCGGGGGTGTCGACGGGAATCAGGATCATGCTCTGCCGCTCCCGCACAGGGCCGTCCTCGGCGGTGCGGCCCATCACGATGAGCAGCCTGCACTCCGGGTCCATCGCGCCGGAGACGAACCACTTGCGTCCGGTCACGATCCATTCGTCGCCGCGCCGCGTGATGCTGGTGGCGATGTTGGTGGCGTCCGAGGAGGCGACGTCCGGTTCGGTCATGGCGAACGCCGAGCGGATCTCGGCCGACAGCAGCGGGGCGAGCCAGCGTCGCCGCTGCTCCTCGTCGCCCGCCAGCGCCAGGATCTCCATGTTCCCGGTGTCCGGCGCGGCGCAGTTCAGCGCCTCCGGAGCGAGCCGGGGGCTCCGACCCGTGATCTCGGCGAGCGGCGCGTACTGAAGGTTGGTCAGGCCCGCGCCGTGCTCGCCCGGCAGGAACAGGTTCCACAGGCCTCGCCGTCTCGCCTCGGCCTGGAGTTCGCGCAGCACGGGCGGTCTCGCCCATCTCGTCTCGGCCGGGGTCTGCTCCGTCGCCGGCTCGGCCGGGTAGACGAACTCGTCCATGAACGCGAGCAGCGTCGCTCGCAGCTCCTCGGTGCGCTGATCGTGCGCGAAGTCCACGGTGGTCTCCTGGCCTCTCGTCTCGACGGCGGTGGAGGAACGGGGCTGTGGCGGTCCCGGCAGGCGGCGTCTCGAACTCCGTGACCGCGGACCGGGACGGCCGCGCCCGGATCGCGTTCTCCCGGGAAGAGGGTCAGTGCAGGGTCACCCCGCCGTCGACCACGAGGGTCTGACCGGTGATCCACGACGACTCCTCCGACGCGAGGAACGCGGCGGCGTCGGCCACGTCGGCGGGCACCCCGAGCCTGCCGAGGGGATAACCGGCGGCCACCTGCGACTCGCGACCCTCGTAGAGGGCGGCGGCGAATCGGGTCTTGACCACGGCCGGGGCGAGCGCGTTCACCCGGATTCTCGGGGCGAGCTCGACGGCGAGCTGTTCGGTGAGCCGGATCAACGCGGCCTTGGACGCGCCGTACACGCCGATGGCGGGTGCGGGCCCCAGCCCGGAGACCGAGGAGACGCAGACGATCCGGCCGCCGTGCTCGCCCAACCAGGCCCGGTGCGCCTCCTGAACCCAGCCGAGGACCGCGAAGACGTTGACCTCGAAAGTCTTGCGCACCGACGCCGGGTCCGCGTCCAGCAACGGCCCGTGCACCGGATTGGTGCCGGCGTTGTTCACCAGGACGTCGAGCCTGCCGAAGGTCTCGACGGTCGCGGCCACGGCCGCCGCCCGATGCGCCGCGTCGTCGCTGCGGCCGGCTATCCCGAGGGCGTGCGTCGGCCCGCCGAGCCCCGTCACCGCCTCGTCGAGCGACGCGGCGTCGCGCCCGGTGAGACACACCCGCGCGCCCTCCGCGACGAGTCGGCGCGCGATGCCCAGGCCGATGCCCCGGCTCGCGCCGGTGACGAGGGCGACCTGGCCTGCGAAGCGCCGGGCCTGTGCGGGGGTGCCGTTCACTGTCCTCGAGTTCATCGCCGCTCCTCGACCATCGAATGCTCACCGTCCGGGTCTGGCGTCGGGCCGTGGATGCCACGACGCCGTTCGCCGTCATCGCCGACCCTGCCGGCTTCGGCGGTCGACGTCTCCTGTCCTGCTCCGGGGCCCCACCGGCGTCGGACTCGGCCGCCAGGGGCTCGAACCCCACCGGTCCCGCCTGCGGCAGGGCACGACGGCCCCGCAGGCGCGGGACTGTCTGGGCGAGGGTGTGCGCGGCCGTCTTGGTCGGGACGCGAGCCCGGGATCCACATCGAACGCTCAGGACCGGCCGGCCGGCCTCGGCGTACCGGAGTCCCCGGTCACCTCCGCCGCCCGGTCCCCCTGCCGACTCCGGGCCCGTCGCATCGCTCCCAGCCACCGGTCCCGGTCGGCGGCACGCCTGCGCTCGTACTCGGCGACCTTCGGGTGCGGCAGGATCAGGAACGTGCCGCTGCGCAGGGCCGTGATCACGTCCTCGGCGACCCGCTCCGATCCGAGGACCGCGCCGGCGGCCAGGGTGGCGGAGTCCGGGCCCGCCCCGGCCAGCATCGGGGTCCGGACCCCCTGCGGACAGAGGCATGACACGGCGACGCCCTCGGCAGGGCACGTGATGGCCAGCCATTCCGCCAGCGCCACGGTCCCGTGCTTCGTGACGCTGTACGGGGCGGAGTCGACGTTGGTCAGCAGCCCGGCGGCCGAGGCCGTGAGCACGAGCCTGCCGCTGTCCCTGGCCACCATCCTGGGCAGCACGTGTGTGGCGGCGTGGACGTGGGCCAGCACGTGCACCTCCCATGATGCGGCCCAGTCGGCGACGTCGCCGAGTCCCCGGCCGCGGGCGACGCCCGCGTTGGAGCACCACACGTCGATCGGCCCGAGGTCGGACTCGATGCGTGCCACGGCGGCCCCGACCGCGTCGGCGTCGGTGACGTCCACCTCCAACGCGACCCCGACGCCGCCGGGCAGCGCCTCGGCCGTCTCGGCCGCCGCGGCACCGGCCAGATCGGCGACGACGACGGTGCGCGCGCCCTCGGTGGCGAGCGCGCGGGCCAGGGCGGCCCCGATTCCGGAGGCACCCCCGGTCACGACCGCGAGGCGGTCCTGGATCGAATACGGAGTCGACATCGTCTCGCGCGTCCCTCGCCTTCCGTCGTCCGTCCGGGACACCGGACGGCCTGCCGCCGCGCGTCGCCCCGCGGCCGTCGAGTCCGGCGGCCGTCGCCCGTCCGAGCCCGTCCGTCTCCGTCCGCGGCCGCTCCGGGCGGGGACGAGACCGGCCCCTCGGCACGGCGTCGGCGCGGCACCGACACCGCCGCCGGTCCGTCCGGTGCGCCCGGCGGGGCCTGCCCACCCGTCGGCGTTCCGTGTCCTGTGGTGATCCCGTGCCGGAGAGTAGACACGGTTCGACGGCCGCGTCTGCCCCCGTCGTCGCGGAGCTCGATCGGAGGCGGACCCGCGACTCCGGCCTGTCGAGCGACGTCGACGCTGGTCGGAGGCCTGACGGCTCGGGGCGGCCTGCGCGTGGCGGCCGGGTGCCGACGGCGTGAGAGGGGGCGCCCGCCCAACTTCGGCCGCTCGCCGCTGTGCGCGGTCCCCGCCGTCCGCCGTGGATCCGAAGCAGCCGTGACCCAGGCCGACGGCGTCGACGCGGACACGGTGGCGTCGGATTGATCGGCGCGGGGCGAGTCACCGGTGGCGAGCGGCTTTCCTTGACTCGGTGGCCGGGTCGAGTCCGGGACGGGGTCCCACAGGATGCCGGGACGGCCGCCTGACGCGGCCACGCGTGTTCCCCGGCGATCAGTCGACGTCGACTCCGCTGCCGCCCACCTGTCTCGCTGCCGCCCCCTGTCCTGGCCGCCGCCAACCGGCCTCGCTCCACTCGTTCGACTCGCTGCCACCCACCTGCTTCGCCGACGTCGACGGCCGCCGTCCACGACGGCCGCCGTCCACGACGCGACGGCGTCCGTGCCCGCCGGCAACCGCACCGCGACCCCGCCAGTTCCGCGAGGCCACACCGGACATCGGCGCCGCCAGGCGGGGCGCCGCCCGCCGTGTGTCGATCACGTCTCCTCGTGCAGCGCGGCGCGGCCGGCCGATGCCAGCGGCTCCACCAGATCGCCGATGCCGTCGAAGCCGCTGCCCGCCGTCTGACCGAGCTGATGACGGAGGTGGATTCCCTCCATGATCACCGCGAGTTTGAAGAAGCCGAGCGCCACATACCAGGGGAGGCCGTCGACGTCGCGGCCCGACGCGGCGGCGTAGGACTCGACGAGTTCAGCCTCGTCGGGGAAGCCGGGGACGGTCGCGGAGTTGACCGGCGCGTGGCCGTCCAGCGGTGCCCGCCTGCCGTAGACCAGGAGCATTCCCAGGTCGGTGAGCGGATCGCCCACCGTGGCCATCTCCCAGTCGAGGATCGCCCGCATCCGTCGATCCACACCGAAGATCGTGTTGTCCACCCGATAGTCACCGTGCACGACGGTGGGCGCCTGCGAGCGGGGCAGTCCGCGACCCAGCTCGGCGTGCAGCGCGTCCAGCGTGTCCGTCGGCCTGCTGCGAGACGACTCCAGCTGGGTCCGCCAACGACGCAGCTGCCGCTCCAGGAAGCCCGCGGGCCGACCGAAGTCACCGAGGCCCACGCGCTCCGGATCGACGGCGTGCAGGGTCACGAGCCGGTCCACCAGTTCCCGGCCGACCAGCGCCGCCCCGGCCCGCCCCATGGCGGCCAGCTCCGGCACGTCCAGTGTCGCCAGCCCGTCGACGAACTCCATGACGAAGAACGGCGCGCCGACGACGTCGACGTCCTGACACAGCAGCAGCGCCTCGGGCACCGGCACCGGAGTCGGTCGCAGCGCGCTGATCACGCGGAACTCCCGACTCATGTCGTGCGCGGTCGGCAGCACGTGACCGAGCGGCGGTCTGCGGACCGCCCAGCGCCCCGCCGCCTCGTCCGACACCTCGTAGGTGAGGTTGGACCGTCCGCCAGGCAGCAGCCGCGCCGTCAGCGCGCCCGTGACCCCGCCCGGCACCGCGCCCACCAGCCGATCGCGCAGCCGTGCCAGGTTCAGTCCGGGCGGATCGGCGGTGCCCGCGGGCACGGGGGCCTCGAAGGACGCGGCCCGGCGTCTCGCGGCGTCTCGCTCGTTCTCGTTCACCGTGTCGATGATGTTCCCTCCCCGGTCGATGGGCCACCCTGCCTCGGCGATCTCATCGTGCGATCGTTCGTCTTCTCGACGATTCGCCCGTGTCGCGACGGGCCGCCGTGTCGGGCTCGGCCCGCGTCGTCGGAACCGCGAGCCCACGGTGGCGGATGCCGTCTGCCCGCCCGAGCACGCGGGCAGGCCGACACCCCGGCATCGCCACCCGCTCGGCAAGCCGAGGCTCGCAGGCGCGCCGCCGCGGCCGATGCCGTCTCGGTCACCGTCGAGGCCGGATTCGCCGCCGTCCCGGGACACCGCGGCTCCGACGTGCCCGAGGCTCGCCGCGTGCGACCCTCGCGTGTCGAGTGTCGTCGCACGCCGGGGCCCATGACGCGATCCTGTGCCCGCGCACACGGCGGCGGGCGGCTTCCTGGGCGACTGCCCCGATCTCCCCGGCAGCCCTGGAACGCCGGTGCATCGCGTGTTGTCGTGGTCACACCGACCGCGCCGATCACCTCGGGGCCGACCCGTCCGCGGGGCCAGGCCCGATGCGATCCGCGTCGGCCGGTCGGGCGGCGGATCTCCCCGGTCGTGAGGCAGGCGATCCGCGGACCCGCATCCGTGACCGGCGACCGTCGGAGGGTGAGGCAGTGCACACCACGGTGCTCGATGCTCCGGCCGTGACCCGTAGCCGTCGGCAGGCCCGAGACGAGACAGGACCCCGGTGCACAGGTCTTCCGGGGGCGGGACATCCAGGGGCGGGACGTCCGAGGAGGGGAGACGACGTGAGCGCGACGGCAGACCCGGCCCTGCCCGGCGACACGGCGCTGCTGCGGGTGGACGGCCTGGACGTCACCTACGGCCGCGCGGTGCGGGCGGTCCGCTCGGTGAGCGTCGAGGTCGCGCGGGCCGGGATCGTGGCCGTGCTCGGTGCCAACGGCGCGGGCAAGACCTCGTTGCTGCGCGCCGTCTCGGGCACGCTGCCGCTGCACGGCGGCACCGTCGACGGCGGTCGCATCACCGTCGACGGGGCGCCGTTGACCGGCCGCGATCCGGCGGCCGCCGTACGAGCCGGCGTCGTGCAGGTCCCGGAGGGACGGCGGGTCTTCGCCGGACTCAGCGTCGCGGAGAACCTGCGCGCAGGCACCCTGGGCCTGCGCGGGCCCGGCCGGTCGGCGCGGATCTCGGCGTCGCTGGACCGGGTTCTCGCCCTGTTCCCGGTGCTGGCCGAGCGACGCGGGCAGCGCGCCGGTCTCCTCTCCGGCGGCGAGCAGCAGATGCTCGCCCTCGGCCGTGCCCTGATGGCCGAGCCGAGGCTGCTGCTGCTCGACGAGCCGTCGCTGGGCCTGGCGCCTCGGATGGTCGCACTGATCGCCGAGGTGATCACGGAGATCCACCGCCAGGGCGTCGGGGTGCTGCTCGTCGAACAGAATGCCGCGACCGCCCTGCGGCTGGCGGACCACGCCTACGTGCTGGACGTCGGCCGGGTTCGGCTGGCCGGGTCCGCCGAGCGACTCGCCGCCACCGACGAGGTCCGCAGGCTCTATCTCGGTGAGGCCGTGGGACCGGCGGACCTCGGCGCACCCGGTGAACCCCGCTCGCCCGTGGAGCCGGGCACCAACCGGGAGACCGACACCGCCGGGGGACTCGACGTACCGGCGCCGGTCCGGGCCCACGGGAGCGAGGTGGGCAGGCAGGCCCGCACCCTCCGGCGGTGGCGGCGATGAACCAGAATCCGCCCGCCCACGACCGGCCCACACCGGACCCGTCCGCCTGCGTCCCGAAGCCCGACGCCGAAGCGCCTCGACTCGTCGCCCGCGCCGTGACCGTGCGGTTCGCGGGCCTGGTCGCGCTGGACCGCGTCGACCTCACCGTGGCCCCCGGCACCGTGCACGCGCTCATCGGACCGAACGGCGCCGGGAAGTCGACGTTCTTCAACGTCCTCTCCGGCGTGCGCAGGCCCGACTCGGGGGCCGTCCTCTTCGACGGGCGAGAGCTGACCGGCCGCCCGCCGCACCGGATCGCGGCGACGGGCGTGGCTCGCACGTTCCAGAACATCGTGCTCACCAGAGGCACGGTCGCCGACAACCTGATGCTCGGACGGCACCTGCTGACCAGGGCGGGCTTCACGGCCACGGCGTTCGGACTGCCCGGCGTGGCCCGAGAACAGCGGACACACCGGGAACGCGCCAGGGAGATCGCCGAGTTCGTCGACATCGGCCGACTGTTCGACACGCCGGTCGACCTGCTGTCCTACGGCGACCGCAAGCGGGTCGAGCTGGCCAGGGCGCTGTGCATGGAGCCGAGGCTGCTGCTGCTCGACGAGCCCGTGGCGGGGATGAACACCGTGGAGCGGCGGCGCATGGCCGAGACCATCGCCGAGGTGCGGGCCGCACTGGGCCTGTCCGTCCTCGTCGTGGAGCACGACATGGGGCTGATCATGCGGATCGCCGACGAGGTCACGGTGCTCGACTTCGGCAGGCGGATCGCCTGCGGCCCGCCCCGGCAGGTCCAGCGCGATCCCGAGGTGATCCGCGCCTACCTCGGGTCCACTCCCGACGTGCCCTCGGTCGCCGACGTGCCGACGCCGGTGGTGCCGTCGGACGACCGCCGCGCCGAAGGGCACCGCGGGTTCCCGCCGCGCCCGGCCCGGCGGCCCGACGTCGAGGGTGGTGAGCGCCGATGACCACCCTGGTGGAGGTCCTGCTCACCGGACTGTCCCTCGGCTCGGTGTACGCGCTGATCGCGGTCGGTTTCGTGGTGATCTTCCGCGCCTGCGGGGTGATGAACTTCGCCCACGGCTCGCTGCTGCTGTTCGGCGGCTACCTGACCGCCGTGCTGCACGAGCCGCTCGGCTTCCTCGCCGCGCTGGCCGCGGCGGTCCTCGCCGCCGCCGCGCTGGCGGGGCTGATCGAGCTGCTGCTGATGCGACGGCGACCGACCGAGACCCACGTGCTGGCCATCGTCACCATCGGAGTCGACATCCTGCTGTTGACCGAGCTGGCCCGACGGATCGGGCCCGACGTGCTCGACCTCGGCGATCCGTGGGGCGCGGGAGTGGTGTCGGCGGGCGGCGTCACCGTCGCGCAGTCCAGGGTGGCCTCCGTCGTGGTCGCCGCCGCGCTGGTGTCCCTGTTGTTCGCCGCCTTCCGCTGGTCGCGGTGGGGGCTGGCGATGCGGGCCGCGGCCGCCGACCGCGAGGCCGCGTCGCTGATGGGACTGCGCCTGGGCCGCGTCCGCCTGATCGCCTGGTGCGTGGCCGGAGCGCTGGCCGCCGTGGCCGCCGTGTTCCTGGCCGCCTTCCCGACGCCGGGGCTGGACCGGGCGACCGGGGAGATCGCGTTGCGGGCCTTCCCGGCCGCCGTGCTCGGCGGCATGGACTCCGTCCCCGGAGCCCTGGTGGGCAGCGTCCTGATCGGCGTCACGCAGGCCGCGGCCGCCGGGTATCAGCGCAGCCTCGGGACGCTCGGTGAGGGACTCTCCGACGTCGCCCCGTACCTGGTGATGATCATCGTCCTGTTGATCCGCCCTCGGGGTCTGTTCGGCACGAGGGAGGCCGTCCGTGTCTGAGCGCCGCGATCCGCCGCCGGGCACCCGCCGGGCCGTCTCGAACCCTGCTCGGGGGATTCCGGCCGGGCCTACGCCGCGGCGTTCCCCGCGCCGACGGCCCGGGCCGGTCGGCGCGGCCCTCGGCATCCTGGTCACGGCGGCGGCGCCGTTCCTGCTGCCCTCGTCCTGGCTGCAGACCGGACTGTTCGCGATGGCGGCGGCGATCGGCGCGATCGGCCTGACCCTGCTGTCCGGCACGGCGGGGCAACTGTCGCTGGGCCACTCCTTCTTCCTGGCGGTGGGCGCCTACGGCTACGTCTGGGCCGCGGCGGAGCCCGGGCCCGACGCGGCGGGGCTCGGCCTGCCGCCGCTCGCCGCGATGCTGGTCGGCGTGCTGCTCGCCGGGGCGGCGGGCGGGATGTTCAGCCCGATCTCCGGCAGGCTGCGCGGGATGTACCTCGGCGTGGCGACGCTGGCCCTGGTGTTCATCGGCCACCACGTCCTGCTGCGCATGGACCCGGTCACCGGCGGTTACAACGGACGGTCGGTGCCCCCGATGGAGATCGCGGGCTTCGGTTTCACCGCCGACGACCCGACGGGCCTGCTCGTCCTCGGCAGACCCTTCGGCGCGGTGGAACGGCTCTGGTATCTCGGCCTCGCACTGGTGATCCTGGCCTGGCTCGTCGCCCGCAACCTCCAGCGTGGCAGGCCGGGACGGGCCATGGGTGCGGTACGGGACAGCGAGATCGCGGCGTCGGTGCTGGGCGTCCCCGTCGCGGCCCACCGCTCGGCCGCCTTCGTGGTGTCCTCGATGTACGCGGGACTGGCGGGCGTGCTCATCGCGCTGGCCTTCCGGCGGATCGTGCCGGACTACTTCGGACTCCCGCTGGCCGTGGACTACCTCGCGATGATCGTCATCGGCGGGCTCGGCTCGGTGGGCGGCGCCGTGCTGGGCGCGGTGTTCGTCACGATGCTCCCCCAGTTGATCACGCAGTATGCCGAGGTGCTGCCGCTGGTGGTGCCGCCCGGCGTCGTGGCGCCTGGTGTGACGCCCGCCGAGCTGTCCCGCTACCTCTACGGCGCCGCGATCGTCCTCGTCCTGCTCTTCGCCAGGGACGGACTGAGCGGTCTCCTCCGCGGACCGCGCGGACGCCCGCCCATCAGCGGCGAGGTCGGCGCCGCCCGCGTCGCCGAGCACCGCCCGCCGCCCGGCACACCGGATCGGAACGCCTCCACCGCCGTCTCGAAGGAGTCCACGCCGTGAGACCACTCGCACCACGCAGGACCACCGCGCTGCTGGCCGGGCTCGGACTGCTGCTGACCGCCGCGTGCAGCACCGCGGGCGAGGGCACCGACCGGACGGAGCCCGGCCTGACCAGCGGACCCGGCATCACCGAGACCACCATCTCGCTCGGAGCGCTCACCGACCTCACCGGCCCCTACGCCGCGTTGAGCACGAGCGTCGTCAACGCCCAGCAGCTCGCCGTCGACCAGATCAACGCCGACGGCGGAATCTGCGGCAGGACACTGGAGATCATCGTCCGCGACCACGGCTACGACGTGCAGCAGGCCCTCGGCGCCTACACCGAGATCGCCCCGTCCGTCGCCGCCATGCCCCAGCTCCTCGGCTCGCCCATGCTCGCGGCACTGCTGGACGACCTCGCCGCCGACGAGATGCTGACCTTCCCGCAGAGCTGGGACTCCACGCTGCTCGGCCGCCCGGAGATCCAGATCCCCGGCAACACCTACGACGTCGACATGATCAACGCCGTCGACTACCTGTCGCGGAACTCGCTGGTCGCCGACGGCGACGTGATCGGCCACGTCGTCTTCGAGAACGAGTACGGGGCGAACGCCCTGCGCGGTTCGACGTTCGCCGCCGAACGCGCGGGCCTGCGCGTCGTCGAGCAGCGGATCATGCCCACCGATCAGGACATGAGCGCCCAGGTCGCGGCGTTGCGCGATGCCGACGTCACCGCCGTGCTGTTCAGCGCGGGGCCCGCGCAGACCGCCTCCTTCGTGGGGGTGGCCTCGGCGGGCGGCTGGGACGTCCCGGTGATCGGCTCCACGCCGGCCTACGCCTCCCAGCTGTTGGAGACCGCCGCCGCACCGGCCCTGGAGGAGATGTTCGTCATGGTCAGCGGCGCCCCGGCGGCCTCCAGCGACCTTCCCGGCGTCCGTGCCCTGGTCGAGTCCTATCAGACCGCGTATCCGGACGAGTCCATCGACGGCGGCGTCCTCTCCGGCCACGGCGTCATCGAATTCCTCGCCGAGGCCCTGCGCATCGCCTGCGACCAGGGCGATCTCAGCCGGGCGGGCATCGTCGCGGCCCATCGCACCCAGGGACTCGTCGAGGGCGACCTGGGCATGGCCATGGACTTCTCCGATCCGGACCTGCCGCCGTCCGTCGACTCCTACCTGCTGCGACCGCAGGTCGGCGCCGACGGCGGACTCGTCGAGATCGAGACGGCGAGTCGGGCGCCCGCCGTCGCGGACTACACCTTCCCGACGTCCGGCTGATCACCGGCGACCCGCCGTGTCGCCCGCCGCGTCGACCCACCGTCAGGAACCGGAGTATCGATGGACTTCTCGCTCACCGACGAACAGCAGGCGATCCGTGACACGGTCCGCGCCTTCATGACCAAGGAGGTCATGCCGCTGGAGCAGCAGGCGCTGCGCCGCGAACGGCGTGGCCTGTCCGCGCTGGAACGCGACGAGCTGCGGGCACTCCAGCTCAAGGCCAAGGAGTTCGGCTTCTGGGGTCTGTCGACGCCGCAGCACTTCGGCGGCATGGACCTGCCCGCCGTCACCCAGTCGCTGATCTGGACCGAGACCGGCCGCTCCCACGTCCCGTTCCGCTTCGGGGGCGAGGCCGACAACATCCTCTACCACGGCACCGAGTCGCAGCAGGCGGAGTTCCTGCTGCCCACCATCGCGGGCGAGCGGCTCTCCTGCTTCGCGATCACCGAGCCCGCCGCGGGCTCGGACGCGGCCAACATCAGGATGACCGCCCGCCGGGACGGTGACGACTGGATCCTGCGTGGCGAGAAGGTCTTCATCACCGGCGGCAACGAGGCCGACTTCGCGATCGTCGTGGCCGTCACCGACCCCGAACTGGGCGCCAGGGGCGGGTCCACGGCCTTCCTCGTCGACCGGGCGATGGGCTGGCGATCGGAGTACATCGACACGATGGGCGAGGGCGGCCCCGCCGCGCTGGTCTTCGACGACGTCCGGGTGCCCGGCCGCAACGTCCTCGGCGAGGTCGGTCAGGGCTTCACCCTGGCCATGCAGTGGATCGGCAAGGGCCGGTACGCGATCCCGTCGCAGGCGATCGGCATCGCCGAGCGGGCGCTGGGGATGGCGGTGGACTACGCCAACACCAGGGAGACCTTCGGGCGGACCATCGGCTCCAACCAGGCCGTCCAGTGGATGATCGCGGACTCCGAGGTGGAGCTGGAGGCGGCCAGGGCGCTCGTGCTGCGCGCCGCCTGGGTCGTCGACGAGGGCGGCGACCCCCGGCACACCTCGGCACAGGCCAAGCTGTTCGGGGCGGCCATGGTGAACCGAGTCGTGGACAGGGTGATGCAGATTCACGGCGGCATCGGATACACCCGCGAGCTGCCCATCGAGCGGTGGTACCGGCAGGTCCGACTCTTCCGCATCTTCGAGGGCACCGACGAGATGCTGCGCCTGATCATCTCCCGGGATCTGCTGCGCGGGCACACCAAGATCGGCGGCCACCTCGGCTGAGGTGACCTTCGTCGACGACGAGTTTCTGGAGGGTCCATGTCACTGTCGCTGGCCTGCGTCCTGGCCGAGGCCGCCCGCGCCCACCCCGATCGGGTGGCCGTGATCGACGACGCCGTCCGCCTCACCTACGTCGAGTTGTGGGCCGAGGTCCGCGCGCTGGCCGCCGGGCTGGTCGAGCTCGGTGTCCGGCCCGGGGATCGGGTCGCGTTGATGGCGGCCAACTCGGCCGACTTCCCCCGCGCCTACTTCGCGGTGCTGACCGCCGGGGCCGTCGTCGTCCCGGTCCACCTGCTGCTCGCCCCGCAGGAGATCGCGCACGTGCTGCGGGACAGCGGGTCGACGCTGCTGCTCTGCGACGAGACCCTCGCCGCGGCGGCCGTGCGCGGTGGCGAGGCCCTCGACCTGCCGGTGGTCGTCCTCGGCTCCGGCGACGGGGACGGCGACGGACCGCCTCGGCTGGCGGACGTCGCGGCACGAGTGGACCCGCTGGCCACTCTGCGCACCAGATCGGCGGAGGACCCCGCCGTGATCCTCTACACCAGCGGAACCACCGGGACGCCCAAGGGCGCGGTGCTCAGCCAGCTCAACCTGCTCATGAACGCCACGGTCAACGCCTACGACGCGAACGACACGCGGCAGGTCGACGTCGTCATGGGCTGCCTGCCGCTCTTCCACGCCTTCGGGCAGACGGTGGCGATGAACACCGCCTTCCGGGTCGGCGCCACACTCGTGCTGATGCGGCGGTTCGAACCGGCCGCGGCGCTGGCGGCGATGGCCGAGCACCGCGTCACGATCTTCCACGGCGTCCCGACGATGTACGTCGCGCTGCTGGAGGCGGCTCGCGAGCTGCCGCGAGCCGACCTGCCGTCGCTGCGGCTGTGCGTGTCCGGCGGCGCCTCGCTGCCGTCGGCGGTGCTGGAGCGGTTCGAGCAGCGGTTCGAGACCACGATCTACGAGGGCTACGGGCTGTCCGAGACCTCGCCGACCGCCACCGCCAACCAGCCGAGGATGGGCACTCGGCCGGGCACCGTCGGACATCCGATCTGGGGTGTGGAGGTGGAGATCGCGCGGCACGACGTGCTCGAGAGCATCGAGCTGCTGCCGACCGGCGAGCTGGGGGAGATCGTGATCCGGGGGCACAACGTGTTCCTGGGCTATCACAATCGGCCCGAGGCGACGGCGGAGGCGATCGTCGACGGCTGGTTCCGCAGCGGTGACCTGGGCGTCAAGGACGCCGACGGCTTCATCACGGTGGTCGATCGGACGAAGGACGTCATCATCCGAGGCGGCTTCAACGTCTACCCCAGCGAGGTGGAGGACGTGCTGATGCGGCATCCGGGCATTCGACAGGTCGCGGTGATCGGCGTGCCGCACCCCCGGCACGGCGAGGAGGTGTGCGCGGTCGTGGTCGCCGCCGATCCCGCCGATCCGCCTACCGCCGCGCGGCTCGTGGAGTGGGCGACCGACCGCATCGGCCGACACAAGTATCCCCGGCTGGTGGAGCTGGTCACCGAGCTGCCGCTCGGCCCGAGCGGCAAGGTCCTCAAACGGGAGCTGCGGCGTCGGTATCGAAGCCGGGGGGAGCGCTCGGAACAGGCGGTGGGGGAGGACGTCGTCGCCGTGCGCGAGGCGACCGCGCCCGAGGGCGCGTGACCGGATGCCGGTGCGGCGCGGCGTCGTCGGCACCGACCGGGCGGGCGTGCCCGCCCGGACAGCGTTGCAGAGCCGTGGGGCGGACCCCGTGCGTGGCGCCCCGCCTCGTGATGAAGGAGGACTCGTGCGGGTCTGGCAGGTCCACGAACCCGGTGAGCCGGGTGCCGTGCTCACCAGGGCGGACGTCGAGATCCCGGTGGTCGGGCCGGGTCAGGTGCTGGTACGGGTGCTCGCCGCCGCCGTCAACTTCGCCGACGTGCTGCTCTGCCGGGGGCGGTACCAGGTGCGGCCGCCGCTGCCCTTCACCCCCGGTGTGGAGCTGTGCGGCGAGGTCGTCGAGCTCGGGCCGGAGGCGTTCGGCCCGGTGGTCGGCGACCGGGTGATCGGTTTGTCCGTGCTGCCGCACGGGGCGTTCGGCGAGTACACCGTGATGGCCGCCGACGCCGTCCTGCCCGCGCCGCGGGCGCTCAGCGACGCGGAGGCCTCCGCGTTGTGCATCGGATATCAGACGGGCTGGTTCGGGCTGCATCGGCGGGCCGGGCTGCGGGCGGGCGAGGTCCTGCTCGTGCACGCCGCCGCGGGCGGGGTGGGCAGCGCCGCCGTCCAGCTCGGCGCGGCGGCGGGCGCCACGGTCGTCGGGGTCGTCGGCAGCGCCGCCAAGGCCGAGGTGGCGCGTGAGTCGGGTGCCGACCTCGTCGTGGTGCGGGGAGAGGCGGACTTCGTCGACGTGGTGAACGAGGCCACCGACGGGCGGGGCGCCGACGTCGTCTACGACCCCGTCGGCGGCGACTCGTACCAGCGCTCCACCAAGTGCATCGCCTTCGAGGGCCGCATCGTCGTGGTGGGATTCGCGGGCGGGGTGATCCCGCAGCCGGGACTCAACCATGCCTTGGTGAAGAACTACTCGATCCTGGGCCTGCACTGGGGGCTGTACGCCCGGCGCGATCCGAACGCGGTGGCGGCGGCCCATCTGGAGTTGAGCAGGCTGGCGGCGGAGGGGACGGTACGACCGCTGGTCGCCGAACGGGTCGGCCTGGACGCCGTTCCGGAGGCGCTCCAACGGCTCGCCGACGGCCGTACCGTCGGCAGGCTGGTCGTCGAGCCGGGCCGCTGAGGCGGCGCGAAGGCCCGTCGGCGGCCCCGCTGGGTCCGCCGTGTTCCGTCGGGACGGGGACGGCGGACCCGAGTCGGTCGCCGGAGTCGTGTCACGTCGGCGTCGCGGCTCGGCGGGACGGTGCGGCGGTGCGATGCGGGCGTCAGCCTGTTCTCGGACCGGCTCTCGGTAAGGCGGTCGTTCCCGACGGGCTTCGTCCAGGCGTCCATCGCTCACACCACCTGGAGAAGACGTCTCGTCGGGACGACCGCACCGAGTCGATCGCGCGCCGTGAGACGCCGGGCAGCGCCGACTCGGGCGCCGTGCTCACCACACAGGGCAGCGGCCGTCTCGCGCCGCTCGCGGAGCGGACGATCATCGAGACCGCGTCGGACGACGCGGCATCACACCCGGTCGAGTCGAGTCTCACCGTGCCCGCCGTCGTGTTCGGCCGGCTCGGCCCGTGCCGATCTGTCACGGTGCCCAGGGCCGCGGCGCTCCCGATGTGAGCGGTCACAGGATGCTCTCGCCCGCGCCGCGGCCCGGCGTGCGGGCACCGGATCTCTGATCAGTGCCTTTCACCGACCGTCACGGTTCAGAAGGAGCACGGGTCCGACGACCGGCGGTGCGCTCGCCCCTTCCCCGGCACCTGACCCGTGAGTAACTTGATCCGGGTGATCGGAATGCCTGACAGGGCGGTCGGTATCCGAGTACACGGCAGGGCCGCCGAACGAACGGCGATCGACGAGCTGGGCAGACGGGCCCGCGACGGACACGGCGGCGCCCTGCTCCTCGTCGGCTCCCCGGGCCTGGGGCGCACCACCATGCTCGAACACGGCGCGCGGTGCGTGCCCGCGGCGACCGTGCTGCGCACCCGCGCGGTGCCCGCCGAGTCGAACCTCCGGCACAGCGGGCTGCACGCGCTGCTGCGGCCGGTCGCCGATCGACTGCATGCCCTCGGCGATGCGAGGACCCGACCGCTGGCGGCCGCCATGGACCTCGTCGACCAGTACTCCGACCACGACGAGACGGAATTCGTCGTCGGCACCGAACCGCGTCCACGGCTGTCGGACTCCTCGATACGGGCACCGCTTCCGACGGCCTTGGCGCCTGCGGTGCCGGTCCCACGCGAGTCGCCGGAGACCGACACCGGTCGGGTCGGCCGTGCCCTGCTGCACGTGTGGACCGCCCTCGCGACCGAGGGCGGCCTGCTCTGTTGCGTCGACGACGCCGACCAGCTGGACGCCGCCTCCCGCGCGGCGCTGTCCTTCGCCGTCCGACGACTGACACCCGCTCACCGGGTGACCGTGCTGCTGACGGCAGGCGAGGACACCCGGCCGTGGCCGCCGGAGATCCCGGTGTGCAGGCTTCGGCCGCTCGCCGACGCCGATGCCGCCGCGCTGCTGGACGAGCTCGCGCCGGGCCCGCTGCGACCCGCGGTCCGGGAACTGCTGTTGCGCAGCGGCGGGGGCGTTCCTCGGCTGCTGGCCGAGCTGGTCGCCGGGCTCGCTCCCGGCCAGCTCGCGGGCTCCCTGCCGCTGCCCCGGCATCTGCTGCCCGAGGAGTCGTTGGCCTGGCTGCACCGGACCCGCCTCGCCGGGCTGCCCGAGGACACCCGGATGCTGCTCCTGCTCGCCGCGGCGGAACGGGAGGTCACCGGCGCCGTGGACCTCGGCGTCCTGCTGCGCGCGGCGGCTCCTGCCGGATTGCGCGCCTGTGCTCTGGAGCCCGCCGAGTCCCGCGGGCTGGTCGCCGTGGACGGACCGACGCTGATCTTCGCCGATCGACTGCTGGCCGAGGTGGTGTATCGCGGTGAGCCCCAGGGGCGACGCCGATCGGCGCACGGGCTGCTGGCGGCCGCGGCGGGCGATCCCGGTCGGTCGCTGCCCGCGCTCCGGCACCGGGCCGCCGCCGTCATCGGGACCGACGCCGCGCTGGCCGACGCGATCGAGACGGCCGTCGACCGCGTCTTCTCGGACACCGCCGCGGGCGTCGACCCGATGGCCTGCGCGGACGCGCTGGCCGCGGCCGCCGCGCTGACCGACGACCCGGATCGTCGTGCCGCCCGACTGGTGCGCGCCGCCGAACACGCCTGGGCGGCGGGTCGCACCGATCGGGTCCGATCACTACTCGCGCGATCGGATCCGCCGCCGTCGTCCCCGCCGTCGCTGCGAGGGCGCACCGAGTATCTGCGGGGCCTCGTCGAGCTGCGGGACGGCATCGTCGAGGACGCCAGGGAGGCCCTGCTGCTGGCCGCGGACCTGTTACGCGAGTCGCCGGAGCCGGCGGCGGAGGCGCTCGCGCGGGCGGCGGAGGCCTGTTGGGCGGCGGGGGATCGTCGTGGGCTGGCGGCGGTCGCGGCGTCGGGTGTCTCGGGTGTCCGGATGGGGTGTGTCCGGTGGTCGGGTGGTGTGGCCGGTGCGGCGCGGGTTCTTCGTGGTGGTCGCCGCGGGGTGGGCGGCATCCTGCGGGAGTCGGGCGGTCGGGTGGTGGGCGAGGCCACGCTGGAGGAGCTGCTCGGCATCGCCGCCAACGCCGTGGTCCTGGGCGCGTCGAGGCTCGCGAGGCGGGCGAGCAGCAGGGCGGTGGCTCTGGCCAGGGTGGACGGTCGGACGGCGCTCCTCCCGCCCGCGCTGGAGCTGCTGGTCTATGCGGAGCTGCGTCTCGGCGAGCACGCGAGAGCCGCCGAGCACGCGATCGCGGGACTCGCCGCCGCCCGCGCGGCGGGCCAGACCAACTGCGCCCTGCATCTGCGGGCCGCGGCGGCGATGTCCGCCGCCGTCGCGGGCGACGCGGCAGGCTGTCGAGAGCACGCGACCGCCGTCATCGAGGCGGGACGCTCCAGGGGGCTGGCGATGGCCGTGAGCCTGGCCGAATGGAGTCTCGCGCGGCTGGATCTGTCGCTGTCCCGACCGAAGGACGCGGCGGATCGGCTGTTCCCGCTGGTCCAGGGAAGCGCAGGGCGTGGTCACTTCGCGATGCGCCTCCTGGCCGTCCCGTGTCTGGTGGAGGCCTCGGTGCTCGCCTGTGATCCACGCCCCGTCGATCGGCTGCTGCGGCGCTTCGAGGAGCGGGCGCGTGCGGTCGGGGACGCGGCGGCGCTCGCCCAGGCGTTGCGCTGTCGGGCGCTGCTGGTGGCCGACCCGGCCGAGGCGGACGCCGCGTTCGGCGCGGCCCTGCGGCTGCACGAGGCGTCGGGCACCGAGTTCGAGTACGCCAGGACCCTCCGGCTGCACGGTGAGTTCCTGCGCAGGCGGCGACGACGACGGGAGGCACGCGAGCGGCTGCGCAACGCGCTCCGACACTTCGAGGCGTGCGGGGCTCGGATCTGGGCCGACCGGGTGCGTGACGAGCTGCGCGCGACGGGCATCGGCCCCGAGGGCCGCGGTGGTCTCGTGGGCAGACTCACCCCGCAGCAGCTGCGGATCTCACGTCACGTCGCGGCGGGGGCGACCAACCGCGAGGTCGCCTCGACGCTGTGTCTGAGCCCGCGCACCATCGATCACCACCTGCGCAACGTGTTCGCCGCGCTCGGAGTGCGGTCCAGGGTCGAGCTGGTGCACGCGCTGGCCATGGAGGGCGACGACCCGGTCGAGGCCGCCCGGTCGGGGCGGGCCGGGAGCGCGGTCGGGACGCCCCTGCCCCCCGGCCCGCGTGGCTCGACCGCGAGAGGGACCAGGTCGGCGCGATCGACGGCGGGAGACTCGACGGCGGGGGCCTCGACGGCGGGCAGATCGCCGCGCGATCCCGCCTCGCACGAACCGTCGCTCCGGGAAACCATGCGCGCGGCGGGCTCGGCCGAGGTGCGCAGCCGGCCGCGGGGGCCGTCGTGAGCCGCGCCGGAGCCGCCGCGCTCGCCGTGTGTCGTCCAGCGGCCGTCGAACCGAGACGACGGCGGACGGCCGGGCGCGGCGGCGTGTGTCACACCGGACCGCCTCACGCCCCCGCCGCGTCGCCCTCGGACGGCGGCGCCGCGGTCGCGAGCCTGCGGCATGTCCGAGTCGAGGGAGGGCCATGGTGAGACCGACTACGGCGGGCCGGATGGACGTCGAGCCCGCCGACCACCTCGGCTCGCCGCTGTTCGGCGGGCGACTGCGGCGTGTCGCGACGCGGACCGAATCGACACTCTCTCGATCGTCCGGTCTGGACGCCCGTGCGCTGCCCGGCCTTCCCGAGGCGAGACCGCCCATCCGATCCAGGGCCGACGGGGCGGCGGTCGCCCTGCTGCACCGGACCGCCGCCGTGCTGCTCAGCGAACTCGGTGAGCTGACCGATCGGCTGGTGACGTCGCTGCGAGCACAGGAGGCGGCCTACCGGGCGGCGGCGGTCGACCCGGACGAACTGTGGCACGAGGTGCACGAGTCGCTGGAGAACAACGTTCGCGCCCTGCTGCGGCCGAAGGAGACGCGCGAGCCCGCCCGGCGATGCTCCTGGCGGATCGGCGCCCAGCGTGCCGAGCAGGGCATCCCGTTGGACGCCCTGCTGCACGCCTTCAGGCTCGGCGGCGGCATCGTCTGGCAGGGCCTCGTGGAGACCGCGACCCGCGACGATCCCGAGGACGTCCACCTGCTCGTCCACGTGGCCGCCGACGTCTGGAACTTCGTCGACGAGCACTGCGGGCTCGTCGCCGAGGCCTATCGCCAGGTCGAGACGAGACTGACCCGCCGTCGACACGAGCGGCTGCGTGCCCTGGTGGGGGCGCTGCTCGACGGGGCGGCACGCATCGCCGACGTCCCGGCGGTCGCCGCCGCGCTCGACCTGCCGGAGCACGGACGCTACGCGGTGGTCGTCGTCGCGGGGGGCGAACGCAGCTCCTATCGGGGTTCGTTCCTGCCGCCGTCGGTGGCGGGTGCCCGCATCGTCTGGCACATCGGCGTGGAGTCCGACCGGGGCATCGTGCTGTTGGGAGACGACCACGGCGTCGAGGAGCTGGCCCGGTCGCTGCGTGTTCCGACCGGGGGCCGGGCGGGCATCAGCCCGGTGGCGAGCGGTCTGGCGGCGCTGGGCTCGGCCTGTCGACTCGCCGAGATCGCGGTGACCACCTGCACCCGTGACGGGGAGGCCGCGCTGCTGCACGACCACCTCCCCGCCGCGATGGCCGTCTCCTGCCCCGACCTGGGCGCCGCCCTCATCGAGCGGGCACTCGGTCCCGTCCTTGCCTTGGACCCGCCCGATCGGGAGCTGCTGCTGTCCACGGTGACGGCCTGGCTCGACAGCGACGGATCGGCGTTGCGGGCGGGAACGCAGCTGTTCTGCCACCGCAACACCGTGCTGAATCGGCTGCGTCGCTTCGAGCAGCTCACCGGCCGATCGCTGAACCGGCCCCGTGATCTCGTCGAGTTGTCCCTGGCACTGGAGGCCCGCCGTGTCCTGCCCGCCGGGTCGCCCGCGCGGCAGGCGTCGGCGGGCCGGTGCTGATGCGTGCCGAACGGGCACGGCGCGGCCGAGTCCTGCCGCGCCGTGCCGCCGATCAGCCGTCCGGGTAGAGCCGGGAGACGGTCTGTGCCACGCAGCACGGCCGCTCGGCGCCTCGGGCCGTGACGGTGACGGTCGCGACGAGCGCGAGCGCCCCGTCGGCGAGCGGCGTCGCCTCGTCGATCCGGCTGACGGCGCGGACGACGCTTCCCGTGCGCAGCGGCGCGGGGAACCGCACCCGGTTGAGGCCGTAGTTGACCCCGGCCCGCAGGCCCGCCACGCGGTACAGGCCTCGGTTGAGCTTCGGCAGCAGCGACAGGGTCAGGTAGCCGTGGGCGACCGTCCCGCCGAAGGGCCCCTTCGCCGCCCGCTCCGGGTCGGTGTGGATCCACTGTCGATCGTCGGTCGCCTCGGCGAACGCGTCCACCCTGGCCTGCTCGATCGGCTCCCACGGACCGGGGCCGATGACGGTGCCCACCGCCTCGATCAGGTCGGCGAACGAGGCGAAGATCCGCGGCGGCTCCTCGGAGGCGTGCGGCCCGGCATCGGGCAGGCGGCCGGTCGTGGCCGGTACGCCCGGCTGTTCCGACGGCGGCGGCCCGACCGGGTCCGGCTCGGCTCCCTCACGGGCGGTCACCGCGCGCCGCCGTTGACGTAGATCGTCTGGCCGCTGACGTAGGAGGCCGCGTCGGAGGCGAGGAAGGCGATCACCTCCGCCACCTCGGCGGGCCTGCCCACCCGGCGGAGGGGGATCTGCTCGGCGGCTCGCCGCTGATGCTCGGCGGCCTCCAGCCCGACCCGCCGGGCGGTGGCCGCCGTCATCGCGGTGTCGATGTAGCCGGGTGCCACGGCGTTCACCGTCACCCCGAAGGGGCCCAGCTCGATCGCCAGCGTCGCCGTCAGACCCTGGACGCCCGCCTTGGCGGCCGCGTAGTTGACCTGGCCGCGGGCGCCCAGCGCCGAGCGGCTGCTGAGATTGACGATGCGACCGTATCCGGCGGCCACCATCGGCCCCTGCGCGGCGTGGCAGCACAGGAACATGCTGGTCAGATTCGTCGTGATGACCGCGTCCCACTCGGCCGCGGGCATCTTGAACAGCAGGTTGTCCCTGGTGATCCCGGCATTGTTGATCAGAATGTCGAGTCTGCCGAACCGGTCCACGACGTGGGCGGTCATCGCCGTCACGTCATCCTCCACGGCGACGTCGCAGCCGATCGCCACGGCGCTGCCGCCCGCCGCCGCGATCTCCTCGGCGACGGGGCGTGCTCGGTCCTCGGTCAGGTCGACCACGGCCACCGTCGCGCCGTCGGCGGCCAGGCTGCGTGCCGCGGCGGCGCCGATGCCCTGCGCGGCACCGGTGACGACGGCGACTCGGTCGGCGAATCTGCTCACGGTGATCCCCTTCTGTCCAACGAATGCTGTCTCGGTCGTCTCTCGGTCCGGTGCCATGGCGTTCCCTGCGGTGCCGGGTGTCGCGCCTCCGCCGCCCTCGCTGCCTCGCCGGCGGCGCAGGCCCGCCCGCCGCGTCGTCCCCCGACGGCGGCGGCGACCCCGGCGGCGGTCGATCAGTTGCCGTCGACGAGCACCGCCGTGCCCTGACCCACGCCGACGCACAGCGTCGCCAGACCCCGCCGTGCGCCGGTCCGCCGCATGCGATGCAGCAGCGTGGTGAGGATGCGGGCGCCGGAGCAGCCGAGCGGATGGCCCAGGGCGATGGCGCCGCCGTCGGGATTCACCAAGTCCTCGGGCAGGTCCAGCGCGTCGACGACGGCCAGTGTCTGCGCGGCGAAGGCCTCGTTGACCTCCACCGCGTCGAGATCCGTCACACGCCTGCCCGTCCGGGCGGTCACCGCGCGGACGGCGGGCACCGGGCCGAGCCCCATGACGTCCGGATGCACGCCGACGCTGGCGCCGCCCGCATAGCGGCCCAGCGGTGCGACCCCGAGGTCGGCCAGCGCCGAGTCGCTCACCAGCAGCAGGCAGGCGGCGCCGTCGTTGAGCGGTGAGGAGTTGCCCGCCGTCACGGTGCCCTCGGCGCGGAACACGGGCCGCAGCCGCGCCAGCCGTTCCGCCGAGGTGTCCTCACGGATGCCTTCGTCGGTGTCGACCAGCGAACCGTCCGGGGTGCGGACCGGCAGCAGCTCATCGGCGAACCGGCCCGCCGCCCGCGCCTCGGCCGCCCTGCGATGGCTGCGCAGCGCGAAGGCGTCCTGTCGCGCTCGCGAGATCGAACACCGGGCCGCGACCTGCTCGGCCGTCTCACCCATCGACAACACGCCGTGTCGCTCGCCCATCCGCTCGTGCACCAGCCGCCAGCCGAGCCGGGTGTCGGCCAGTTCCATCGTCGGCGGCAGCCCGTCCGCAGGACGCGGCAGCACGAACGGCGCGCGGCTCATCGACTCCGAGCCGCCCGCGAGCACGACGTCGACCTCTCCGGAGGCGATCGCTCGCGCCCCGGTGACGACCGCCTCCAAGCCGGAGGCGCACAACCGGTTCACCGTCGCTCCGGGCACCGAGTCCGGCAGACCCGCGAGCAGGGTCGCCATCCTGGCCACGTTCCGATTGTCCTCGCCGGACTGGTTGGCCGCTCCCCAGTAGACGTCGTCGATCCTGGCGGGCTCCAGCGTGGGCACGTCGGCGAGCAGCCCGGCGATGACCTGGGCGGCCAGCTCGTCGGGACGGACGGTGCTCAACGCCCCGCGCAGTCTGCCGATCGGGGTGCGGCGGGCGGCGACGAAGTGGACGGCGCGCATGGTCGGGGCTCCTCCGGGGCGGTCGGCGGGTGGGAACGAGACGGGCGCCGGTGTGGCGTCGTCCGGTCACCGGAAGGCGCTGACGCCGGTCAGTGCCCGTCCGATGATCAGCTGTTGGATCTCGGTGGTGCCCTCGTACAGGGTGGTGACGCGAGCGTCGCGGAGGTGTCTGGCCACCGGGAACTCGTCGAGATATCCCGCGCCGCCGAAGACCTGCACCGCGTTGTCGGCTGCCCGCACGGCGGCCTCGCCTGCGAAGAGCTTGGCCATCGAGGACTCGGTCTCGAAGGGCAGGCCTCGGTCGAGCAGATCGGCCGTCCGCCAGACCAGCAGCCGCGCGGCGGCGGTGTCCACGGCGATCGAGGCGAGCAGCCGTTGCACGAGTTGATGACCCGCGATCGGTTTGCCGAACTGCTCCCGCTCTCGGGAGTAGGCCACCGCCGCGTCCAGCGAGCCCTGCGCCACTCCGACGCAGCCGGCCGCCACCGACATCCGGCCCTTGGCCAGCGCCGACATCGCGATGCCGAAGCCTCGGTCGAGCTCGCCGAGCCGTGCTGAGTCGGGCAGCGGCACGTCGTCGAAGGTCAGCTCGGCCGTCGCCTGGCCGCGCAGGCCGAGCTTGCCGTGGATCTCCCGCCGGGTCAGCCCGGGAGAGTCGGCGGGCACCAGGAACGCGGTGACGCCCTGGGGGCCCGGATCGCCGGTCCGCGCGAAGACCAGGCAGACCCGCGCCCAGGTGCCGTTGGTGATGAAGGTCTTCGCCCCGCTCAGCAGCCAGCCGTCGCCGTGCCTGCGGGCGCGGGTGCGCAGCGAGGCGGCGTCGGAGCCGGCGTCCGGTTCGGACAGGGCGAAGCAGCCGATCGCCGCACCGGAGCACAGCGCGGGCAGCCAGCGACGGCGCTGGCCCTCCGTGCCGTGCGCGAGGATCGTCGCGGCCACCAGGCCCAGCGACACCGAGACGACGCCGCGCACCGAGGAGTCCGCGCGGCCGAGCTCCTCGAGGACCAGGCAGTAGGACAGGTGGTCGCCGCCCGAACCGCCGTAGGACTCGGGGATCGTCATGCCCAGGAATCCCGCCTCGCCGAGGCGGGGGATCAGATCGGGGTCGATGGACTCGCGGCGGTCCCAGTCGGCGGCGTGCGGCCGCACCTCTCGCTCGACGAAGTCGGCGGCGAGGCGGCGCAGGGCCGTCTGCTCCGGTGAGAGGGTCAGATCCATGTCGCCTCCGGCGTCCGGGGATCGCGATCTCTCCCTTAAACTAGCGGTGGAAGTTTCTCGGCGTCCAGGGGTGAGGGCGACTAGAGTTCGACGCGCGGCGGTCGTCGTCCCGCCGCCGGAGGAGGTCGTCTGATGGCTCGGCCGCGTCAGCCCCGGCTGAGCAGGGCACGCATCGTCGAGGCCGCTACGGCGCTGATCGACGCAGACGGGCTCGACGCCTTCTCCACGCGACGCCTCGCGCTCGAACTCGGCGTCCGGGGTCCCTCGCTCTACAACCACTTCGCGACCAAGAACGAGATTCTCGACGCCGTCGCCGACGCGATCATCGCGCGGGTCGACGTCTCCTTCTTCGCCGATCACGACTGGTGCACGGCCCTCCGGCGCTGGGCGCACTCCTACCGAGACGCCCTGGCCGCGCACCCCAACGTCGTCCCCGTCCTGATCAGAGGTCCGGGACGGCGACCCGCCGCCCTGTCGATGGCCGACGCGGTCTACGGCGGACTCGTGGCCGCGGGCTGGCCGCCCGCCCGCGCCACCCACATCGGCGCGGTGATGCGCTACGTCGTGGCGGGTTCGGCGCTGGGCTCCTTCGCGCGGGGTTTCGACGCCGATCCGGCGCTCTACGAACACGACCGCTATCCGCATCTGTCGCAGGCCCATCTGCTCGCCGATCACCAGCGCAGCGTCGACGAGGGCGCGTTCGCCCTCGGCGTCGACATGCTCCTCGCCGGGTTGCGCGAGCTCTACGCGGAGGTCGTCGGCTCACCGCCCGCGGCGGCGGGACGTCCTGTGGCGCAGGCCTTCGCCGAATCGGGCGCCGTCGAGTCGGGCGCCGTCGACCGGCCCGAGCCGACCGGCGTCGGGACCGGCGGTCCCGAGACCGCCGGCTCCGAGACGACCGGGGCGGTGAAGGCCGGACGACCGCGAGGCTGAGTGCCTCGATCTTCCGGTCACGGGGCCTACCGGTGCGAGCCGTCGCGGGGTTAAGGTGAAAACTAGCGTCGCTAGTCCATTGTCGCCGTCCACTCCGGCGCTCGACCAGCAGGGATGCCATGACCAGCGCAGACGTCGGCACATCAGCGGGGACGGCGCCATACGCCGGCCGAGGCAGGCGCATGCCGGACGAACGGCGGACGGACTCGCCCGGACCTGACACCGGGACCGTCCCGACCGCCGAGCAGCGTCGCCCCCGCACAGACGCACCCTGGTCTGCCGCCGATCGGGCGCGAGCATCGAGCACACGCCCGGCCGCCGTCGACGGGCCCCGATCGCCGGGCGGACGGCGCCGATCACGCGGACTCGGGCGGGCCTCCGATGCTCTCCTCGTCGCCGTGGTCACCGAGAACCGGACGACGCGACGATGAGCGGCGATCGTCTCGTCTCGGCGCTGCTGGCGCGTCGTCAGGATCAGCCGCCCGCCGTGGAGCGGATACGGCTGCCCGCTCCCGGACCCGGCGAGGTCCGCGTCCGGATTCGAGCCGCGGGCGTCTGCCACTCCGATCTCGCGATGATCGACGGCACCCTCGCGCCGTCCTTCCCCCTGGTGCTCGGCCACGAGGCGGCGGGAGTCGTCACCGATGTCGGGCCCGGCACCGACCGGGTCTCCGGTGGCGAGCACGTCGTACTCAACTGGTCGCCCGCCTGCCGCACGTGCTGGCACTGCGCGGCGGGCAGACCGTGGTTCTGTGACACCTCCGGCAGACCGTCCTCGGCGCGCGGCACCACCGCGGACGGCGAGGCGCTGCACGTCACGCTCGGTCTCGGCGCGCTCGCCGAGGAGATCGTGGTGCCGCGGCACGCGGTCATCCCGGTACCCGCCGAACTGCCCTTCGAAGAGGCCGCGCTGCTGGGCTGCGCGGTGCTCACCGGGGTCGGCGCGGTGCGCAACACCGCGCGGGTCACGGCGGGGGAGTCCGTCGTGATCATCGGCCTCGGCGGGGTGGGCCTGTCCGCGGTCCTGGCGGCGCGCGACGCGGGCGCGGGGCGGATCGTGGCCGTGGACGTCGCGGAGTCCAAACGCGGCCCGGCGATGGCGGCGGGCGCGACCGACTTCCTCGTCTCCGACGGCGGCCTCGTCCGTGCCGTCCGGAGTCTCACCGACGGCAGGGGAGCCGACCATGCCTTCGAATGCGTCGGCCGGGGGAAGACCATCGAGACCGCGTGGCGCTCGGTGCGGCGCGGCGGCGGAGTGATCGTGGTCGGCATGGGCGCACGGGACGACCTGATCAGCCTCAGCGCGCTGGACGTCTTCCACTCCGGCCGGGTACTGCGCTCGTCGGTGTACGGCGCGGCGGACCCCGACCGCGACGTGCCTCTGCTGGCGCGGGACGTCCTCGCCGGGACGCTCGACGTGTCCCCGTTGATCACGCACCGCATCTCGCTGGCCGAGGCGCCATCGGCCGTCGACCGACTTGTTCGAGGCGAGGGCGCCCGCTCGGTGGTGTCCTTCCCGGACTGACGCCGCGCACCGCCCGCGGACGCGGGTGCGCCGCCGGGACCGGCCGGAGACGGCACCGCGGCGTCGCCCCGTCCCGCCGTGTCTCGCTCCGTCCTGTCTCGCCTCGCCGGGGCCGGCTTCGTCGCGGCCCGCATCCGGGTCCGCCGCCTCCGACGGGTCCGCCACGTCGGTCGCGGCCGGCGCCCGCCACGTCGGCGCTCGTCGTCTCGGTGCCGTGTGCGGGTTCGCCGCGGTCGACCGCCGTCGGGTCCCGGCCCGGGACATCGCCGGGCGACCGTCGCACGCCGGGCACGCCGGGCACGCCCGGTCGCCGGCAGTGGAGAGATCTCGAAGGCGGCTGAAGATTCGCTCGATGTCCGGTGAAGTCCGCCGATCGTGGCTTGTCTTGTCCCATGACGACACGAGAAGCTCGCTCAGCGGTGATCAACTGTCCGTTTCGTCGACGGCCGCCGCACCCCCGACGCATCCGAGGCGTCGGGCCCGAGAAAGGAGATCGATGCGGATACTCCTGGTGGCTGCTCCCGGTGTCGGGCATCTGCTGCCCGCCGTGCCGACGATGTGGGCGGCCCGTGCCGCAGGCCACGAGATCCTGGTGGCGACCACCGGACCGAGTCTGGACATGGCCGTCCGCTCCGGCTTACCCGCCGTCGACGTCTCGCCCGACGGCAGTGCCACCGCCGGTTATCACCAGCTGGCCCCACGTGCCCTGGCCCGTCGTGCCGAGGGCGAGCACACCACCGAGGGCGACGCCGCCGTCCAGTGGCAGGGGATGACCAGCGCGTTCGGCAGCTCGTGGTCCACCGTCCGCGACCACCGACCCGCCGAGGACGCCGACTTCCTGGCCTCGCTGTTCGCCGTGAGCGGTCGGATGATCGACGGGACCGTGCGCATCGCCCGAGACTGGCGAGCCGACCTCCTGATGTTCACCTCGTTCCTCGCCGCGGGCGAGATCGCCGCGACCGCCGTCGGCATCCCCTCGGTGCTGCACGGCATGGGGCTGCCGCATCCGCCCGCGACCGGTCTGCTGGGGGTGCTCGACGACGTCGCGACGCGTCACGGCGTGTCTGGTCGGCTTGAACCGCCCGCCGCGGTCGTAGACCTCTGTCCCGAGACCCTCCGGCCCCCGAGATCGGCCAGGGGACTGCCGCTGCGCTACGTCCCGTACAACGGCGGCGCGCTGCTGAGCGACCTGGTCTGCGCCGTTCCGCGGCGGCCGCGAATCTGTCTGACGATGGGCTCGGTCCTCCCCGGTGCGGGCGCGGACGAGGTCGTTCAGGCGGCGATCGCGGTGGCGGCGGCCCGCGACGCCGAGGTGGTGCTCGCCGTCGACACCCCGGACGAGTCGATCCGACACAGGCTGCCCTCGAACGTCATCATGTCCGGCTGGGTGCCGCTCAGCTCGGTGCTGCCGGACTGTTCGGTGGTCGTCCACCACGGTGGATCGGGCACCACCTTCACCGCCTTCGCGCACGGCACGCCGCAACTCGTCCTGCCGAGGATGGCCGACCAGCCGCTCAACGCCGACGCCGTCCGTCGCGGCGGGGCGGGCGTCGTCCTCGCCGAGCGTGATCTGGACGTGGCGACGCTGACCGACAGCCTGGATCACGTCCTCGGGGCCGAGGAGATCCGCCGCGGCTGTGCCGCGATCCGCGCCGAGATCGAGGCGATGCCGGGTCCGGCGGCGCTTCTCGACCGGCTCGCCGAACTCGCTCCGCCGTCGCCGGAGGTCCGAGGCGGCGATCCGGGTCGACGGGACGGCGCAACGGTCTCCCGACCCGGCACCGCGTCGGGGAGATCCTGACCGGCGGCCCTGGCCGCGCGCCCTGGACCCTGCCGAGGCGACGCGGCGGTCTCGCCCGGGCAGGGCCGGGGCGGGGGCGGGCTTCGGCCGGTCGTCCGCCGCCCACCCGGCCCGCACTCGCTGGAAACCTGGGCTCGCCGGCACCCCACGCCGACACGAGACGACGGCGGCCCGCCCGGCGCCGCCAGGCCAGGCGGTGACCGGGGCACACCCCCGGTCACCGCGCTCTCGTCCTCGACCGCCGAGCGCCCGCGCCACACCGGGCCGCGGCGAGGCGAGCAGACCCGGCGGAGCAGTTCCGGGCGGACGCCCGCGCCGACCCAGTGGGCTCCGCCGGACACGGGTATCCCGACGACACGCCTCCTCGACACCTGCCGAGTGATACTCCTCGATCAGATCGGTCACCTCGGAGTGGCTGCCGACGAGCGCGGTGCCCGCGTCGCCGCGCACCAGACCGACCCCTGCCCAGAGGTGTGGACGGATCTCCAGGCCGTGTTCGTCCGAGGGCAGCCTGCCGCGGTGCGGTCGCCGCCGCCGAGGCGGCGAGGGCAGGCTGGCGGGCAAGCGGGCGATGCTCATCACCAGCGTGGGCTCCGGCGAACCGGCGCTCGGCGCACGAGGCGTCAACGGCGACATCGGGGAACTGCTGTTCCCGATCATCGGAGGGTGCGGCGATCGGGTCCGGGTGAGCAGGGGGTCCCGGCGACTGCGATGGGTCCGCTCGCTTGATCGCGATCGGGCGGGGTCGGTTCGTCTGGTGGACGCTCAGTCCGCTGCGGCCCGGTGCGCTGTGCCTCGGCGTCCGGTCGGGCCGTCCTTCTGCGGAGCGACGTCGCTCGCGAACCCCGCCCCGCGGCCGTGCCGGCAGGCGCTCCTCGTGACCGGCCGAGGTCGACCGGACGCCGACACGGCCCCTCGAACGACTCCGCCGGGGGGCGCGGCCGACTCGCCCGGCGGCGTCCTCGATCCGCGTCGACGCTCCGAGGATTCACGCCGCGTCGACGGCGTCGCGTGCCATCGGCTCGGCCGATGCCGCAGGCCGCGCGCGGAGCCACGCGCGGCCTGCCGCTTCGCCGTGCCTGCCGGTCAACTCCGCCCGGCGGACAGCTCGTCGAAGCTCGGGAAGCGATGGGCGATGGAGTTCTCGACGAAGTCGCCCACCCAGCCCTCTTCGTCGTGGAAGAACCGCACCGACACGTAATCCGGCCGAGAGCCCATGTCGAACCAGTGCGTGGTGTTCGCGGGCACGCTCAGCAGATCGCCCGCCTCGCACAGCACGGCGTGCACCTTCCCGTCGACGTGCAGGTAGAAGACTCCGGAGCCTCGGGCGAAGAACCGGTCCTCGTCGTCGTCATGGGTGTGCTCGGACAGGAAGCGCTGCCGTGCCGCGGCGGCCTTCTCCTGCCATCGGATGTCGTCGCTCGGCGTCATGTGCAGCGCGTCCACCAGCACATAGCCCTGCTCGTCGATCACCTTGTCGACCCGCTCGCGGTAGGCGGCGAGCACCTCCTCGGAGGTCGGCTCGGCGGGGAGGTCCGCCACCACGGGCCACTGCTCGAAGCGGACCCGCAGCTCGCCGAGCACCGCGCGGATCTCCTGCGGATCCTCGGTCCGTCGCAGCACCGTGGTCGGGTCGTCCTCCGGCCAGACCGTCAACAACGTCATCACGTCCACCTGCCTCTCGCCGCGTGCTCTCCGGCGTCGCCGCCGGTCTCCAGGACGAACCGGAGCAGCCACTCCAGGCACTCCGCGCGATTCCGCGCCGAATGCAGGTCGTCCCCCCACACATACAGCCCGTGCCGAGCGACGATCAACGCGGGCGTCGCCGGGTCGAACCCCGCCTCGAACGCATCGCCGAGCACGGTCATGTCCTGGCTGTTGGGCACCACCGGCACCGTCACCACGTCGTCGTGGGCGGCGCGGCCGAACCCCTTGAGCATCTCCAGGTCGCGCAGCTCCACGCCCGAGGGCCACCGCTGTGCCGCGACCACCGGTGCCAGCACATGGACGTGCACGACGGCGCCCGCCCCGGCGACGGCGGCGATCCTGGCGTGCAGGCCCGCCTCCGCCGACGGCCTACGGGCGGGCTCCGGTCCGCCGGACACCGCCTCGCCTGCCTCGTCGACGACGACGAAGTCCCGTGCCGTCAGCTCGTCCTTGTCGAGGCCGCTGGCGGTCACGGCCAGCCGCAGCGGATCGCGGCTCAGCGTCACCGACAGGTTGCCGGAGGTCCCGCGCATCCAACCCATCCGTGTATAGCGGGCGGCCTCCTGCGCCAACGCCCGCCCCGCCTGGTCGAGCTGCGTGGCCGTGGGCGTGAACATCGCGGGCGCACCGGTCATCGGTCATCCCCCGTCCCGGCCGAGATCTCCACCTCGTCGAAGGACGCGATCGCCCGGTGCGCTCCGAAGTCCGCCTCGGCGAACGGCTCACCCGGCCTCGCGAGCCCGACGGTCTGCCAGCCGGCCTCGGCGGCGGCGTCGAGTTCGGCGGGCACGTCGGAGAGGAACACGATCTCCCGGGCGGGCGGGTCGCCGAGTCCCGCCGCGATGGCGCGATACGACGGCGCCTCCCGCTTGGGACCCGCGTTGACCGTGTCGAAGTGGTGGTCGAACAGGCCGGTGACGTCGCCCTCGTTGCTGTGGGAGAAGGAGGCGATCTGGCCCGCGACCGAGCCGGAGGAGAACACCGCCAGCCGCAGTCCGCCGTCGCGCCAGCGTCGCAGCGCCGGGAAGGCGTCGGGGAAGTACTGGGAGGTCAGCTCGCGTCGTGCGTAGCCCTCCTGCCAGATCAGCCCCTGGAGCGTCTTGAGCGGGGCGGCCTTGCGGTCGGCGTCCATCCAGGAGTGCAGGACCGCGACGACCTCGGCGGTGCCCGCGTCGGCGGCCAGGCCCGCGTCGGCCTTGGTCGCCGCCACGGCGGCGCGCACCTGTTCGTCGTCGGGGTGGGCGTCGATCCAGGGACCGAGCCGGGGGCGCGCGTAGTCGTAGAGCACGACGTGCACCTGGCTCGTCGGGGTCAGGGTCCCTTCGATGTCGACCACGACCCAGCGGGCCGTCAGACTGCCGGTCATGGCGTCGTGTCCTCTCGGTTGCGGTGATAGTCGGCCAGCAGGCCTGGTTCCAGGGCGCCCCGATCGGTGACGACCCTGGTGACGAATCTCGGCGGGGTGACGTCGAACGCCGGGTAGTGTCCCCGCACTCGGAGGCTGGCGGTGCGCCTGCCCAGGGTGTGCAAGACCTCGTCGCCGTCGCGGTACTCGATGGGCACGTCGGTGGCGGTGGGCGCGCCCGCGTCCGGAGTCTGCACCATCGCGTAGAACGGCACGTCGTAGGCGTGCGCGGCCACGGCGAGGCCCAGGGTGCCGACCTTGTTGACCACGTGTCCGTCCATCGTGACCCGGTCGGCCGCCGTCACCAGCGCCGACACCAGGCCCTCCGCCAGCACCGACGCCCCCATCCCGTCGGTGACCAGCGTGACGTCGACGCCCATCTCGGCCAGCGTCTCGGCGGTGAGCCGGGCGCCCTGGAGATATGGCCGGGTCTCGGTGCAGAAGAAGCGCGGCGCGCGCCCGCGTCGCAGCGCGGCGGCGACCGTCTCGGTCAGGTACAGGTCGGCCCAACAGTGCGTCAGCACCGCGCCGTCCTCGGGCAGCAGCGCCGCGGTGTACTCGCCCAACGCCCTGCTGCGCGCTCGATAGTCCTGCTCACCGGCCCACGCGCCACGCAGCGCCGCCTCGACGAGGGCGTCACCGGTCGGGAAGCCCCCGGGCGGTCGCGTGGCGTCCACGCCCGTCGGGGCACCCGAGTCCGGCGCGGCGGCCGGGGGCGCCGGACCGTCCGTCCCGGACTCGATCAGCTCTCGGAACACCAGATCGACCGCCTTGCCCAGCGCGTCGTTGGTGGGGCGGCTGGCGATCAGCGACCTCCCGGCCGCCGACAGCCGGGCATGGGCGTCCGCCGCGTCCAGGCCGCGGGCCTCCCTGGCGGCGAGCACCATCGCCCACAGCGCGGCGAAGTACGGTCCGGAGGACTGCGTGACCATGTCCCTGATGGCGGTCGCGACGTCCTCCGCCGTCCGGCAGCGCACCCAGCGTCGCTCGAACGGGAAGACCCGTCGATCCAGGATGTGCACGCCGTCGGCCTCCAGCCGCACGCTGTGCGCCAGGATCGGCCCCGGCTCTCCCGACTCGGTCGCGTCCGGCCCCGCCGCCGAGGCGGCCGAGGGCGCGGCCGCCCGGGTGGTCGCGAAAGGCTGCTCCGCCGCCGTCATCTCCGTCTGCTCCTGTTCGTCGACGTCGTCGTTCCGGGCCCTCGGGTGTGGTGCCGTCCGCCGTCGGGACATGCGCGGCTCGTCGGCCGACGCCTCAGCTGTAGCCGGTCACCGGGGGCAGCTCTCCGGTGAGTCGATGCCGCCCGATCTCGCGGGCCTTGTAGCTCACCGGGTCATGCAGCGTCAGCGTGCGCGCGTTGCGCCAGTAGCGATCCAGCCCGTGCCGGGCGCTGGTCGCCCGTGCCCCGGTCAGCTCGAAGATCCGGGTGCCGATCTCGTTGACCACCTCGGTGCTCACCACCTTCGCCCGCGAGATCAGCACGCCCAGCTCACCGCGTCGCTCGGCCGTGAGCCCGGTGCCCAGCGCCTCCGCGTCCTCGAAGGCGCGCGAGGCCGCGTCCACGAGCAGCGTGGCCGCCGCCAGCCGGGCGTCGAGCCTGCCGTACTCGGCGAGGACGTACGGATCGTCGGTCGCGGCCTCCACCCCCGACAGCGGCCAGGCCCGCGACTGCTCGGCCGTGTAGCGGCCCGCCTCGCCGAGCGCGCCCTCGGCGATCGCGACGTGCAGCCTGCTCAACAACAGCTGGAAGCCCAGCGGACTCAGCGAGTCGCGCCACGCACGCGGCTCCTCCGGCGCGGGCTGTACGCCGAGCACGTCGCCTTCGGGCACGAAGGCGTCGGTGAACTCGACGCCTCCACTGGCGGACAGCCGCTGGCCGAGGTTGTCCCAGTCGCCCAGGAAACGGATGCCCTCCGCCGCGGCGTCCAGGGTGAACGCGATCTTGTGACCCGTGTCGGCCTCGGTGCCGCTGGCGATCAGCCGATCCGCGACGCTGGCTCCGGTGGCGAAGAACTTCCGGCCGCTGACCGCGAACCCGCCGGGCACCGGCCGCGCGACCAGCGCCGCGTCACGCGGGTTGCTGACTCCGGCCCAGAACCAGCTGCCCTCGACGCTCGCCCGCTCCAGCCGTGCCTGCTGTTCCGGCACGTCGAACAGCCGGATCCGCCACAGCTGGAAGTAGTGGTAGCCGAGCAGGTGCCCGATCGAGGCGTCGGCCGCCCCCACCGTGGTGATCACGCGATGCGCGGTCGGCCAGTCGCCGCCCAGACCTCCGTGTTCGGTGGGAACCAGCAGCCGCAGCAGCCCGGACTCGCGCAGCAGAGCGATCTCCGCGACCGGCTCGGCGCCCCGGTGTTCCCGCTCGACGGCGTCGGCCCGCAGCCGGGCGGCCACCTCGTCGGCGATGCGCGGCACGCTCGGCTGTTCGGGGGATGCGGTCATGCTCGTACTCCGCTCTCGTCGAGGGCGATCAGGGCGTCCAACACGACGTCGGCGCCGCGCCGGACGGCGTCCACGACGATCTGCCGGTGCGGCGCGTAGGTGGTGGCGTCGACGTCGTCGTTTCCGGCGTAGCCGTCCACGACCAGCGCGGCGCCCGCCCGCAGCCCGCGCAGGCCCGCGAACACGAACAGCGCCGACGCCTCCATCTCGATGGCGGCCACGCCCGCCGCGGTGTACTGGGCGATCGGCAGGGTCAGCACCGCGGGGCTGAACGCCGCCCGAGTCCACACGACGCCGCGCCGATGGGCGACGTCGTGGGTGCGCGCCGCCGCCGCCAGCGCCAACGTCGCCTCCGGGGTCGCGAACGCCGGATACTCCGGGTGGACGAGCTGGTGGGAGACCCCGTCGTCCCGCACGGCGGCCTCGGCGATCACCAGATCGCCGTCGCCGATGTCCCGACGCAGCGACCCGGCCGTGCCGAACCGCAGGAACGTGTGCACCCCGGCCTCGGCCAGCTCGGCGAACAGACAGACGGCGCCGGGCCCGCCGACGCCGTGCGAGGACACCACCAGCTCGACGCCCCGCCAACTGCCCGTATACGTCCGGTACTCACGGTTCTCGCCGACCAGCCTCACCTCGGCGAGGCGGGACGCGACGGCGTCGGCCCGCGCGGGGTCGCCGACGACCAGGGCCAGCCCCGGCAGCCCGCGGCGCGGGATCTTCGTCACGGGCAGCACGTCGGCCACGCCCTCGGCCGGATACGGCGGGTGTGGCGAGTCGATCGGCGCGTCGGTCATCGAGTGAGGGTCCCTTTCGCCTCGTCCCGTCGCCGGATGCGACGGCTGGACAGGAACAGTGCCACGAGGGTCACCACGTACGGCGCGGCGTCGGCCGCCTGCTGCGGAAGACCCACGGCCTGGAGTCGGAAGCCGAACGCCTCGGCGAGACCGAACAGCAGTGCCGCGAGGAACACGCCGATCGGTGCCGCCAGACCCAGCATGACGGCGACCACCGCGATCCAGCCACGTCCCGCGGTCATGTTCTCCGCGAACAAGGTCACATTGCCCAGGGCGAGCTGGGCGCCGCCGAGCCCGCACAGCGCGCCGCCCACGACGATCGCCCCGTAGCGGTGGCGTGTGACGCTCACGCCCAGGTTCGTCGCCGCCTCGGGATTCTCTCCGACGCCGCGCAGCCGCAGTCCCCACGGATGCCGGTAGAGCAGCACCGCCAGCCCCGCCACCGCCAGCCAGGAGAGGTAGAGCAGCGGCGAGTGGCCGGACAGGATCGGGCCGAGCACGGGGACGTCGGCCACCAGCGGGATGTCGACGCGGCCGAGACCGCGCAGCGCGGGATCGCTGAAGCTGCCCTGGGCCCCGAACACCGTGCGCAGCAGGAAGGCCGTCAGGCCCACCGCCAGCATGTTCATCGCCACCGACAACACGATCGGGTCCGCGCCCAGCGTCACGTGACCGACGGCCAGGATCAGGGAGAACGCCGCGGAGGCCGCCATGGCCGCCAGCACGCCCACCCAGGGACTGCCGCTGAACCAGCTGCCCGCCACCCCGGCGAAGCAGCCGACGAGCATGGTGCCCTCCAACGAGATGTTGAAGACTCCCGCCCGTTGACACAGCGCCCCGGCGAGCGCGGCGAACAGGATCGGGGTGAGCGCCCGCAGCGCGGCGGCGAACAGCGCCGGATCGACGGTCATCGGGTCCCTCCCCGGCGGCGCAGCAGACCGGTGGACGACGCGAGGAACACGATGATCACCGCTTGCAGGATCGCCGTCAGCTCCCGCGGCGTCTGCGTGACCCGCTCCATGTCGAAACCGCCGTTGGTCAGCGCGGCGAAGAAGAACGCGGCCAGGGCGGTGCCCACCGGGCTCGCCCCCGCCAGCAGCGCGGCCATCAGGCCGATCCAGGTGTACTGCGGAGAGATCAACGCGCCGTCGATGAAGCGGAACGGGAAGCCCAGCACCATGATCGCGCCCACCAGGCCTGCCATGCCGCCGGAGGCGGCCAGCAGCCGGAGGGTCAGCGCGGGCCGGTCGATGCCCGCGTAGGCGGCGAACCGGGGCCCGGCCCCGGTCATGCGCACCTCGTATCCGGCGGGTGTCCGCGCGTCGACGACGAGGAACACCACCACGACGGCGAGGACGGCGAACAGGCCGACGGTGACCTCCCCGAGCCCGATGCCCGGCAGCGCCACCCCCTCGGGAAGCCGCCTGCTCTGCGGGAGGCTGGAACCGGGATCGGCGAGCGGGAAGCGCACCAGGTAGGAGGCCAGCGACATCGCGGGATAGCTCAACAACAGCGAGCTGACCAGCAACGGCACGCCCAGCGACGTCTCGCACAACGCGGCGAGCGCCGCGTACGACGCACCTGCCAGCACCCCGCCCGCCACCGCGAGCAGCACCGTGAACCCGGCGGGCAGTGGACTGTGCAGGCCGATGATCACCGCCGTGATCGCGCCGAGGACGAGCTGACCCTCGCCGCCCAGGTTCACCATTCCGGCCCGCAGCGGGATCGCCAGGGCGATCGCCATGCCCAGCACCGGCACCAGATACGCCAGCGTCCCGGGAAAACCGTCGGGTCCGAACGCGCCCACGACCAACGCCTGGTAGGCCCGCAGCGGGTCGGCCCCTGTGGCGGCCAGCAGCACCGTGGCCAGGATGAACGCCGCACCGAGCGCGATCGGCACCGCGCTTCGGCGGACGTGCCGCACCCGGGTCACGAGTCACCCGCCATCGCCAGTCCGAGCCGGTCCTCCGTCGCCTCGTCGCGCGACAGCTCCGCCACCAGCCTGCCCTCGTAACACACCAGGACACGGTCGGACAGTCCCCGGATCTCGCTCAGCTCGGCCGAGACGAGCAGCACCGCGTGTCCGGCGTCGCGGCAGGCGATCAGCTCCGCGTGGACGGCCTGCACGGCGGCGATGTCCACTCCCCGCGTGGGCTGCTCGACGATCAGCAGCGGAGCCTCCCTGGTGATCTCGCGGCCCAGCAGCGCCTTCTGCTGGTTGCCGCCGGACAGCGCGCGGATGGGCGACCGCGTGTCGCCCGCCCGCACTCCGAAGCGCTCGACGATCCGCTTGGCGTGGGCGTGCAGGGCGGCAGGCCGCAGGAACCCGCCGCGCGATCGCAGGCTGCCCCGGTGGTGACCCGCCGCGAGGTTCTCGGCCAGCGACGCGCCGGGCGCTGAGCCCACCGCGCCCCGGTCCTCCGGCAGATAGGCCAGTCCCGCGCGCCTGCGAGCCGCGATCCGCAGCCGCGTGACGTCGGCGTCGAGCAGCAGGACCCGGCCGCTCGAGGCGGCCCGCAGCCCGACGATCGCCTCGATCAGCTCGCTCTGACCGTTGCCCGCCACTCCGGCGATGCCGACGATCTCGCCCGCCCGCACGGAGAACGAGGCCCCTTCCACCAGCGGTCGGCCGCCGCGGCGGGCCACCGTCAGCTCCCGCACCTCCAGCACCGTCCGGCCGGGGGAGCCCGGGGGATGCACGACGTCCAACTCGACGTCGCGGCCGGTCATCGCCGAGGCCAGCCGCGCCGCGGTCGCCTCGGCGGTGGGGATCACCTGCGCCACCCGACCGTCGCGCAGCACCGTCACGGTCCGGCTCACGGCCAGCACCTCGCCCAGCTTGTGCGTCACCAGGATGACGCTGCGGCCCTGCGCGGCCAGACCTCGCAGCACTGTGAAGAGCCGGTCCACCTCGTCGGGAGTGAGGACCGCCGTCGGCTCGTCGAGGATCAGCACTCGGGCGTCCCGGTACAGCAGCTTGAGGATCTCCACCCGCTGGCGCACGCCCAACGGCAGGTCACGCACGCGGGCGTCGGGATCGAGGCCGAGGCGGAATCGGTCGATCAGCTCGACGACCCTGGCCCGTGCGGCGGTGCGGTCCACGAGTCCGCGTCGGACGGGCTCCTGGCCGTAGACGACGTTCTCGGTGACCGAGAGGCCGGGGAAGAGCATGAAGTGCTGGTGCACCATGCCGACCCCCTCGGCGATCGCCCCGGCGGGCCCGGCCGGCTCGACGCGCCTGCCGAACAGCTCGATCTCGCCCGCGTCCGGGCGCAGCGCGCCGTAGAGGACGGACATCAAAGTGGACTTGCCCGCCCCGTTCTCGCCCATCAGCGCGTGGATCTCACCCTGTTCGACGCGCAGGTCCACGCCGTCGTTGGCCACCACGCCGGGGAACCGGCGGGTGATCCCGCGCAGCACGACCGCGGGCGGCCGTCCGCCCGCGGCGTCGATGGTCGTGGCGGGGACGCCGGTCGGCTCGGGCTGCTCGGCCCCGCTCGGCTGCTCGCCGTCCCTCACGGGGCCGTCGGAGCGGTCGCGACGCGGCGCCCCGCTCGCCGTCGTCCGCCCGGCCGAGGGGGAGTCCGACGACGGCGGCGCGGATTCGGCCGAGTCGTGCCGTGCGGCGGGGGCCGGCGCGGGACTCGTCGTCTCGGGTCCGCCCCGCGTCGTATCCGCCGGGAGAGTGGTCGGCGCGTCCGCGCCACGCGCCGCGCGGTCGGGGTCCGGGGCGTCGGGGGAGTGCCGGGTCATCGTCCGGTCACGAACCTGCCGGGTCGGCGACGGTGATCTCGCCCGCGACGATCTGATCGCGCAGGGCGGCGATCTCCTCGATGACCTCGGGGTGCTCGGCGATGGTGCACTGCGACTCGCTCGTGTCGTCGAGCAGGCCGCTCAACGACAGTCCGTCCTCGGCGAGGCCGTAGGAGCGGTCGTCGCCGGGCGCGCCGCCCAGGATCGCGTCGATGCCGTCGGCGATGACCACGTCGGTGCGCTTGACGACGTTGTCCACCACCTGTCCGGGGCTGGCCGGACACTGGTTGGAGTCGACGCCGAAGGCGAAGAAGCCGCCCTCCTCGGCGGCCTCGAAGACGCCGAGGTTGCCCGCGGCCGAGGCCGCGCCCATCACGTGGTCGACGCCTTCACCCGCCAGCGTGCCCGCCAGCTCCTTGGCGCGGGCTGGATCGTTGAACGGGTTCTGCCCACCGATGAAGAGCTGGGTGAACTCCACGTCGGGGTTGGTCTGGGCGGCGCCCTCGCCGAAGGGGTCGGAGAACCGGTGGAACTGTGGCGAGTCGAGCACGACCACGGCCCCGACGTGGTCGGTCTCCGTCAGCAGACCGGCCTGGGCGCCCGCGAGGTAACTGGCCTCGTGTTCGCGGAAGGTGGCGCAGGTGACGTTCGGGAGGCTCTGCTCCGTGCAGGAGTCGATGAAGAGGAACTGCTGCTCGGGGTTGCGCTCGGCCTCCTGTGCGAGGACGTCGGCGAAGTTGAAGCCGACGGCGACGATCACGTCGGGCGCCTCGCGCACGGCGGCGGCCATGTTCTGCTGGATCGAGGCGGGGTCGCTGCTCTCGTAGACGTCGGAGGTGCCGCCGTGCTGTTCGGCGGCTCGCTCGACGCCTTCCACGGAGAGTCGGAGGAAGTCGTTGACGCCGATCGGGTTGGGCGTGATCAGTACGAAGGACGGCCCGCCAGTCCCGTCGCCCTCGGCCTCGTTCGACGAGGCGTTGCAGCTCATGGCGGCCACGGCGGTGAGCGAGAGCACAGCGGCGTAGCGGAGGGAGCGCGGCATGACGGTCCTTCGAGGCTCGAACACGGTGGGCGACTTCCGGGTTGGGTGGCGCGGCTTGGGTCACCCGAACGGTCCAGTGGATGGTAGGCGCCGCGCCACGATATGAGAACTCCGCACCGATCTTCACCGCTGTGATCCCAATATGTGGAAGTTTCGGGTCTCGTGGGCGGTGTTGTCCCCGGTGATCACCGTTCGGCGGCGCGCACCGGCGCCGACCGTCGTGGCTCAGCCGCCTGCGGGCGCCTCCTCGGCCACCAGGATGTCCGCGCCCGCCCCGAGGTCGTACACCGCGATCTGATCGCGCTGGGCTGCGACACGCAGCGACTCCGCGCGATCGGTGTAGCGCTCGGACACCCCGATCACCAGTTCCTCGGTCTCGGGGTTGATCCAGCCGCCCAGGTAGGAGCCGGTGCGATCGGCGAAGAACGCGCGATTGGTCAGCAGGAACTCGTCGACCTCCGCCTCCAGGCCGTCGGTGTCGCCGAGCAGCGTGCCCGCCAGCGTGAGGCCGGGAGCGTCGTCGAAGGACACCATGTAGCCGTCGGTCGGAACGTCGCCGCGCACCCCGATGCTGAAGCCGGTGTCACCCGCCGCGGCCTCGAGCGCCGACCGGCGCGCCGTATGGTGCGCCGGGTCGCAGACGGAGGCGAGGAACTCGTCGGCGGGATCGAGCGCGGTGTCGCAGGACACCGGCGCGCCTGCGCCCGCGTCGTCCATCGCCGTGTCGTCCGCCGAAGGCTCGGCCGACGTCTCGATCCCGGGGCCGCCTGCCCCGGCGGCCGTCTCATCCGTCTCGGAGCCGCCGAGCAGCGGCCAGGAGACGAACCCGATCAGCGCGAGCACCACGAGCACGGCCGCTCCCACGCCCCAGCGCCACGCTCCGTTCGCCCGCGTGCCGGCCCGACCGCCGTCCGCGTCGCCGCCAGGATTCCGCTCCGTCGTGCTCATCCGTCGTCCCTTCGGCCGGGCAGGGCCCGGCATGCCGTGCGTGTCCGGGCAGATCACACCCGCTTCAAGGCCGTCGATTCCACCCGTTCGGCGGTATCGGCCGATTTCTCCCGCAGGCTGGGACGGTGCGATGCGACGACTGATCGTCGCTTGTCGTTTCCGGGTGAAGGTGGCGGAGCCCGGGGCAGCCGGCGAAGTGCCGTGTCCGCGTACCGGATTGTGCCGCGGCGACATCAGCGCACCTGCGGCGAAGCGCGTGTCGGCCGTCCTGATCACCATCGATCGTGGAGACACGGGTTCGAGCGGCCGCCAGACGCTCCTCCACGGTGCGGTCGTCAGTGGCGAGCAGGCGGCGTCGCCTGCGGCCGGGGTTCTCCGTGATGACCTGCTGGACGGCCTCCTCGGTCCGTCCGGCTCGCGGAGACCCCGTCGGGCTCGAGACCGTCGAGGATCAGGGTCAGTCCGAACTCGAATCCCTCGCCGTGGTCATGGCCGGCCTCGTCGGCCTGCGCGGCGATCGCCTCCGCGAGGTACGGGTAGGTGTCCGCGGGCAGGTCGCGCAGGCTGTCCTCCGCGCCTCCGTCGAACCCGGCGGCGTCGACGAAGGGCAGGCTCCGCTCCTGGATGACGAAGCCGTACAGATAGCTGTCGATCAGCGAGACCGCGTGTGTCGCCATCGAGACCGAGAATCCGCCCGTGCGCAGGGCCCCGAGGACGGCGTCGTGGTGGCGCAGCGTCGCCGAACCGGGACGGCCGCGGGAGTCCAGGAGGCCCACTGCCCACGGATGACGGCGCAGCGCTCGATAGCAGGAGGAGGCCCGGGCTCGCATGGCCGTCTTCCAGTTCGCCTGCGGACTGGGCAGGTCGATCTCGGCGAACACCGCGTCGACCATCCCGTCGAGGATGTCCTCACGGCCCGTCACGTGGTTGTAGAGCGACATCGCCTCGACGCCCAGCCTGGCGGCCGTCGCCCGCATGGTGACTCCGGCCGAGCCCTTCTCGTCGGCCAGCTCCATGGCGGCGGTGACGATGCGTCCTCGGTTCAGCGGCGCGCGCCTCGGTCTGGCGGTCGGTCCGGCGCCGCGCTCACCCATGGATATGTCCTCTCGGCTTCCGCTCGACCGTACTTACGGCGTAAGCGTAACGTACTTACATAGTAAGTCCAGGAGGTGGGAGCCGGACATGACCACAGGTCGGCCGCAGGGAGTCCGCGTCGTCGGAGCCTCGGGGAGACTCGGACGGCACCTCGTCCGGCAGTCGTCGGGCCGGGGCTACGAGGTCGTCGGCCTCTGCCGTGAACCAGCGGCGACAAGCTCGCCGCGTTCGCCGATCGGATCACGATCGTCCCGGCGCGGCGAACGATCCGGCGGTGACCGGCGGGCCGTCGCGGGCTGCGACGGCGTGCGGACCGCGCTCGTCCCTGGGGAGTGCGGCAGTACTCCCCAGGCGCGTCCCAGGTCGTGCCGGACCACGCCGAGCCCGACGCCCGGAAGGTCTTCTTCTGTGGCCGGCACGTCGCCAGAGGCGACCGTGGCCGTACACCCGGCGTTTCGCGGCGCAGGTCCGGGTCGTCGCCTGGCTGGCGCGGCTGCTGCGGGTGCTGGACGTCGACGATCAGGTGGCGGCGGCAGGCGTCTTCGCCGCGATCACGGGGACCGTGGTCCGCGGCGGCGACCTGGAGGAGGACGAGAGTCAAGGCCTGCCCGTGGGGCGTCCCCACGTCGGCGATCCGGCCCTGGCGGACGACCGGATCCGCCGCGTCGACTTCGCGTCGTTCATGACGACCGCGCTCACCGACGACTCGCTCGTCGGAGCGGCGCCCGCCGTCGTCGGACGACTCTCGCCCAGCGCACCGGCTCACGTGAACGACACCCGGACGGCGAGACCGGGCCCCGCGCCGGAGGGAGACGCCGTGGTCCGAAGCGGACGCCGCCTCGTCGATCGAGGTGGCGGCGTTGTCGATCGCCGCGCGAGGAGGACGGCGACCGGTGTCGACGACGAATCGCCGACACCGCCTTCCTGACGGGCTCCTCCGCCTCTCGGCACGCGGAGATCGACCGCGCCGTCAGAGATCGAGGCGATGAATGCCCGAGGCGCAGAGCCGGACCGGGTGGGCTCCCCACCACGCCGGTCGAACCTCGGGGGAGCTCGGCGTCCTGGAGTTCGCGGCGGCCGGGGACCGCGCCGCGTCTCGGGCTCGGCCCGACGGGGTCATGTCAGGAGACGACGGAGTGCTGCGAGAGCCGGGGGTTCGTGTGGACACGAAGCGTCTCACCTCGAATCGGTGTCGAGCCGATGGAGTCGAACCGTCTCATGCTGGGCTCGCTCGCTCGGTGACCGCTCGACGACCGGCCGGGGCTCTCCACGTCACCGTGCCGCGGCCGCCGGGTCGACGGGGTGGGTGAGAGGGCGCCCGGCGCCGCTCGGGATCGTCGCGACGTCGACCGGTGAGAACGCCGTCGGGGCGTTCGGTGGTCTGCCGTGCGTCCTCGCGTGCAGGACGAGGATCGTTCGCCTGAATGCGCGGGAGCGGAGACGTGAGCATCCCGGCCCCCGCGCTTTCGTGCCTGCCACGCGGGCCCGTCGGCCGGGCCGGCGTGCTCGGAACAGCCCTCCCGCGTCGGCGAGGTCGTGTCGGCGCGGGAGGGCGATGCGGGCCCGTGCTGTCGCCCGATGCGATCCAGATGCGGCCGAGGGCCCTGCCGTCGGGCCTCTGTGCTCGCCGGGACGCGCCGCGGCTTGCCGCGGCCGCGGACGGACGTCCTCACGACCGGTCGGGGAGATCGCTCCGACGGCCGATTCACCTCCGGCACTGAATCGCCCGCCGTGGCCTCGGCGCCTCACTCGAGCGCGCGAGTCCGTCCACGTGATCAGGCCCGTCCGCGACCGAGTATGCCCTGTTCCAGGGTGCGGACGACGGAGTCGACGGCCGCGTGGCGGGACATCGCCTTCTTCGCGACGGCGTCCCAGGCCGCCGAGAGCAGGTACCACAGCATGCGGCGGACCCAGTCGATGTTCATGGCGTCGTCGAAGTCGCCCGCCGCTCGCCCTCGCTCCAGCAACCGCTCGACGGGAATGCCCGCGGCGTCGAACCTGGCGTAGAAGGCCTCGTTGCAGTCGGCGTGCAGCTCGTTCAGGACGAACATGACGCGGGGCCCGATGTCGTAGTAGCCGTGCAGCAGCCTGCGCAGCGCCTCGCGGGGAGGGCCCTGGTCGAGTTCTGCCTCGATGATCGCATGGTCGAGCCGTTCGAGCAGGTCCTCCGACATCGCCCCGATCAGTTCGCCCCGGTCCGAGAAGTAGCGGTGCAGGGTGCTGCGGCCGACCTCCGCCGCCTCGGCGATCTCGCTCATCGAGGCGTATGGACGTTCGCCCAGCACGGCGCCTGCCGCGTCGATGATCGCCTGCCTCGTCCTGTTGCGAAAGCCTGCCTTGGTGGAGGACACGCCGCACATGGTCCCACTGTGGGCCTGCCCCAGGTCAAGCTGACGCAGCACTGTTTCGTAGTGGGACATCAGTGTCCAAAAACGGGCCTTGAGTGAACATTCTGGTACCTTGGGGCTTCATTGGGGAGTCGTCGGATCTACCAAGGAGCGCCACCGTGACCGCGTCGGTCGAATCGTCCGCCCCGCGTTGGGCGAATCTGAGAGTTCTGTGGTCGTTCGTCCGCCCACATCGCCGAGTCCTGGTCTTAGGCACCGTGCTCGGCCTGGCCACCACCGGCGCCGGGCTGGCGACGCCGATGGTCACCAAATGGCTGTTGGACGGCCTCGGCGCTCAGGCGCCCATCGGCCCCGCCGTCGGACTGCTGGCAGCCCTGCTCGTCGTCGGGTCCGTCGTGGGCCTGGCCCAGTGGATCCTCCTGGGCACGCTGGCCGAGCGGATCGTCTTCGACGCCAGAGGGTCGATGGTCCGCCGACTGCTCCGTACCAGGGTCGGCGAGCTCGCGGGCCGATCCGGCGGCGAGCTGGTCACCAGGGTCACCTCCGACACCGTCCTGCTCCGGGAGGCCGCCGCCTCCAGCATCGTCCAGCTCATCAACGGCGTCGTCGGGCTGCTCGGCGCGCTGCTCCTCATGGCGATGCTCGACGGGATCCTGTTCGCCACCACCATCGGCGCCCTGATCGCGGTCGCGGTGCTGGTCGGCCTGCTCATGCCGAAGATCGCCGTCGCCCAGCAGCAGGCTCAGGCGGCGGTCGGCAGGCTCGGCGGCGTGCTCGAGGGAGCGCTGCGGGCGCTGCGCACCGTCAAGGCGAGTCGTGCCGAAGGACGAGAGACCGAGCGAGTCCTTCACGAGGCGACCGAGGCTCGCCGGGAGAGCATCCGAGCCGTGCGCATCGACGCCGTCGCCTGGACCATCGCGGGCGCGGGCATCCAGCTCGCGATCATGCTGATCCTGGCCGTCGGGGGCTGGCGAGTCGGGATGGGGGATCTGGCGGTCTCCAGCCTGGTCGCCTTCCTGCTCTACGCCTTCCAGCTCATGGACCCGGTGTCGACCCTCACCACCACCGTCAGCCAGCTCCAGTCCGGCATCGCCGCCGCGGCACGGATCCGCGAGATCCAGGCCCTGGAGTTGGAGGAGGCGGAGCCGCGGACGACGGATCGCCACGCCGTCACTCCGCCCGCGGCGGACGCCGGGCGGTCCTCGCCTCGGGCGGACGTCGCCCGCACCGACGCCGTGCTCTCCCTGCACGACGTCACGGCCCGCTACGCGCCCGGCGCCGCGCCGGCGTTGACCGGAGTCACCCTCGACATCCGCCGCACCGGGCACACCGCCGTCGTCGGTCCCTCCGGGGCGGGTAAGACCAGCATGTTCTCGTTGATCCTCAAGTTCCTTGCGCCCGAGAGCGGCGAGCTTCGACTGGACGGCGTCCCCTTCGACGCCCTGAGCGCCGACGAGGTGCGGCGTCGGATCGTCTACGTCGAACAGGACAGTCCGCTGGTGCCGGGCACCCTGCGGGACAATGTGGTGTACAGCCATCCCACCGCCGACGACGAGGCGGTCTGGGCCGCCCTGACCGAGGTCCGGCTGGCGGACCGGGTGCGGGCGCTGCCCGACGGTCTGGACACCTCCGTCGCCGACACGACGATCTCCGGAGGCGAGCGGCAGCGCATCGCGCTCGCCAGGGCTCTGGTCTCCGATCCGGGGATCCTCCTGCTGGACGAGGCCACCGCCCAGCTCGACGGGATCACCGAGGCCGCCGTGCACGAGGTCATCTCCCGAGTCGCCGCACAGGGCGCGGTGGTCACCATCGCGCACCGGCTCTCCACGGTGATCGACGCCGATCGGATCATCGTGGCGGAGGCAGGACGAGTGCGGGCCCAGGGCACCCATGCCGAGCTGTTGGCGACGGACGAGCTGTACCGCGATCTGGTGGCGGCGCTGCGGATCGCCACCACCGTCGAAGCCGACCGGCCGGTCGGGAACACTCCGATCGACGCCGCGTCGAGCGACGAGACGCCGAGGCCGGACGGGTCCGCGGCGTTGCCCGCGCTGCCCGGCTCGGTCCGCGGATGACGCTCGGTTCGCCGATCGGAGACACCGGCGGACCGGTCGCGGGGTCGGGCGGGAAGACCTCGTCCGACCCCGCGACGACTCAGACGGCCTGCTCCGTCGCCGCCGAGGCCAGGTACGCCCTGGCCTTGTCGGCGTCGAAGAACCAGTCCCGCAGACCCGCCGGATCGGAGAATCCCGCGACGAACCTGGCCGCGACCGCGGGCGACCGGCTCGCGGCGCCGAGGATCTCCGGCAGATGAGCAGGCGGGTGCAGCATGGTGTTCGTCCACGTGGTGGCGTGCCGCGCCTCGGCCCAGTAACGACTGAAGGTCTGCTCCATCCACGCCCGGTCGAACGGCTGCTCGCCGTGCTCCACGATGCTGTCCAGATAGGACGCCGCACACCGGCTGGCGTTGTTGGAGCCCTGCCCGGTGATCGGATCGTTGGCCACCACCACGTCGGCCATGCCCAGCACCAGACCGCCGCCGGGCAGTTCGCCGATCGGTCTGCGCACCACCGGCGCGTAGCCGCCCGCCAGTGTCGCGCGGTCGTCGGTCAGCTCGGCCGCCGCGCAACGCCCGTACTCCCACGGCACGTACCGTCTGATCAGATCGAGCATCCGATCCAGATGTTCCCGCGGCCCGGGGCGGTCCTGCCAACAGTCCAGCGGACCGCCGGGGATGCCCTCGAAGAACAGGATGTCGCAGGGGCCGCTCAGCGTGAGGCCCGGGATCATGAACAGCTCGCCGACCCCCGGCATCGCGTTGAACCGCACCGCGATCGTCTCGGGATGCTCCGGTCGCGGCCCGACCCCGTGCACGTAGGCGACCGACAACGCGCGCTGCGGACTCGTGAACGGCGAGAACTCGGGATCACGGTCGAAGAGCTGCACCAGCTCGCCCTTGCCCGCCGCGATCACCACCAGGTCGTACAGCCGCGCCAGCGAGTCCAGGTCGGAGGTGGCGACGCCGTGGAAGACGACCGTGCCCCCTCGGTCCTCGAACAGCTCCAGCCAGCCCGCCATCTTCACCCGCTGGTCCACCGACTGCGCGAACTCGCCGGTCGGCGCGACCCAGTCCAGCACCCGGTCGCCGTCCGGCCCGGCCACCGACACCCCGAGGCCGGTGATCTTCGGCGTGTCCTCCTCCCAGAGGTTCAGCTCGTACTCCCGCTCCTTGGCGAGCGCGGGGCCGAACATGCACTGGGTGGACATCACCCGGCCGCTCCGCAACTCCTCCGGGGTCCGGGCGGACATGATCGTGACCGTGTACCCGTGTGCCTGCAGGCTCAGGCCTAGCTGTAAACCGGCCTGACCCGCCCCGACTATCAACACCTTCCGCATGGGTCACCCTTCGTAGCGCCGTGCTTCGACATGCAACCGGCGGAGTCCTCGAGCGTCTCGTTCGTCCGTCGCCGAGCGGACCCGAGCCGGGCCCTCGGACGTCGCGGACGAGTCGTCGGTCGATGACCCGCCACCCTCCCGACCTCGGCGGAGCACCACCGTCAGCCGTCAGGACGGTCCATAGGAGACGCTCAGGTCCATCGTGTAGGAGACCAGCCCCCGCAGCGCCTGGGCCGTGGAGCCGGGATCTCGCGCGTCGCAGGTGGTCAGTGGGGTGTCCGGAGCGAGCGCCAGTGCGTCGCGCACCTCGTCCAGATCGTGTTCCAACCTGCCGTCGAACTTGTTGACCGCGACGACGAAGGGAATGTCCGAGTCGTTCTCGAAGTAGTTGATCGCCGCGAACGACTCCTGAATGCGTCGCGTGTCGACCAGGACGATCGCGCCTAACGCGCCACGAGAGAGGTCGTCCCAGAGAAACCAGAACCGAGCCTGGCCCGGAGTGCCGAACAGGTACAGCACCAGATCCGAGTGCAGCGTGATCCGGCCGAAGTCCATCGCGACGGTCGTGGTCGTCTTGTCGCCGCTCGGGTCGAGTGCGTCGACACCCTCACCCGCCTCCGTCATCCACGCCTCGGTGTTCAACGGCGGCACCTCCGAGACCGTGGACACGAAGGTCGTCTTCCCGACGCCGAAACCACCCGCGATGACGATCTTCGCCGAGATCGTCAACGAGGAGAAGTCAGGCTGGAAGTCTCTTGAGTCCATCGAGAATCCTCTCCAGGATGTGCCGGTCGTACTGATAGGCGTGACCGGTCGGGTGGATGAACACCATCTCCTGGGCGGCGAGATCGCTGATCAGTACGCGGATCACGCCCAGCGGAGTGGTGAGATGCGTGGAGAGCTCCGCGATCGACATCGTCATGCGCGCTCGTTCGTAGAGCGCCCGGGCCTCGGGCATCAGCGTCTCGCTGAACTCCGGGTCGTAGTGCGGCACCGAGATCAGCGTCTCCACCAGCAGGTGGTGCCGTGGTCTGGTGCGTCCGCCGGTGATCGCATAGGGGCGCACCCTGGCGCTGCGCTTCGCGGTCGTGGCCATGCGGTGTCGGTCCTCCTCCGGCGGTCTCAGTCGCTGGTGCGGCGCGCGGTGACCACGCGCCGCAGGTCGGAGCGGACCTGCGGGGTCAGCGCATGCCCTGCGTTGTCGACGAACTGCGTCATCTCGTAGGCGACGACCTTCATGTCGCAGCCCGACGAGGTGAGCACCGCCAGCCCGGCGTCCTCACCGATTCCCATGAAGAGGAAGTAGCCGCCGCTCAGCCGGATGATGATCTGCTCGCAATCGCCCTTGCCGAAGAGCGTGGCGCTGTTGCGCGCCAGGCTGAGCAGTCCGCTGGAGATCGCCGCGAGCTGCTCGGCCTCGTCGCGGTCGACGGAGTCCGACGAGGTCAGCGGGAAGCCGTCCGAGGACATGATCAGGGCGTGCGTCACCCCGTGCACCCGGTCGACGAAGCCGTTGACCAGCCAGGTGAAGTCACGCGGCCTCGTGTCGTTGTCAGTCGTCATGGAGGGCCTTCCCATCTCGCTTCTGCTCTTCCTCCCCGGACCTGCTCGCCCGTGCCGCCTGCTCGCCGTCGGCGAACGCACCCAGGTCGGAGACGAGCTGGGCGCGCCCCGCCCGCGCCTGCGACTCGGCGCGGGAGGACACCGCCTGCGGGTTTCGCGACGCCGACTCCTCCGGACGACCCTCGGCACGCAGACTGCGGGAGATCCGGCGTGGCAGTCCGCTCGTCGTCGTCTCCTCCTCCTCTCGGCGGACGGCCGAGGCCGCGGGGACCGGGGCTTCCGCGCGCCTGCCCGCGGGCAGCCGCCGGGGAAGTCCGCTGGCGGTCACCTCGCTCGGCGGCGACCCCGCCGATCTCGGAGCGGGCATCGCCGGCCGAGGCGCGGCCTTGCTCGGCGCCTCGGCCGGTTTGACCCAGACGGCGGGCGCGGTCTCCCGCACGAGTTCGGTACGCAGCAGCACCGAGGCCGTCGTGCCGTGTGGTGCCCGCCTGCCGAGCCACACCTTGATCTGATGTTTGCGGGCCAGCGAGCGGACGACCGCGAGTCCCATGTGCTCGATCGAGTCGCTGTCCAGCCGCGGAGCGGAGATCAGTCGCTTGTTGAGCACGGCGATCCGCTCGGCGGGAAGGCCGATGCCCGCGTCCTCGACTCGCAGCAGCACGCTGCCCTGCTCGGTGATGTGCGCGCTCACCGTCACGGTGGAGTTCGGCGGCGACTGGGCCGCCGCGTTGTCCAGCAGCTCCGCGACGAGCCTGCTCACGTCGTCGGCGGCGAACCCGGCCACGGCCAGCCCCGCCACCCGACCGATCTCGATGCGGGTGTACTGCTCGATGGACGACATGGCCGCCCTGATCACGTCGATCAGCGACGTGGTCTCCTCGGTGGCCGAGCCCGCCTCCTGCCCGGCCAGGACACGGAGGTTCTCCGCGTTGCGCCGCAGTCGGGTGGCCAGATGATCGAGCCGGTAGAGCCGGGCGAGGGTGTCCGGATCGTCCTCGTCGACCTCCATCTGCTCGAGCATCGCCAGCAGCGAGTCGACCAGGTTCAGATCTCGGACCGCGATGCCCGCGCACATGCCCGCCAGCACGTCGTCGCCGATTCGAGGCGGGGGCGAAGCGGGTTGCGGCGTGTCCTGGAACGGCGACGGCGGCGCCTTCGCCACGGGCGAAGCGGGGACGGGGGTCAGCAGCTGCGCCGCCGCCGTACGAGCCTGCGCCAGCAATGCCTTGGCGCCATGCCGCCGGTACCGGTCGAGCAGGGATCGGGCACGGCTCACCATTCGGACTCGCAATCGTCGGCGTTGCTCCGTACGGCGGCGATCATAAGCGCAGTACGTGCCCGGTCGGGCACTGAGGGTGATGTCGGGTGTGGCTCACGGTGCTGCGACGACATCGGCGCAGCGTATCCGAATGATCGCTCTGAGTGGACTCGTGCCTGCGTGTGCGGAGTGTCCGGAGCGCCCGGGCGCACCCGTGCGGCGGCCCCGCGAGGTGCCGCCGCGCCCTGCTCTTCTGTCGCCGTGCGGATGTCGGCGAGGTGAGCGGCATCACGAATCCGTCGGCAACCTCGGCGATCTCCGAAGGCGTGCTTCGAGGTGAGGCGCCGCCTATCCAGGCGGCGCCGAGCCGAGGAGGAGAGGTCACTCGTGCGCATCAATCGCAAGGCTCTGACCGGTGCGATCGTCGCAGGCGGACTGGTGCTGCTCGTGGTGGCGGCGCCTGCCGCCGCCTCGGTCGTGGCCGGGCCGTCGGAAGGGCCCGTGTCGGAGTCGATGCTCCCGGCGCCGGTGGCGGAGGCGCCTGCTCCGCTCGTGGCCGCGGAGGAGCAGATCGCGGGTCCGTCCGTCGGGTCGGAGGGCGTCCGCATGGAGGTGCCTCGCGCGCCGGTGGCGGAGGCGCCTGCTCCGCTCGTGGCCGCGGAGGAGCAGATCGCGGGTCCGTCCGTCGGGTCGGAGGGCGTCCGCATGGAGGTGCCTCGCGCGCCGGTGGCGGAACCGGACGGCGGGTACCACGCGGGCCGGGCCGCGCCGCAGGCTGCCGAGCCCGCTGGTCGTCCCGAGATCGACTGAGGACGGTCGAGTCATCATTCAGCGGGGTCTCGAACCGGCCTGCGGGGGCGCCGTCATGCGGACGGCGCCCCCGCAGGCGACCCGTGGAACAGGAGACGACTTCGAGGTGAGCGCTTCGCGCCTACGAGCGGCCCGGCCGGCGTCCGCGGACGACGAGACGTTCCGTCGCTGTTTCGACGAACATGTCGGGAGTGTTCGGTTCACCGCGCGACTGCTGTGCGGCGACTGGCATCGGGCCGAGGATCTGACGCAGACCGCCTTCCTGAAGGTCTACCTCGCGTGGCCTCGGCTGACCAGCCGTGAGCACCTCGGCGGCTACCTTCGGCAGGTCGTCGTGCGCACGTTCGTGTCGGAGCACCGCAGACTGTGGCGCAGGCTGGAATGGCTGACCGACTCGACACCGGAGCGTCCCGCCGCGGCCGCGCCCGGCGACGATCGGATCGTGCTGCTGGACGCGCTGGCGACCCTGCCCGCTCGGCAACGGGCGGTGCTCGTCCTGCGCTACTGGCACGATCTCGGCATCAACGAGGCGGCGGCGGCACTGGGATGCACGGCGGGCACGGTGAAGAGCCAGACGTTCAAGGGCCTGGCGACCTTGCGGGCACGGCTGGGTGAGCAGTTCGCCGAGCGCGTCGCGGCATCGTCATCGGCGGATGGAGAAGACGATGGTGCCTGAGGAGGATCTTCGGGCGGACTTCGCCCGTCTCGCGCGGCAGGAGCCGCCGCCGACGGGGCTGTACGCCGACGGGATCATGACGCTCGCGCACCGGCGCCGCCGAGTGCGACGGACGGCGGGGATGCTGGTCAGCGGCGGGCTCACGGCGGCGGTGATCATCCTTACCGCCGTCGTCCTGCCGGGCGGCACCGACGACGCGCCCCCGTCGATTCCGGCGGGCCCTGCTCCCTCGTCGGGGGAGAACAGCCCTCGGGAACGGCCGTCGGACGACGTGACGCCGCCGGAAGGCGACGCCGACGCCGAGACGTCGCCCGTGCTTCCGGACGTGAGTCCGCCGGACCGGCCGGAGCCGCCCACGTACCGGGCGGGCCTCCCTGACGCGGACCCGTCGGACTCCGAGCCGGAACCGCCGCAAATCGATCGCGAGGAGACGGGCGCGTCTCCGTCCGCCGGGATCGATTCCTCCTTCGAGAACGACGGCTCGGTGATCACCAGGGAGGACGGGCCGGGCCGAACGATCTCCGCCGGCGGGGTCGATGACGCCGGACTCGTGGTGACCGCGCCACCCGCTCCGACGGGATTCGGCTGAGTCGGAGTCTCGGAAGGAGACTGGCGGACACGGGCAGGGTCGGACGACCGCAGGAGATCGTGTCGGCGCGTCATACGGACTCGGCGGGGCTCCTCGTGCGGTCCTCCTCCGCGGCCCGGCGCCGGCGGTGGTCGGCGACGTACACGCGATTGGCGCACCGCGTCGAGCAGAATCGCCGCCGACCGTTGCGCGAGCCGTCCACGAACACGACTGCGCAGCCGTCCCGCGCGCACGAGCCGAGACGTGTCGCGTCCTGACAGAGCGCCGTCGCCAGTCCTGCGGCGGTGTAAGCGCGGAGGCGCTCCTCCAGCGGGCGGCGTTCGTCGGCGACATGCAGGTGCGGCGCGCGCCCATGGTGCCGCGAGACATAAGGCCGGGCCGCCGACTCGGCGAGCAGCTCGTTGACGAGGTCGACCTGTCGATCCAGGTCGACCTCGTCGAACAACGGGCGCAGCCGAGCCGCCCAGTCGAGCAGCAGGCCGGTCTGTCGTGGCGTCGGCCGCTGTCGGGGCAGGTAGTCGTGTGCCGCCAACAGGGCGTGCAGGTCGTCGGGCGTCGCGTCGGGGCCGAGGTTCACCAGCGCCGCCGCCATCTCGGCCGCCCGCCCGCCGTAAGGGTTGAAATGCACTGAACCATGACACCACGCTGTGCGCATGAGTGTCGACCGGAGCCGATCCGTCCCGCGCCGTTGCCCGTCCTGCGGGCGGACGAATCTCGTCGCGGCCTCCTCCCATCACACGTCGGAGGGCGTGCTGCGCTACCTGCGCTGCTCGTGCGGTCGATGGCTGGTCGTACGCTCGGCGACGCTGCTCGCCACGGCCGTCGCGGGATGGTGGGAGCCGGCCGCCGTCCCCGATCGCGCGGTCTCCGGTGACGGACCGCCTTGCAGGCAGCCTTCGGCGACGAACGGTGCCGGCGTGGCCGGAGGCCGCCGGGCGGGGTCGGGCGGCACGAGTAGCCTGGAGCCGTGAGTCAGCCGTCCGGACAGCCGCGAGCGGTGCCGAGCGGCTTCTTCCCGTTGGACGCCCGCGTCGTCTCGCGGGACAGCCCGCCGCGCTGGGGCGTCGTCGTCGACGAGGGCCCGATGCCTGCCGGGCTGGTGCCCGTGTTGTGGGACGGCGACTTCTCCCCGGTGACCGAGTCCGTCGCGGCGCTGCTGCTCGTCCCACCGCCGCCCGGTGTCGGGGCGGCGCACACCGCCCCGGCGGGCACCCACGCCCGCAGGCGACGTCGCCTGCCCGGCGTGATGTTGCTCGGTCTCGGCGATGGTCACGACGACGCTCGGGTCGAGGCGGCGGACTACGGCGACGCGGCAGGCGGCTGAGACCGTCGCGTCGCGGACGCCCGACTCGTACGAGGTTCCCGTCGGCCGCCGCGCGACGCCGGGGCGGGTCCTGCGGCGGCCGGGAACCGGAGTTCGGCGGGCTACGCGCTCGTGCGCAGGACCAGCGTGCGGCCGTCCGGGAAGGACAGGACGAGGCGGTCCCCGTCGATCTCGGCGCGGAAGACCTCACCGAGCCAGGTGGTGAGCGGATGCCCCTGTTCCCGAAGCTCCTCGGAGCACTCGGCGGCCTCCGGGGTCAGTGCCGAACCGTGTACGCGGATTCCGCCCGTCCGCTCCTCCCAGACGCCGGTCATCCGATGACACCCCGCCTCGACGGCCCAGACCGTGCGGTCGGCGTCGAACCGCACCTCCGTGGCCGCCACCGGGTCCCGCACCGTGCCCGTCGTGCCCGTGATCGACTCCAACGACCACGTGCGGTCCACGACGTCGTCCACCGGTGCGGGCGGGAGCGCGCGGAGGCGCAGTTCGGTGCCGGGCCCGAACAAGATCAGCTCGAACCCGTCCCGATCCGCACGCTCGACCGCCGCGAGCGCGTCGACGAAGCGGCGCTCCAGCTCCATCACGTGCGTCGACCCCTGTGCCGTGCAGTCCTTCTGGTTGATGCCGCCGAGGGTCAGCAGCGTCGCCGCGCTCGGCGGATTCACCTCGCCGCCGTAGTCGTTGCACGCGGCGGTGCCCCGGATCAGTCCGTCGCCGTAGAACTCCACCGTCGCGGGCCGAGTCTCGATCTCCTCGAGTGTTCCCTCGGGCATCACGCCGCCCGCGAGCTCCCAGGAACCCGTCAGATCCGGCCGGGCCGGCACCGCGGCGTCGCCTGCCTCGGCGCCCGGCTGACCACAGGCCCCCAGCATGAGCACCACCGCGCATGCCGTCGTCGCCATCACGTCCCGCTGTCGCTGTCGCATCGTGTCTTCCTCCACCGTCGTCTCGCCGTCGATCGACCTCGTTGACTCGCCGACTCACCCGGTAGGGCGAGCGCCGCACCGTTCTCCCGCCTGCGCACGGGAGCGCCCGTCACCCCGCGCCTCGACAGGACAGCCGCTCGCCGCCGAGCGTCGACGTGAGGTTCAGCCGGTCGTCGTCCACCGCCGCGCGGCAGCCGTCGCCCACGACGGCGCCGACGCGCTGTTCCTGCTCGGTGGGAACGTCGTCGCAGGCGAGGTCCGCGCCTCCCGTGTCCGACCTGGTGAAGACGACCGCGCCGGTCCTGGCGAGCCAGGCGGCGTCGAGCTCGCGGCAGCCGAGGTCCGCCCGCAGGGTCTGCTCGTCCAGGCGCAGTTCGAGCGGATCGCCCACGGCCGCGGTCTCGGTGCCGTGCTCGTCGATCGGCGACGCCGGCCGCCAGGTCCGGTCGACCAGCTGGTCCACCCGGACTCGGGGCGGCGCGGCGAAGCGCGGCTCGACGTCGCGGCCGCTCAACACCGGAGTCTCGGCGGATCGTTCGACGGCCTCGTCCACGGCGGCCAAGGCGGCGAGGAAGCGGCCTTCGATCGCCGTCATCCCGGCGTCCACACAACCCGTCCGCGTCTGTGACGGGTGGTCGAAGCTGACGCGAGCCCCGTTCCAGCGCACCGACATTCCGTAGTCGTCGCAGGCCGCCGTGCCCCGTGCGATCCCGCCGTCCTCGAAGTCGAGCGTCACCGGATACCGCTCGTCGGGTGTCAACGGACCGTCGGCGGTCTCGCCCCCCACGAGCTGCCAGCCGTCGATCTCCGCACTCGTCACCCCTGCGGCGGTGGGTTCGCCGTGCCCGCAGCCGCCGAGCACCAGCAGCGCGCCGCAGACGGCGGCGACGACTCCCCGATCACGCATGGTCACTCCCTGTCGCGATCTCCCCTGATCGGTTGGACGAGAGCGTGAGGACGGCAGGTTGCACGGCGAGACAGGCCGCCGCCGAACCGAGACCGAAGACCGTCGCACCCGGCACGCGAGGTGGCGGGCGTGGCGGTGTCCGCCTCGTCCTCGGCGCTGATCCTGTGACGCCGGGCAGGCGGCCCCGCACGTCCGCCACGACGGCGGATGCGAGTCGCACTGGCCGACCAGGGTCACACCGCCCTCGTCGAGTCCTCCCCGCATCACCACCGGGCGCGACGCGGCGATCGGATCGGCTTCCGATGCGGCGGCCCTCGGTTGGTCGCCCGTGACGGTGGTGAAGAACGCGGCGTTGATCAGTTGCGCAGTCTGCCCAACAGCGCGACCAGCGCGGCCCGTTCCGAGGGTCGCAGCGCGGTGCCCGTGAGACTGGGGGCCGTGACCGCGCGCAGCGTCTCCACGACCTCGATGAGGAACGCGCCGCCCGCCGGGGTCAGAGCGAGCCGCCGGGCGGCGCGAACGCCCTGCACCGTCACATAGCCGCGCTCGACGAGACGGGCGACGCTGTGATCCAGACCGCGCGGCGGGAGGTCCAGCGCGGTGTTCGCGATGGCCTTGCGCATCGGGTGTGAGGCACGCGCGTGCAGCCGAAGCAGTCGGTAGTCGTAGACGGTGATGCCGTGCGCGTGCCGGAGCGCCTCGGCGGGCTGCACCGTCCACCGCTGGACGGCGGCCAGCAACGCCTCCCACACCAGCCACGGCTCGGCGGAGTCGGTGTGGCCCGGCGTGGCGCCCGCAGGCGTTACGGGCTCGCCGCCTGCAGCGCCCCGACCCGACGGCGCCGAGCCGGGGGAGCCGCCGGTGACCGGAGCCGACGTCGTCGACACCGGCGCCGGTGCCTGCGCGGGAAGCCGGGTGGGAACGGACGGGTGAATCCGGGGCGCCGCCTGCAGGCGCAGACGCCCGGAACCGCCGGTCCCCGATCGGGTCGCTCGGCGGGCGTGAGCATCGACGCCAGACGGCGGCGGGTCGCCGTGTACCTCGCTCGCCGGGCCTGCGGCGGGCCCGCGGCCTGCATCGGCGTCCCCGCCTGCGGGCGGCGACGACCGGGTCTCGGCTGTCGAGTCCGGACGCCGGTCGGCGATGCGGTCGTCGGCCGGGACGAAGGCGGTGCGGTGTGAGAAGGCCGAGGTCGGTGTGGGGGTGGTGTCGTCGGGCATGGACGAGGTCTCTCCTTGTTCGTCGGCGTCGTGGTCGGGTGGGCCGGACGGGGGGCACGGTCGTCGCACGGACCACCGGCGGTGCCGTCGGTCTCCGGGCGGTGTCGAATCAGAAGTCGGTGCGTTCAGCGTCGCCGGGGAGGCGCCGCCCGAGGCCGCTCGGCGCGCCCGTCGTCGTTACGGGCACGACGTCGCCGCCCGCGATGCGGCGCGACGGCGGCAGGCCGTCCTCGGCGGCGGGTCGTCTCGGCCCCGTCGGGCGGCGGCCCGCGGCCCGGTCGACGCAGTACCAGCACGGCCGAACCCCGACCAGCCGGAGATCGCCGTCCACATCGCATTCGGGAGCGGGCCGCACGACCATCGCGATCCCGCAGGCGGCGATCACCGACGTCCCGTCGGCCGGGCGCGTGCCGGGAATCAGGTGTCGGTCCAGACACAGGCCCGCCTGCGGCAGCGTGTCCTGGGTGAACCAGTCCGGCGGGTTCGCGGTCACCGCACCGCCGCCCGCGTCCTCGGCGGCGCGGTCGGTCGATCGAGGACGTGCGGGAGGCACAGCGGACACCGCTGCTCGTCGTAGAAGCAGACCAGCAGCGGACGCCGATTCATCGCCCGGAACTCGATCTCCGGTGCGCACACCGGGCGGATGGGGGCGGATCCGTTCCACCGTGCCGAGGCCAGGTGTGTGTCACCTGAGCGCACCGATCGCACGAACCACGCCAGTCCGTTCATCGCCGCGCCGCCGGGAAGCACGTCGAGCAGCGCGGCAGCCGCACCCACTCGCCCACCGACACGAGCGCCGCCCCGCAGACGGCGACGGTCACCGACCGGTACTCGTCGTCCCGACGATGCTCCATCCGCCGGAACCGCCCGGCCCAACGCGGGTCCGCGGGAGCGGCCGCCGAGCTGCGGTTCGTCTGCTCGGCGGCCACGGCCTCGGCGGCGTCGGCGTGCCCGCCTGCGATGTCGTCTCGTCCTCCCGGACCCGAACCGCGGAAGAGCGCCGGTGTCGGGGAGAGCGCGGTCGACGTCATGCGAGCCTCCCCGAGAAGGCGCGTACCCAGCCGTCGTCCGGGTCGGCGCGGTGCCGACGTTCCGCCGCCACCGTGTTCGCCCGACATTGAACAGCGACGACGCCGAGGCGCCTGCGCACGGCGGCGCGCCGTGCAGTGGTCCGCTCGTCGGCTTCCTCACGGGCGGCCACGGTGCGTGCGTCCGCTGCCCGCAACCGTGCCCATTCCCGCCGGGACGGTGATCGCCGAGCCGGGTGAGATCGCCGCCACCCTCGCCAGGCGAGTTCGACGGCGGGCAGCCCCACACAGAGCAGGACCAGCGCCATGAACAGAGGGTCGTCGGAGAGATTCACGACGCCACCGACCGGGAATCCCGTGTTCGGCACGATCCCGCCGACGGCGCGGTCGTGATGATGGGGACTGTTTCGTCCAGAACTGCCGAAGCCGTCCGTTCGCACCGCGCCACGGGTGGCCTCCATCGACGGAGACCTCCATCGCCGTACTTGCTCTCACGCCTCTCGAGGACGACTCGTCCTTGACTATCTGTGTTCATATCAACACCTCCGGTGATCGCCGGAGACGTTAGGGGCGCGATAGCGGGCCGGAGGGGACAGAACGTCCCCCCGGACACCCTGTCCCTACATCATGATCGCGAGTCGTTCGGCGAGCCGAGCCGCCTCGGAACGGACCGTGGACCGGCCGGTGGAGGCGAGGGTGATGACGACGTCCCGTGCTGTGACGCTGAAGCGCAACGCCTCGGGGGAGTATCGCTCGGCTTGAAGCAGGGGGATCAGTGCTCCGCTGTCGCGCTGCTGATGCAGGGCACGCGAGACGTTCACCAGATGCGAGGCCTGCCAACTGCGGGAGGGGATCGTGTCGACGTCGAGATCGTCAGCGTGCCGCAACGCCTCCGTGGCATCGCCCAGGGACTGGGCGATCCAGGTCTTGTGCAGCTCGACGTGCTGGCGGCTGAACCCGTGCCGGTGGTGTCCGTAGTCTGCTGACAAGGTGTCGACGACGGTGGCCGCTCGTTCCCAGTGCACCCAGGCGGACGGATCCTTGAGTTGGCGAGCCGTGGTCGAGGCACGAGCGAGCTGCACCGCGCCCCACAACGCGCGAGTCTCGTCGTCGCCGTCGGCGAGCCGGGGGTCGAGTACTCGGGTCGCCGAGTCCAACAGGTCCATGGCCTGTTCTGCTCGGTCGGTGACCCGCAGCGCGAACGCGGAGTACAGCAGCGCGGTGGCCTGTGCGGCAGGATCGTCCGCGTCCTCGCCTGTCTGCTGTCCTCGATCGACGGACAGCCAATACCAGTGCCTGCTGTTCTCCTGCCAGGCGAGGTACGCCTGACACAGATGATATGCGTCCGCGAGCGAGCGACGCGCCTGGCTTCGTGCGACACCCTCGGACTCCCGGACCGCCGCACGCCCGACGCGGATCAGCCGGGGAAGCTCGCCGGCCGCATAGGTTCGCTGATGAGGAGAGTCGTGCCAATCGCGCCACGCCCGTTCCACCGCAGCGGTGTAGTGGGCAACCGAGGGCGCCGCCTCGGCGGTGTCGACCGTGTACTCGGTCAGGGCCAGGCCGACCATCTCCGCAGCCGGGTGTGCCGGTCGTTCTGCGATCCGCACGGGAGCGGAGAGATCGCCGCCATACAACGCCGAGAGATCACGCACGCCCAGTTCCCGTGCCACCTGTGCCGCCATGCCCAACGGCAGGCCGCGCTCACCACGCTCGATCTTCTTCAGCCAGTCTTCGGACTTCCCGACCAGCCCTGCCAACACGGCACGAGACTTGCCACTGCGCTCGCGAAGTCTGCGCAACCGGTTCCCGACTTCACGACGATGGTCCGCAGTGTTCACAGGCATGGGGGATCACGTCCACTTCGTCTCGGCGAAGCCGCAGCCTCGCGCTGCCGTTCTATGCCTTCAGGCGAAGTCTAGGCAGGATGGATCACGTTGTGTCATCGTGTGATCTCCACCCCCAGCCGGAAGGGACGGCCTCGGCCCCGACAGACGGTTCCGGCTGTCCAAGTCGTCGTGTCCCTCGGCTACTTCGTTGCGGGTAGTCCCGGTGGGCTGATCGTTGACGACTCGCTCGTACGAAGCGCCTCGCCTCGGTGTGGATTCACCGAGCTGTCGCGACGTATGGAACGACGGTGCCCTGGTGGAGTCGACGGGTCGCTTTGGGGCGTGGCAGTGCGTGTGGGCAGGCTGGAGAGCGGCGCCTCGAAGCGTTGATCTTCTTCCGGAGTCGACTCGAATCGAGATCCGGCGAGGAGGTGGGCGTTTCTGCGTCGGCAGCACGTACGACCATTCTGCGTCTGTGTCGGGGCTATTCAGATCGGCTGGCGTGGGGGCAACTCTCTCCACGTGGTGTCATCCCGGCCGGCGGCATCTCTGTGGCTGATCGCTGTCCCATAGCAGGAAGCGAACGATCGCGGGGATAGATCACTTAAACGAGTGATCTCGTCGATGTGTGACCGCTTTCGCCGCCGTTTCTGTCGGTGCCCGTTTCTACGGTCGCCTGGTCATCGTGGCCTGGGCCGTTGTATCCCCCCTGGTCGTGCTGGCCGGTCGTGAGTCGCGGCGTTGAGGTTTAGATGAAAAGTGAATCAGATCCGCGAAAAGTAGTTACCCAGGTGCGGTACGGACGGGAAGGGCGGTGGTGCATGACGGCGCAGCACGCGATGTCTTCGCGTGGGCGGGTGGCCATGCAGGTGTGGGGAGAGGCCGCGCTGTTCACGCGGCCGGAGTTCAAGACGGAGCGGGTGACGTACCCCTGTATGACGCCGACCGCCGCGGTGGGTGTCCTGGAGTCGATCTACTGGCACCCGGGCATGCGATACGAAGTGGACCGCATCGAGGTGCTCACGCCGATCGTGCAGTTCGCGATCAGGCGGAACGAGACCTCCCGGATGCCGCCGGTCCACAGCGCGTTGGCGGGGCGAACCCTGGACACGGCCGCACCGGACTCTCGCACACAGCGCATGTCGCTGTGCCTGCGCGACGTGGGCTACCGGATTCGCGGCTGGATACAGGTCCTCGACGGAGCGGACAAGACCATGCCCGCCTATCGCGATCAGTTCTTCCGACGGCTGCGGCGCGGCGCGTGCTTCAGCCAGCCCTATCTCGGCTCCCGTGAGTTCGTGGCCGACTTCAGCGCGGTCGACGAGACCCCGGTACAGGAGACGCTCGATCTCGACATGGGACTGATGCCGCATTCGGCGGTGTACGAGGGCGAGGAGTTCCGACACTGGAACTGGTTCCGCGCCAGCCTGCGTGGCGGCGTGCTCCGCGTCCCGGAGAAGGCGCTGACCCCACCGAGTTCGGCATCGGCGGCTGTAGAGGCGGCGGGCTGATGTTGCTGCACCACTTCGCCCATCAGGGTACTGACCGCGTCGGTGACGGCCCCCGCAATTACGTCGAGCGATCGGTGCACTGGCAGCTCGATCTCGACGGTGCCGGCTCTGTTCTCGGGCTCACTCCGCTGCATGGTCTGAAGGGCAGGCTGGGAGTCCCGCTGCTGATCCCTGACCCGGACCGCACCAGCGGGGTGGCCGCCGCGCTCGGCACGGACCTCGCGGAGTACGTCCTCGGCTGGCAGCGAGTCGACCGTAAGACGAGGGAGCGGGTCCCCAACCCCCACACCCCACGCCGACAGCAGGCATTCCGGCAGCTCATAGACGAGTGGACGGCTCAGATCGACCCGGACCACGACCCGGTTCCCCATGCCGTGGCCGCGTTCTATCGATCGGGTCTCATCGTCGACCAGCCGCTGGATGGTGACGGCGCGCATTACGTGGTGCGATCGTGGGCACCCTGCTGGAGGAGGGCAGCGGTGATCCCGAAGACGTCGGCGAGGTGCTCAGAAGCGCTGAGAAGGGAATGGCGCGGAATCGACCGATCGCCACGGCCAAGTTCCGCGCGGTGACTCTGGGCGCCAACGTCTCGCGACTCATCGTGCGCGATTGGATCGACATCTCGCTGTCGGACCTGCTCCGCAATGTTCGATCCTGGATGGCTGATCACCGGGTCAACGGTCGAGTCTTCTCCCTGTGGCGCCTCGCGGTGTCCTGTGGTCGCCATACCGAAATCGGCTATGTCCCGATGGGATCCAAGGCCGACGACCGACTCAAGGATCTCCAGGACGTGCTCCTGCACGCCGCACTGACCGGACGTTCGATTCCGGGAAAGGTCACGGGGCGGGTGCTGCACCGCGTCTGGCGTGATCACCGCATCGACGGACCTCGCCTCGCACTCCTGCAACTCTCCAGAAGGGGACAGCCCGTGTTGACGCTGGACGCACCCGACCAGCCCGCCGCCTACGTGCTGGGACGCCTGTTGGCACTGCTCGACTCCGTGCAGCACCGATCCTCCGAGAGCAGGATCAATCGGACGTTCGCTGCCCGCATGCTCGGCGGCGCGCGGACCCGCCCCGGACTGGTGCTCCGTGACGGTCTGCATCTGGCGGAGAGCGCATGGCTGCCCAGACTGGAACGAAGGAGGCCTGCGGCGGCGGCGGCACTGCGACGAGAGCTGGCCGCGATGCAGACGCTGATCGTCGACGAGACCCTGACGCGACCGCTAAGTCCGGCCGAACAGGTTTTGCTCGTGCTGGGCCTGGGTCACCAGCGGCATCGGCTCTTCGAACAGCAGGAGATCGCCAGGGCGGCTCGCGCGGCCAGGGGCGACCACGGCCCCGAAGGTCCTGATTCGGATTCCCGTGATCGGGACTCCCACGACTCAGGACCCCACGACTCAGGGGCCGACGACCCCGACACCGACGACCCCGACACCGACGACCCCGACACCGACGACCCCGACACCGACGACCCCGACACCGACGACCTCGGAGAACAGCGATGACTGATCACACCGACCCCGCCGTCCGCCACGACATGCTCCTGATCTTCGACGTGCTGGACGGGAACCCCAACGGCGATCCGGACGCCGCCAATCAGCCTCGGCAGGACCTGCAGACCAATCAGGGCCTGATGACCGACGCGGCGATCAAGCGGAAGATCCGCGACACCGTTCCGCTGCTGGCGGCTGCGGCGTCGGCCGACCTCGACCGATACCGCGTCTTCGTGGAGGCGGGGGAGGCGCTCAACCCCCGGCTGGAGGAGTCCTACACCGCCAACGGCATCCCCTTGGAGAAGCCGGAGGGAACCGGGGCGAAGAAGACCCGCAAGCGGATCGAGGCTACCCAGTCCGACGAGGCGCGTGCCTGGCTGCGACACCGCTACTACGACCTGCGCATGTTCGGCGGTGTCCTGAGCACCGGCAACACCCAGTCACTGGGCAGGATGCGCGGCCCGATGCAGGTCACCTTCGCCCGCTCGGTCGACCCCATCGCCCCGGAGCAGCACGCGATCACGCGGGTCGCCAAGACCCGTGCTGAGGACACCGGCCACGGGGAGATGGGCAACAAGTGGACCGTGCCCTACGGCCTGTACACCGCTCGGCTGCACTACTCCGGCGTCCGAGGAACCAAGGCGGGGGTCACCCGTGAGGACCTGGAACTGTTCTATCGGGCACTCCTGATGATGTGGGATCACACCGGCTCGGCCGCTCGTGGCGAGATGGCCACCCGTGGCCTCTACGTCTTCTCCCACCCCGACGCTTACGGCGCGGTACCCGCGCACACGCTGATCGAGCGCGTCACGATCCACCGGACTCGCCCCGACGAGCCCGCCCGGTCGTTCGCCGAGCACTACAAGCTGGAGCTTGACGACGCTGCTCTGCCCGCAGGCGTCACCGTCGCCCAGCTGGCCTGAATCGAAGGAAGAAACGAGGAACCTGGCGAGTGGACGCGCAACGCACGATGTACGCCCACAGCAGGCCGCTTACGCCTGTCGAACACTGGCACCGCTGCGGCGATCATGCCGAAGGCACTGCCCGGCTCGCCAGGTCCTTCGCCGAACCGTTGAACGCCGCCGACCTCGGAGAGGTACTCGGTCTCTGCCACGACGCGGGCAAGTGCCTGTACTCGTGGCAACGTCGACTACTGGTCGTCGGCAGGCAGAACGGGCGACGCGGTCACATCGGCATTCCCCACGCCGATGTGGGGGCGCACCTGCTTCGGCGCGTCGCGGGACCGGCCGCCCTCACGGTGTTGGGACACCACAAGGGACTCACCACCGTCGGCGAGTTGGCGGACCTGCCCACCGATCCGGAGTCGGCGGCCCGCTTCGCGGAGGCGGGCCGGGCCTTCCTGCGGGAGGTCCCGCGCGCCGAGGCCATGCTGACCGGGCCGACGCTCCTGCCCGCAGCCTGGGAGGCCGACCGGTCGGTGTGCGATATCGGGCTGCGGCTGCTCTACTCCGCTCTCGTCGACGCCGACTACCTCGACACCGGGGCCTTCATGGCGGCCACCGAGGTCCGGCTCGGCGAGCCGCTTGACCCGGTCTCTCTTCTCGAACGCTTCGACCGGGTCCGCTCCGAGTCGGCATCGCCCGTCTCGGCACTCAACCTGCTGCGCGGCGAGATCCACGATCAGGCGGTACAGGCGGCCGTCAGGCCGAGGGGCATCTACCGACTCGCCACCGGAACCGGAACGGGCAAGACGCTCGCCTCCACCGGCTTCGCCCTGCACCACGCCCGCGAGCATCGTCTCCGCCGCGTCATCATGGCGGTCCCGTTCATCACCATCACCCGGCAGAACGCCGAGGTGCTCAGGCACCACCTCGGTGCCGACACGGTGCTGGAAGACCACTCGGCCGTCGATCTCTCGGAATCCAGGATGAAGCTGGCCGCCGAGAACTGGGACGCGCCCTTCATCGTCACCACCACGGTGCAACTCTTCCAGTCGCTGTTCTCCCGCCGGCCCGGCCCGATGCGGAAACTTCATCGCATCGCCGGCTCGGTGATCGTCCTCGACGAGGTGCAGGCCCTGCCCGCCGAGATGCTGGTCCCGATCCTCGACGCGCTACGGGTCCTCGTCGAGCACTTCGGCTGCACGGTGCTGCTCTGCTCCGCCACCCAGCCCACCTTCGACAGCCTGCCGGTCTGGGAGAATCTGTGCGTCGAAGGCGAGAAGCGAGGCGTGGAGGACATCGTCACCGTGCCGAAGGAACGCCTCGATCGGGCGCGCAGCGTGCGTTATCGCTTCTGGACGGACCCGAAGCCGACATGGGACGAGGTCGCGCGTGACGCGGCGACTCGGCGACAGGCTCTGTTGATCGTGAACACGCGCGACGATGCCCGTGCCCTCCACGACGCCTGCCTGCGGGCGGCCGAGGGACACCGGGTGCTGCACATATCTCGGAACATGTGCGACCTGCACGTCATGGCGATGCTCGATCTCGCCGGGAAGATCCTCGGTGACGACGAGAAGCTGCTCGTGGTGACCACCCAGCTCATCGAGGCAGGCGTCGACGTCGACTTTCCGGCGGTCTATCGGGCGCGGGCCACCGCGGAGGCCCACCTGCAGAGCGCCGGGCGGTGTGACCGTGAGGGCAGGCGCGGCGACGGGGTCGTGATCATCTTCGACCCGGTGGGCGGCGGACTGCCGGGCGGCTATTACCGAACGGCAGCCGAGGTGGCGAAGAGCCGCTTCGGGCCGGGTCGTGCGGCACCGGATGACCTCGACGCGGTGAGGACGTACTTCGAGGACGTCTACGCGAGGCTCGGTCTCAACTCGGACGGGCACCCACGGAACAAGCTGAACTGGCAGGACTGGCACCACATCACCGAGAATCGCCGACGGGGCAGTTTTCGTGACGTCGCCGACGGGCCGCACCGCTTCCGAATGATCGATAAGGACGGCATGGCGGTCGTGATCAGTGCTTATCGCGGCGAGGACGGGACGGCGGACTGCTCGGAGCAGCTCGCGGCGCTCCGCGATCCGGCGACCAGGCCGTCACAGCAGCGCGAGGCTCTCCGAACCTTGCAGCCGTATGTCGTCTCGTTCAACGACCAGACCATGGAGCGGCCGGAGGTGCGGCGCCGTCTCGTCCCGGTCATCGAGGACGTCCTCTACGAATGGACCGGCGGCTACGACCTCCAGACGGGAGTCGACGTCGCACCGGCTGACTCGCCGGCCGAGGGCCGGGCCGTGGTGCGGACATGAGGTGCCGACGCGTGCGGCGCTAAGGTCGGCCGAGTCCGCCGCCGAGTCCGCCGCCGAGTCCCGCCCGTCCGGAGCCGTGAACGGCGGGAACACGCGATATCACGGTCGGATCGCAGAGCCGGCCTTCGAACGCCCCGCCGCAGCCGATGGATCGACCGCTGCGCGGGCTCCGAGCGCCGGCTGCCGACCCCCGCACGGCCTACGCGCCCGCCCCGTCGTCCGAGTCCGGTTCGGCGTCGTCGGTGTCCGGCTCGGCCTTCGCCGCCCGCCCGGCGACCAGCAGTGTGTTGAGTCGCCGCATGACGTCGATCTGTGCCGAGTTGTACAGGTCCGTGATCGCCACGCCGATCGTCTCCGCCGCGGCCCGCGTGCCCAGCCTGGTGTCCTGGGCGGCCTCCAGAAAACGGGGAAAGGCCTTCTCCAGGTCGCTGACATGCGCGGCCAGCCGCTTGGCGAGCTCGTGTCGGGTCTGTTCGTCGGCGTCGTCGGGCAGGTTCGTGAGCTCGGCCTCGGTGGGGTGTTCCTGGGAGGTCTTCACCATCTCCGCGTAGACGTCGAGCGACGCGGGGCTGAGCACCCTGGAGAGCACGACGAGGAAGGAACGGTCGGCCGCGCTGAACTTGACGTCGTCGGCGGACAGGCCCATCTCGGTCGGCAGGTCGGTCGGGGCTGACTGCTCCAGGGTGACGGCCAGTTCGGTGCGCACCGCCTGGAGACGTTCGATCGTCCGGGCCAGTTCGGCGTCCAGCGCTCGCAGTTCCTGCTCGGGATGCTCGTCGGCGTCGCCCATGTCGGCGATCTGGGTCAGGGAGAATCCCAGTTCCGCCAGCCGCTTGATGCGCAGCAGGCGCACGAGATGCGCGACGCCGTAGCGCTTGTAGCCGTTGGAGCTTCGTTCCGGCTCCGTCAACAGGCCGACGGCGTGATAGTGCCGCACCGCCCGCAGGCTCGTCCCGGCGAGTTCGGCGAGCTGACGGGTGCTCCACGCCACGACTGTCCATTCTTCGTGCGACTGATCATTCGGCACGCCTCGCCGAGTGCGGACGATGTGTGGAGACCATACCGTTACGAGACTGTTCGCTCATGCTCGTGCGTCGAGCCGGCCGGGCGGCGGTCCCGCACCGACGTACTCGACCGGGCGTCGTGACGCGGATCACTGTCGTCGGCCTTGAGTGTGCCGTAACGGCACGAGTTCTCCTCGACGAACGACGAACGACGAACGACGAACGACGAACGACGAACGACGAACGACGTGCGCGTCTCGTCATGTGCGGTCGGCGGACGGAGCTCACCGGCATACGGCGCACCGCCCGGGCGGCGGGCGAGCGGCGGTCACGGGACCGCCGAACCCCGCGAGGTCGCTTGAACACCAAGACCGCCCGACCACCGAGACCGCCCAGCATGCGAGAGGATCGACATGGCGTTGCCGAGGTTCATCCCGGTGGAGGAGTTCTTCACACCACCCGCGGGCGGAGCGTCGATCTCGCCGGACGGTGCCACGATCGCCTTCCTCGCGCCATGGCGGGACCGGCTGAACCTGTGGGTGCGGCCCGTCGACGTCGTCGATGAGGTCGCCCGCAGGGTTTCCGCGGAGGACGCGCTCGGCGTGCGGGAGTATCACTGGAGCGACGACTCCCGGTGGCTGCTCTACACCCGAGGAGGTGTCGGGACGGGACACCTGTATCGGGTCGACCTGCTGAACCCGGTGGCCCCGGTCGTGGATCTCACGCCGTTTCCCGGCACCGTCGTCGCCCAGGTCGACCTGCCCCTCGGTCGACCGGGCAGGGCGCTTCTGACGTTGAGCACGCGGCGGCCCGACCTGCTGGACCTCCACGAACTCGACATCGCCTCCGGCGACCTCACCCTCGTGGCGCGGAGCCCCGGTGACGTCGGAGGCTGGGTGGGCGGCCGCGACGGCGCGGTGTTCGCCTGTTCGCTGACCGAGGACGGCGACATCGAACTGTCGCGATGGGACGGCGCCACGAGATCGCTGACGCCCGTCGCGCTGTTCGACGGCGCCGACCATCCGACGGCGATCTCTCCCACGCAGCCGACCCCGGACGGCACAGGGCTGTGGATCGGGTCGAACCGGGGGAGCGACCGGACACGGCTGGCTCGGCTCGACCTGGCCACCGGTACGGAGACCGAGGTCGACAGCCACCCCGCGTTCGACCTGGACACCCGGTCCGCCGTGGCGTCCTCGGTCCCATCGCCGCTGATTCTCCGCCGGGGCACGGGGGAGCTGCTCGGAGCCCGATATCTGGGTGAGCGGCAGGTGATCCACGCGCTGGACCCGCACTTCGCGGAGGTACTGGCGAATCTGCAAGGGCTCTCGGACGGCGACCTGGCCGCGGTGTCCTCCGACGTGGGCGAACGACGGTGGGTGGTGTCCTTCACCCACGACCGTGACCCGGGGGCCACCTTCCTCTACGACCACGTCACGGGGGAGAGCCGCCTGCTGTCCCGCTCGTATCCGCGGCTGGAGCCCGAGGACCTGGCGCCGATGACGCCGGTGACGATCACCGCGCGCGACGACGTCGCGCTGCCCTCCTACCTGACGCTGCCCGTCGGCGTGGAGCCGGTGGGGCTGCCCTTGGTCCTGGTGGTGCACGGCGGCCCGTGGCTCCGCGACGCCTGGGGCTACCACCCGGTCGTCCAGCAGTGGGCCAATCGCGGGTACGCGGTGCTTCAGGTGAACTACCGGGGCTCGACCGGGTACGGCAAGACCTTCGTCAAGGCTGCCATCGGCGAGTTCGCGGGCCGGATGCACGACGATCTCATCGACGCCGCGGCCTGGGCGGTGCGCGAGGGTTACGCCGATCCCAGGCGGATCGGGATCTTCGGCGGCGGCTACGGCGGCTACGCGGCGTTGGTCGGCGCCGCCTTCACCCCGAACTTCTTCGCCGCCGCCGTCGACTACGTCGGGATCGCCGATCTGACGTCCTTCATGCGGCGGCTGTCCGAGGCCGTGCGGCCCTTCCTGGCCAACAACTGGCACCTGTTCGTGGGCGATCCCGAGGAACCCGCGCAGGAGGCCGACATGCTGTCCCGCTCGCCGATCAGCAGGCTGGATCAGATCCGCACGCCCCTGTTCCTGGTGCGCACCGCGGGCGGGGCTCGCGCCGAGTCGGACGACGTCGTCTCGACGCTGCGTGCCCGCGGCGTCGACGTCGAGTACCAGGTCACGGAGTACGTCGAGCGCGTCTCCCCCGACGTGCACGACCTGATCGACCTGCAACGCGCCGCCGAACGCTTCCTGGCCCGGCACCTGGGCGGCCGGCAGGCCGAGGAGTCCTGACTCGCCGCGGCGGACGCCGTCCCGGCGTAGGCGCGGCTGCTTCGACGTGCGCGTCGTGGTGCGACCGTCGAGTGCGCCACGCACACCTCGGGCGCGGTCGCGGCGACGCGGCCGAGACCATATCCGACAACACGAACCGTGCCTGGACCGTGACTCTGCGCGCTATGCTCGGGGGGTGTGAGGAGGTCGGGCATGGGACGCGGAGCCAGGCGACGCAGGGCGGCCCGTCGTCGGCGCGAGGCTCCCGCGAAACCCGAGTGGCGTCGATGGTGGACCTGGGCGAGCGTCGCCCTGATCCCGACGGTGCTCACCGTCGGCGGCGTGTGGCTGGGCGCGACCATCAGCCTGAATCAGGCGGGCGAGCTGGAGGCACGTGCCCAGCAGGGCGCCGAACGGGTCGAGGACGCGAGACTGGCCGCCGAGCCCGCCGTGACCGCACGGGTGCGTCCTGTCGGCGTCTCCCCGCAGACCTGGGTGTTCCCGGACGTGCTCGATCGCGCGACGCTGGCACGGACCTATGACAGGGTCCAGGACGATCGCGTGCGCGAGTTCGGCTCATGGGGCGCGGTGCTCAGCGACTCCGAGCTGGTCGCGGTCGGCGACGTCTACAAGACACGGAGCAGTTTCCACGTCACGCTCGTGGGCAACCGGCGGGAGCCGGTTCGCGTCGTCGCCGCGAGGGCGGTGGTCGTCGAGCGGTCGGCCCCGCTGGACGGGACCGTGCTGCATGAGATTCCGCAGGGTGTCGGCGCCGTCGAGGACGTCTTCGTGGACCTGGACGATCCCAGCGGCGCGTTGCGGTACGTCGAAGACGGCAGTGGGGATCAGGCGCGTCCCTGGCTCGACGTCCGGTCGGTATCCCTGGAGCAGGGCGAGGCGGTCGATCTGGAGGTCTCCACCCTGACCTCGGAGCACCGTTACCTGTGGCGGCTCGAGCTGACCGTCGACTACGGCTCCACCCGGGGAGAGACGGTCCTCATCGGCGCGGACGGGACCGCCGACGGGAAGCCGATCGAGTCCAATGCCTGGTCGCCCGGCAAGCCGGGTGTGGACGGGGTGGCGGCCAAGGAGATGTTCCACTATCGGGGCGGCATCCACCACGTCTACGGGGACGAGTGGTCCTTCTCGGGTCCTGGATGAGCGGGCCGCCGTACCCGCGCGGGACGGGGCGACGGCGGCGCATCGGCGGCAGCGCATCGACACGGCGGCGCTCGGTGGGCCCGCGGTGCCGCGCGGGATCGGCTCGCCGGTCGGTGGGCGGCGGGGCGGCGTGATCGCGACCGCTCGGTGTGCGGAGAGACACCGGGCACCGTCCTGCGCCCGGACCGACCGTTGATCGGATGGTGATCGGTCGGACATCGGACCCGGCCGGGTCGCCCGATCGGTGTCAAACGCGGCGAGTAGATGCGTGCGAAATCATCATCCATTCCGGTATTACCGTCCTATTACCACTCGAACGGTGCATGTTCGGGTTCTATTGGTCGATTAGAGTCGGTGGCGCCGAGGCGGGAAGTCGAATCAAGTCGACTTCGCAGGCTCTCGCTCGGCGGGCTTCTTCTCGTGACGCTCTGGGGTCGATCGCGAAGCCTGCCGGTCTGTTCGCTCTCATTCGATCAAGGAGATCTCCATGTCTGGAAGAAGGACGCTCGCCGTCGCCTTCGTCGCCATGCTCACCCTGTTCGCGGGCACCGCGGGAGCGGCCGAGGCTCCGGTCGCGGCGGAGTCGCCGAGCACGGTCGGCATCACCGGCACCTGGTACAACCAGCTCGGCTCCATCATGGTCATCACCGCCGGTACGGACGGGTCGCTCACCGGCACCTACGAGTCCGCGGTCGGCAACGCGGAGAACACCTACGTCCTGACCGGGCGCTACGACACCGATTCCCCCACCGGACAGGGCATTCCGCTGGGCTGGGTGGTCGCCTACGAGAACTCCTTCCGCAACGCGCACTCCGTGGCCACCTGGAGCGGTCAGTACTTCGACGGGACCGAGGAGCGGATCAACACCCAGTGGATTCTGACCTCGTCGACCACGCCCGCGGACGAGTGGACCTCCGCCCGGCTCGGCCACGACGAGTTCAGCCGAGTCGAGCCGTCGCCCGCGGACATCGAGCGGGCGCGCGAGTCCGGAGTGACGTCCCCGACGGGCTGACGTCTGGCGAATCTCGACTCTCCGATGTCCGTGCCCGTTTCTACGGTGAATTCGTGAAACAATTCCGTAAATGGCCGACATCGGGTGGGTGGAAAACGGGCGGACGGGTGCCGCCGGGGATTCTTCGATGATTCTGGTGCGCGGCGACGAGTGAACGACGGTCGTCGACGATTCCCGTCTGCCGTGGTGGTCTCGTATCGCCGCGGGCGGCGCGAGGACCGGGCGGGTCGCCGTAGTCGGCGGCGGCCCGCCCTGGTCCGACGCCGTCGCCGAAGATCGCGCTGGTTCGGCCACAGCCGGCTCGACGGGGCGCTACACCGCACGCGGCGCACCGTCAGGCCTGCGACCCGACCGGCTCGGACTCGTGCCCGCCCGGCGTCATCGGCGAGCGTGCCGGCATCCGGGAGCCCACGCTCGTCCGGAGAGCCCTTGCCGTCGTCGGCCCGCGGGACCGTTCCCGGGTCGCCCGTTCGCCGTCACGGATCAGCCTACCGGGCCGAGCGTTCCCGGCTCGCACTCTCGACGCCCGTCGGACATCCGCCGCTCGGTGACCTCGATGTGCTTCCGCAGCGCCTCGCGCGAACGGGCGAGCGTCTCGATCCGCGTGTCCAGACCGTTCAGTCGGGCCCGCAGTATGGCCAGGATCTCCGGACAGGCCTCCAGGTCGGGCGCCGTGCCCGTCACGCACGGCTGAAGGAAGCCGATCTCCTGCGTCGACAGTCCGGCCGCCAGCAGCTGCCGGATCTGCCGCACGGCCAGGACGGCGTCCTCGGTGTACTGGCGATAGCCGCCCGCGCCTCGACCGGGACGCAGGAGGCCCTGCGACTCGTAGTACCGCAGTTGATGGGTGTGGACGCCGGTTCGCCTGCTCAGCTCGCCGATCAGCACGGTGACTCCTTTCGCGTGTCGTACGGGCCGCGTTCTTGACCTTCATACCGATGTGAAGGTTCATGATCGTGCCATGACCCCCGATGCATCCTCGGAACAGCACATCGCCCGTGACCGCGACGCCCGGCAGGCTCCGGTGGCGGTGCTCGGCCTCGGCCTGATGGGCGCGGCCCTCGCGGAGGCCTTCCTTCGCGCCGGGCATCCCACGACCGTCTGGAACCGCACGGCGGCGAAGGCCGATCGGCTCGTCGCAGGCGGGGCGACCCTCGCCGCCTCGGCGGCCGAGGCGGTTGCCGCCGCCCCGCTCGTGGTCGTCTGCGTCGCGGACTACGCCGCGGTACGGGAGATCCTCGATCCGCTCGGCGAGCTTCTCGACGGCCGAGTCCTGGTCAACCTGACGTCGGGCTCCTCGGCGCAGGCACGCCAGACCGCGCAGTGGGCGGGGCGGCACGGCCTGGCCTACCTCGACGGCGCGATCATGGCCTATCCGCAGGCCGTCGGCGGCCCCGACACCGTCATCCTCCACAGCGGGCCGCGGGCGTCGTTCGACCGGCACGAGTCGACGCTGCGCGTCCTCGGCGGGAAGACCGTCCACCTCGGCGCGGACCACGGCCTGGCCGCCCTGCACGACGTGGCGCTGCTCAGTCTGATGTGGAGCGTGCTCGACAGCTTCCTCCACGGCACCGCACTGCTCGGCACCGCAGGCGTCGGCGCCGACGCCTTCCAGCCGCTCGCCGTCTCGACCCTCGAGACCGCCGCCGGCTGGCTGGCAGGCTATGCGAGGCAGATCGAGGAGGGCGTGTACCCGGGCGACGACGCGACCATCGACACTCACCGGGCCGCCATGACGCATCTCGTCGACGAGAGCCGGGCAGTCGGAGTCGACGTCGACCTGCCGCGGTTCCTCACCGCCCTGGCCGATCGCGCCGTGGCGGACGGCCGAGGCGGGGACGGCTACGCCGCGCTGATCGAGCAGTTCCGCAGGCCCTCGGCCACGGGGGCGGCCCCGGACGCGGCGCAGGCCGACCCGGACGCGGCCGACTCCGCCTCGAAGCAGAGCCCGGCCGCCTTCGACCCGCACACCCTGCTGGCGGAGAGCCGTCTCGGCGTCCTCGCGACCATCAAGTCCGACGGTCGCCCGCAGCTCTCCCCGGTCACACCCTTCTACGATCGCGAGGCCGGCGTGCTCTACGTCTCGATGACCGAGGGGCGGGCCAAGACGGTGAACCTCCGCCGTGATCCGCGCGCCACTCTGGAGGTCACCAGCGCCGACGGCTGGGCGTGGGCCACGGCCGAGGGCACGGCGACGCTCACCGGTCCGGGCACCGATCCACACGGGCCGGAGGTCGAGGCGTTGGTGGACTACTACCGCCGGGCGGCGGGGGAGCACCCCGACTGGGACGAGTACCGATCGGTGATGGTGTCGGATCGACGGGTGCTCATGGTGATGACCGTCGACCACGTCTACGGCGCCGACATCAGCTGACCGTCTCGCCGCGGCGGCGACGTCCGCCGGTACGCGGCGCCTGTGCCGATCTCGGCGTGTCGCCGGCTCGCGGTGCTCCCGTCGGCTCCGTCGGCTCCGTCGGCTCGGATGTGCCGGGCTCCGGCCTCGTCCGCCGCCCCGACCCGTCGGCCCGGCTCGGCAAGGTCCATGCGGCCGGCCGGACCGGGCCCCTAGGGGGTCCGGCCCGGCACTGATCGGCCTGCACGGGCCGAGTCCGCGGGACCGCGCCCGGATCGAGAGCCCAGTTCAGGACCTCGAGTCCAGGACCGGCGGGGTCGAGATCTCGCGGGAGCGGACCGCGCGGACGGCCTCCGCCCGCCGACTCAGAACCGCATCGTCGACAGATACTCGTAGCTGCGCAGCGCGCTGTGCAGCGGATCGGCGGGCGCATCGTGCTCGACGACGTACTCCCGCACACCCGACCGCCGCTCGGCGAACATCCGAGGGAAGTCCAGCGTGCCGTGTCCGACGTCCTCGAAGGAGCCGTCAGGCGCCATGTCCTTGACGTGGAACACCGGGAACCGGCCCGGATACCGGCGGAAGTAGTCCACCGGGTCGTAGCCGCCGTCCACCGCCCAGTAGAGGTCCAGCTCGAAGTTGACCAGCCTGCGGTCGGTCTCCCGGAGCAGGATGTCGTACAGCACCTCGCCGTCGACGGTGGCGAAGTCGAAGCCGTGGTTGTGATAGAGGAATCGCAGCCCGGCCCGTCGCGCCGCGTGGCCTGCCACGTTGAACTCGGCCGCCACCTGCCGGTAACCCGCCGGATTCTGCAGATCACCCGGCAGCGACGGCACCACGACCGACTGCACGCCCAAGACGTGGGCGTCGGTCAGCGCCTGCTGCCAGTCGCCTCGGATGGCGTCCAGGCTCAGATGCGTCAGCACGGCCCGCAGCCCGGCCGTGTCCAGCATGGCGCGGAACTCCTGCGGGCTGTGGCCGTAGAGCCCGCTCACGCCCACCGTCGCGTAGCCGATCTCGCCGAGCCGGTTCAGGGTGCCCTGCGGATCGGACTCCATCAGGCCGCGCACCGTGTAGAGCTGGATGCCGATGTGCTCCCTCGGCACCCGGCGGTGCCCGCCCGGCGTGGCGGCGGCGTTGGCCGTGATCAGTCCTGACGCGCCGACCGCGACGGCGGCGCCGCCTGCCAGCCGCAGGAATCCTCGGCGGGACTCCGGTTGAACGATGCCCATCACTTCAAGCCTTCCTCGGGAATGACGCTGCCTGGTCAGGGAGGGTGAACGCGGGCCCGGTCGGGGAGGAGCCCGCCGGGCCCGCGTCGGGCTAGTCGACCGAGACGGCGACCGTCGCCGAGGTCCGCACCCCGGCGTCGTCGGTCACCGTCAGTCGTGCGGTGAACGGCCCGCCTCGCGTGTACTCGTGACTCGCGGTCTCGCCGTGGACGTACTGGTTGTCGCCGAACTCCCAGTGGTGATCGACGATCTCTCGGCCCTCCGGCACGGTCACCTCGGCGCTGAACTCCACTGTCAGCGGTGCGGTGCCGGCGGCGGGAGTCGCCGTCGGCACCACCGTGGCCGAGATCTCCTCCTTGGTGACGCCCTGGCCGTTGAAGTGCAGCCAGTCCACCGACATCAGATCGTGGCCGTCGGGCGTCCACTCGGGATTGTCGAACACCAGGTAGAGCGTGACCGGGCCGCCGGGATCCGCCAGCGGCACGGTCGGCGAGATCACCGCTCCCCAGCCGCCCGTGTTCTCGACGTCCACCGAGCCCAGCAGTTCACCGTCCGGCCCGTCGGCTCGGAACTCCACCGTGCCGCCGATGCCCGCGGAGCCGACGCCGAGGGTGACCGAGTCGATGCCGGTCAGATTGATCGGATCGTAGGCGACCCAGTCGCCGTGCTCGATCTCGCCGATCCGGTGGCCTGCCGAGGAGTCGTCACGAGCCAGGGCCTCCACCCCGCCGTTCTCCCCGCCGGTGTCCTCGAAGTGCTCGGCCTCCTTGCGCTTGGGCTCCAGCGTGGCGTGCGCGGAGCCGACGAGCGGTGGGACGCCGTTCACACCGCCGCCGTCCTGGTACTGCGCGCTCAGCGCCGCGTAGAGGTTCTGTCCGGGTCCGTGGCTGTCGCCCTGGTCGGTGGTGATGTCGCCCTGACAGCCGGTCACGTTGTCCATCGGATGCAGGTGATCGTCGTGGCCCAGCTGCGACTGCACGACGACCTTCGAACAGTCGATCTCGGCGTCCTCGGCGTCGGTCACCTCCACGGTGAAGGGGATGGTGTCGCCGAAGTCGAACAGGCCGCCGTGGGCGGGCAGCGTGATCGCCACCTCCGGCCGGGTGTTGCCGACCGTGATCGTGGTGACCGCCACGCCCGCCAGCTCCGTCTCCGGATCGGTCACGGTCAGCCGCGCCGAGTACTGCCCGTCATCGGGGTAGACGTGGGTCGGATTCCGCTCGGTCGAGTCGACCGAGCCGTCGCCGTCGAAGTCCCACTCGTAGACCACAGACTCGCCCGCGCCCACGCCGGAGCCCTCACTGGAGAACGTGACCTCCAGCGGACCCTGTCCGGAGTCGGGCGATGCCGAGACACGCGCCGTGGGAATCCGGCCCTCGGCGACGTAGTCGATCCGGTAGATGCCCGAGCCCTCGTTGCTGCCGCCTCGGCCCGTGCCGCTGCCCTCCCCGAAGTCGATGACGTACAGGGATCCGTCCGGCCCGAACTCCGCCTCGAAGGGCTGGACCCACTCCAGGTCCTCGAAGACGCCGTTGATCGAGAGCAGGTCGCCCGCCCGCGTGGGCTCGAACCGGGGGTCGGTGAACTCCTGGTCCGTCTCGTGCACCGACATCGTCTTGAACCACTGGCGGGTCAACTCGTAGGTGAACCACTTGCCGTCGAAGTACTCGGGGAACTTCGTGATCAGCGGGTTGTCCTCGTCGTAGGCGTAGACCGGGCCCGCCATCGGGCCGCCGCCGCCCGTGCCCAGCTCCGGGAACTCCGCGGACTCCGAGTAGGCGTAGTGCACCCAGGCGGGGTCGGCGGGCGGCAGCTCGGTGAGGCCGGTGTTGTTCGGCGAGTCGTTCACCAGGGCAGTGCAGTCGAACGGCTCACCGGAGGTGCCGGTGGCGAAGTCGTAGTCGTTGAACGGGGTGTTGTCGCCCGTGCAGTACGGCCAGCCGCGGTTGCTCGCCTCCGTGATGCGATCGAACTCGACCGTGCCCTCCGGGCCTCGATCCGGGTCCGCCGCGCGGGCGTCCGGCCCGTAGTCGCCGACGAGCAGCGCGCCGGAGGCCGAGTCGACCGTGATGCGGAACGGATTGCGCATGCCCATCACGTAGATCTCCGGCCGAGTCAGCTCGGTGCCCTCGGGGAACAGGTTGCCCTCGGGGATCGTGTAGCCCCCGTCGGCCTGCGGGGTGATGCGCAGGATCTTGCCGCGCAGGTCGTCGGTGTTGCTCGACGTGGCCTGGGCGTCCCAGGCGCGTCGGCCCTCCCGCTCGTCGATCGGTGAGAAGCCGTCGGAGGCGAACGGGTCGGTGTTGTCGCCGGTGGCGATGTAGAGGTCGCCGCCGTCGTCCATGGCCAGCGAACCCGCCATGTGCGAGTTCGCCCGGCCCTCGCCCCGAAAGGTGGGGATCTCCAACAGTCGAGCCTCGGACGCCTCGTCGACGCGGTCGCCGTCCACCGTGAAGCGGGAGACGTTCAGCCGGTTCTCCTCTTTGTCGGAGTAGAGCAGGTAGAGGAAGCCGTTCTCCTCGAACGCCGGGTCCAGGGTCAGGCCGAGCAGCCCGTCGGACTGGCTGGTCATCTCGGAGGTGTACTCGAAGTCCAGGGCGGTGGTCACCGACAGCGTCTCCTGGTCGACGATCTTCAAGGCACCGGTGCGTTCGATGTAGAACACCCGTCGGTCGGGTGCGACCGCGAGTTCGAAGGGATCGGCGAGCCCTTCGGTGACCAGCGGGATGCGCTGGAAGCTTCCGGTCCTGGTGGCCGAGCAGTCGCCCTCGGCCGCGCCCGCCGCCCACTCGATTCCGCCGAGGAGGTGGCCGAGGAACAGTTCGTCGGAGAAGTCCTCGCTCGCGTGGCCGCCCGCGGTGAACCAGGAACGTCCGCCGTCATAGTTCTGACACCAGGAGAACGGGTGATCGACGCCCTCGTCGAGCCCCTCGATCCCGTCCCGCACCTTGATCTGGGCCAGAGTGTGCACGTTGCCCGTCGGGTTCGCGGTCCAGTTGTACCACTCCTCCGTGCGCTCCCAGAGTTCCGGGAGGCCTTCGGTGGAGGGATGCGCGCGGTCCAGCACCTTCACCCGGCCCGGCTGGATCGCCGGGTGGTGGTCGAAGATCGCTCCGACCAGGCCTTCGTACCAGTCCCAGTCGCGTTCACTGGCCGAGGCGGCGTGCAGGCCGGCCCAGCCGCCGCCGCCCTGCACGTACCGCTGGAACGCGGCCCGCTGATCGGCGTCCAGCAGATCGCCCGACTCCGGGGTGGAGTTGGTGTTGTTGAAGACGATCGCGTCGAACCGGGCGAGGTTCTCGTCGGTGAAGGCCGCCGCGTCGTCGGTCGCCGTCACGTCGAAATCATTCTCGGCGCCGAGTTCTTCGATCGCGGCGATGCCCGCGGGAATGGAGTCGTGATAGAAGTTCGTCCATTTCGAGAAGACCAGCACGGAGAATCTGGCCTCGGTGGCGCCTGCGGCGGGCGTCGCGGCGAGTCCGGTGGTGACGACGAGCAGCATGGCGAACAGACCGCCGAGCGCGGCGGCGAATCGATTTCCTCGGATCTGACGCGGACGGGTCGGATGTCTCATGGCGCTCCCAGTCGAACGAGCGAGTGCGGACGCGAGATCGATCGTCGTTCGGCGGGCTCGGCGAGTCCGTCGGCGGCGATCCGGATGTGGCATGCCGTGGCAGGCGAGTGGTTCGACACGGTGCGACGGGCGGGGCCGCCCGGGGTGTCCCGAGTCGATTCCGATGTCGAGTCGGAGCAGGTCGACGCCCCGTCGGCGGCGCGGAACCGACGTCGGTTCTCGGCGTGCTGATCTCGCGGTCCGTACGGTGGCGCGTTCCTCTCGGCCGTCATCGGCGCTCCTCGTCGACGTCCGTGCCCGGTCGCCGTCCGACTGCGATGAACGGCGCCGATGCCGGTTCGATGCGCCGAGAACCCGATCTCGGGTGCTCGTCGCCGTGGTGACGGTGATCCGGTCCTCGAAGCAGCCTCGAGCGGCCGGTCTTTAATTCACCGGTGTGACGAATCAACTGATTATCGCGAATGTTCGTCGCTTCGATGGAAGCACGATGAATAGTGTGTCGTCAATGGTCCGATCAGATCGCCGTGGCGCCTCGGGAGAAATCCTATTGGCCTGACATTCTCGTCGCTCGAGGGTCGGCTGCCCGCCCAGATCGGGAATCCGGACACGCGGCGGCGGCCGACATCGAGACGGATGATGTCGGCTCGTTCGTCGCGGCGTCGATCTCGGCAGGGCCTCCCATGCTCGTCTCTGATGTCGTGGACTCGATACGGGCGTCCGAGCGCGGGCCCCGCCCGAGAACTCCGCCCGAGAACTCCGCGCGGGTGCCCCTCGGGCGTCACCGCCCGGTCGGCCTCGGCCGCCGCCGTGCCTGCATCGCCGCCAGAACCGACAGGACGAGCCCGACGAGCGCGGACTCCGGATACCCCGCCAGCGTGCCCGCCACCGCGATCGCCGACGGCGGCAGCCAGGTCCATGTCGAGATCATCCGAGGCCGACCGCCGCGCCGTCGCCGCGCGGCCTCCACCACCATCGGGACCACCAGCGCGGGCACGGCCGCCGCCAGCAGTACCAGCCAGTCGGCCATGAGCCGGTCCACCCGCAGGATCGCCAGGGCCAGTCCCGGCACCGCCACGAGCCAGGGCAGCAGCCCGGCGGGCAGCGCCGCCAACCGGCCCAGCGCCAGCGATCCGGAGTGGACACAGGCCAGCGTCGGCGCCACCACCGCCACCGCGAGGAACAGGTTCGCCGCCGCCATGCCCTGCGGGCCCGCCAGCGTCGCCACCACGTCACTGGAGCCGGTGGCCGCGCTCATCCCGGCTCCGACCACGGCGGCCAGCAACGCGGGCACCACCAGCAGACCCACGCACCAGGCCAGGTCGCGGCGCCTGCGCAGGCCGACGGTGAAGTCCGGCGCCCGCATCGCGAAGACCGACACGTAGCCCAGGAAGCCCGCCAGGTCCACGGCGGTGGAGCGCGGCCCGGCGGGCTGCACGGTCACGGGCACGCCCGCGGGCAGCGCGCGCAACGCCACCAGACCGATCAGAACGATCGCGCTGCCGGTCGCGACGATCGCCAGCGCGTTCCACCGCCCGCCTCCGACGACGATCACCCCGAGCAGCGGCGCCGCCAGCGCCACCGCCGCGGCCCAGTCGGGCAACCCGGTCAACGCCCCGAGCGCGGCGCCGCCGAGTCCCACGTTGAACCCGAACCAGCCGATCATCGCGAGCGTCATCGACAACGCCACCGCCCGATCCGCCACCGGCGGCAGATAACGGGCGGAGGCGACCGACAACGTCGAGTTCTCGCCGTGGGGCGGCAACAGCCCCAACAGGCCCTGGCCCGCCAGCAGCGCCGCCATCAACAGACCGCCCGCGAGCAGGACCACCAGCGGCAGGACACCGTCGTGCCGCTCGGCGACCTGCGCGCCCAGCACGAGCGCGCCGGGCGCCGCGCCGATGCCCAGCCAGGCGCCCGCCGCCGAGGGCCAGCGTCGGCCCGCCACGGCACCGCCCGGCGCGGCGGTCACCGCACGGCCCCCGTGGACGGACGCGCGGCGGCGTCGACCCGGCGGACACGGTGGGCAGCGGTGAGACTCATGGTGGTCGGAGATGCGACGGTCGGACGAGGGTCGGCTCGCGGGCCGGCCGCCGGTGGCAGGCAGACCCGACAGCGACCGGCGTAGCTGCCGGCGTGCCGTCGGCCGCCGTGTGGACGGCCCACGCGGGGACGAACGGTGCCCAGACGGGCCGCGGGTCGCGGCGGCGTCAACCGCCGCGACACCGCCCGGCCGCCGCGCCCCCGTCCCGCCGGGACCGTCATAAGGTCAGCTCGGGCACGGCGAGACGCCGGCCGTCCGCCCACGATCGCAGCCCCAGCTCGGCGAGCTGCACGCCCCGCGCCCCGGCCAGCAGGTCCCACCGGAACGGCTCGTCGTCGACGACGTGGCGGAGGAACAGCTCCCACTGCGCCTTGAAGCCGTTGTCCATCTCGGCGTTGTCGGGCACCTCCTGCCACTGCGAGCGGAAGTCCTCGGTGGCCGGGATGTCCGGGTTCCACACCGGCTTCGGCGTCGTCGACCGGTGCTGCACGCGGCAGCGGCGCAGCCCCGCCACCGCGCTGCCCTCGGTGCCGTCCACCTGGAACTCGACCAGCTCGTCGCGGAACACCCGCGTCGTCCACGAGGAGTTGATCTGCGCCACGATGCCGCCGTCGAGCTCGAACGTGCCGTACGCGGCGTCGTCGGCCGTGCACTCGTACGGCCGGCCCTTCTCGTCGAACCGTCGCGCCACATGCGTCGCGCCGAGACACTGCACGGAACGAATCGGCGCGAAGATCTCCTCCAGCACATAGCGCCAATGACAGAACATGTCGGTGATGATTCCGCCGCCGTCCTCGGCGCGATAATTCCAGGACGGCCGTTGCGCCTCCTGCCAGTCACCTTCGAACACCCAATAGCCGAATTCGCCGCGTACGGAGAGGATTCGACCGAAGAATCCGCCCCGCACGAGCCGATCCAGTTTGCGCAGTCCGGGCAGGAACAGCTTGTCCTGCACCACGCCCGCCTTCACCCCGGCGTCCCGGGCCGCCCTCGCCAGCTCCAGCGCTCCCGCCACGTCCGCCGCCACCGGCTTCTCGGTGTAGACGTGCAGTCCGGCGGCGATCGCCGCCCGAATCGCCGCGGCCCGGCCGCTGGTGACCTGGGCGTCGAAGTAGATCTCGGCGTCGGGCTCGGCCAGTGCTGCGTCGAGGTCGGTCGTCCAGCGCTCCAGGCCGTGTGCCTCGGCCAACGCCTGGAGCTTCGCCGCGTTACGCCCCACCAGCACCGGTTCCGGCCAGAGCCGGGTGCCGTCGGCGAGCGGGAGTCCGCCCTCGGCCCGGATGGCCAGGATCGACCGCACCAGGTGTTGTCGGTGGCCCATGCGTCCGGTGACGCCGTTCATCACGATGCCGATGCGTCGATCGCCCGTGCCCGCCATGCCTCGTCCTCTCCGCAGCTCCTCGTGGATGGCTGTGTGCTCGTGAACTCGTGTCGCGTCGCTCCGCCGCCGACCACTCCGCCGACCGCGCAGCCGTCGCGAGCCCGCCCTCTCGCACGGGACGGGGCGCCGGCTGAGGACGGCAGGCCGGCGAAAGGCCTGCGCCAGGGGCAGGCCTCTCCGGTGTCGTCTTCGGCTTCGGACTGATCGGGCACCCGCCGGCCGCCGCGCCCACGTCGAGCGCCGCACGACCGCATGGGCCCTCGACGTCGATCCGCCGACGTCGATCAACGACGTGGAGCAGCGATGACACCCGACCGCACCGTCGTCGCTCCGCCGACCGCTCCACGTCGCCTCGTCTCGCCTGCGAGGAACCGCGAGAAGCGCAGGCCCGCCGGACCGGATGCGGGCCGAGGCCTCGGCGTGCGACGCCGGGCTCGATTCGACGAATCCGCCCGACATGGCGGGGCACCGACCGTCGAGGCGGCCGAGGTCCACGACCCCGTCGGACGACGCGCCGAGCCCCGTACCGGCGCCGGTACGCGACCGGCCCCGCACCGCTCGGTGCGGGATCGCCCGGACTACTCCGCGGCGTCCGCCGCGCCCAGCAGCTCGCGGATGCGACCGCTGGCTCTGGCGAACTCCGGATGCACCAGGGTCTCGGCGTAGTCCCGCTCCTGGGGCAGGTTCACGTCGATGATCTCGGCCACGGTGCCCGGCCGGGCGGTCATGACGACCACTCGGTCCGCGAGGTAGACGGCCTCGGCGATCGAGTGCGTCACCAGCAGGACCGTCGTGCGGGTCTCCTGTCGAATCCGCCGCAGCTCGACGTTCATGTGCTCCCGGGTCAAGGCGTCCAGGGCGCCGAACGGCTCGTCCATCAGCAGGACCGGCGGCCGGTGCAGCAGGGCCCGACACAGCGACACCCGCTGCTGCATGCCACCGGAGAGCTCGTGCGGATAGGCGTCCTCGAAACCACGTAGCCCGGTCATCCCGATCAGCTCGTCGACCCGCGCGGCCGCCTGCGCCGACGGCATCCGCCGCATCTCCGCCTGCAGGGCGATGTTGCGACGCACCGACCGCCACTCCAGCAGGGCCGCCCGCTGGAACACGTAGCCGACGTCGCGCCGGGGCGCCGTCACGGCCTCGTCCAGCAGCCGCACGTCTCCGGAGGAGGGACGCAGCAGACCCGAGACCAGCTTGAGCAGCGTCGACTTGCCGCAGCCCGAAGGCCCGACGATCGCGACGAACTCCTCGGCGTCCACCCGTAACGACACGTTCTCCAACGCGGTGACGTCGCGCTTCTTCGTACGGAACCGCACCGCCACGTCGGAGATGTCCACGGCGGGCATCCCGGCGCCCCGGAGGTTCGCGGGTCGCTCGGCCTCACTGGTCATGCTGCCGCCCGTCATGCGAGTCATGTGATCATCCCTCCGGTGCGAACGAGGCGTCCCAGTAGACGGAGGCGTCCTCGGCGTTGTCGATCACCCCGGCATCGGCGAAGATCTCGATGGTGGCGTTCCAGTCGGCCTCGTCGTTCACGCCGGGCGGCAGGCCCTCGGTCGCCTCGGTGTGCAGCAGTTCGAGGGTCGCCTGGAACTGCTCGGTGAGGACCTCCGGCGACGGAAGCTGCTCGCTGGCGCCGCTCATGGCCTCGATCACCTCGGCGACGTCGGCCTCGCTCGCCCGCGCCCAGGACTCGCTGGACGCGGCGACCATCCGCCGCACCAGGTCCTCGCGCTCGGTCAGGTTCTCCGTCGCGGTGATCAGGCCGTTGCTGAAGAAGTTGAGGCCGTGGTCGGCGAAGCGCAGGTAGGACACGGGACGGTCCGCGCTCTCCTGCATCGTCGGCCCCTGGTCGGTGGCGAAGCCGAGCAGCGCGTCGGTCTGGCCGGAGATGACCGCGGCCATCTTGCCCGCCGGGTCGGTGTTCTGCAGGGTGACGTCGTCCTCGCTGAGGCCGTTGATCTCCAGGAACGTCGGGAAGGTGGCGCTCAGCGCGTCGCCCGCCGTGCTGGCGATCGTCTTGCCCCGCAGATCGTCCGGCGTCTCGATCTCCTGATCGCTGAAGAACTGCGCGGAGGAGGGCGTGGTCTGCAGGAACACGCCGACGCTGGTGACGTCGAGGCCCTGCGCGACACCGGCCAGCACCGCGGGGGTGTCGGCCCAGCCGAAGTCCGTCTGGCTCGCGGTGGCCGCCTGGACGGTCTTCTGTGAACCTTGACCGGCCTGAATGGTCAGGTCGATGCCGTGTTCCTCGAAGATGCCCTGGTCCACGCCGTAGTAGAACGGGGCGTGCTCCCCGTAGGGATACCAGTTCAGCGTCAGGGTGACGACGTCCAGCTCGACGCCGTCGGCGTTGGTGGTCGTCTCGCCCCCTGAGCCGCCGCAGCCTGCGGCGGCGAGCGACACCGCGACGGCGCCGACCACGAGCCTGCTGACCTTCATGAGGAGCCTCCTTGATCCTGGCGGAAGGTGCGGGAAGTACTACGTGTCCTCAAGTCGTGCTCGCGACGTCAGAACGTGGTGGCCGAGGCATTCGAGCGCCTGCTGGCGTGCCACGGGAGCAGGAAGTGCTCCGCGACCTCGACGAGCACGAACAACGCCACGCCCAGCAGCGACATCACCATCAGACCCGCGAACAGCACCGGTGTGTCGAGGTTGCCGTTGGCCTGGAGGATCACGAAGCCCAGGCCCTCGTTCGCTCCGACGAACTCGCCGACGACCGCGCCGGTGACGGCCATCGTCGCCGCGATCTTGAGGCCGGAGAACAGGTGGGGGAGCGAGGCGGGGAAGCGGATCTTCCAGAACGTCTGCGCGGGGCTCGCCCCCATGGTCGCCGACAGCTCCAGCATCTCCGGGTCGATGGACTTCAACCCGGTCACCATCGAGATCACGACGGGGAAGAACGCCATGAGGACGGCGACGACCACCTTGGGCTCCAGGCCGAAGCCGAGCCAGACCACGAACAGCGGCGCGATGGCGATCTTGGGGATGACCTGCGCGAACAGCAGCAGCGGGTACAGCGTCTTCTCGATCGTGCTGGAGTAGACCATCACCACCGCGGCCAACACGCCGACGGCGGCGGCGATCACGAAGCCGAGCACCGTCTCGTAGGTGGTGACCAGGGTGTTGTCCAGGAAGTACTCCGGCCGCTCGGTGATCGCGCGCAGCGTGTCGCCGGGCGACGGGACCAGGTAGGGCTCGACGAGCTCGGCCGCGGTCACCGCCCACCACGCGGCGAAGAGCACCGCCAGCAGGGCGACCGGCCGCCAGGCCTGGTCCACGAACCCGGCCAGCCGCTCGGCCACACCGGGCCTGCCGCGTTCGGAGACTCCGCTCACCGTGGGCGAGGGAGCGCCCTCGGCATCGTCGATGGTGCTTCGCGCGGTCATGACCCTCCGTTCGATTCGATCATGTCCTTCGCCAATCCCGATCGGTGCCCGAGAGCGCGTTCAATGATCTTCATGAAACTGCCGAAAGCGAGTGGGAAAAGGTGCTGCCACCGTGCGGAAACCGTTTTGGAAAGCGCTTACTGCCGTAGAGTAGGCAGCCGGGCCGGACGTGGTCAAGACGTTTCACATAGGAGAACGGCTGAACGAATCCGCCTCCCGCGCGCGGCGCCCGAGGCCGAGTCGTCGGGATCGCACCACGCTGCCCGCCGCGGCGTCCAGAGGCGGTTCGACACCGTCGAACGCCGACGCCGCCCAGCCTGACCCGAGGATCGAATGTCCGTGATCTCCGGCCGCGAACCTGGCGTCGTGCTCACGCGGCCGCTCCACCGGCGACCGAGGGGTCGCATGGCACGCCGCGCCGGCCGCGTGGTGCCGGCCGCGGGACGTCTGGGCGTCTGGGCGTCTCGACCTCGGTCGAGACGCCCAGCGGGAGCGGTCGTCGGCGGACTCGGTCTCGGAGCGTTCCTGTCGAGCGCGACGTCCCGTCGGGAGCGGGTCGATCCGGCCCGGCGCGCTCCTCAGCGCGTCCGGCGACGAAGCCCCATGCCCCCGTGTACGGAGCTGAGCTCGGGCAGACGCTGAACGTCCGGCCGCCACCGCGTGACGTCGACGACGCCGGGCAGCACCACCTGGAGGCCCGCGTCCGCCAGCCACCGACGCAGCGCCTCGGGCGACCGCAGCGTGATGGGCGTGGACGTCGCCCGATACAGCTCTTCCAGCCCCTTGGTCACCTCGGGCGGCTTCACGTTCGTGCCGTGCGAGAGGGCGACCAGCGAACCGGGCGCCACCGCCTCGGCATAGCGCGCGATGACGTCGCCCGGCCGGTCGGCGTCGGGGACGAAGTGCAGCACCGACGTCGCGAGCACCGCCAGCGGGTCGCGCAGGTCCAGAATGTCGGTTGCCCTGGTGAGCACGTCGTCCACGTCTCGCAGGTCTGCCGGCGTCACGGTCGTCCGCTCCACGCCGCGCAGGATCGCCACCGAGTGCGCGACGGCCACCGGATCATGATCGACGTAGGAGATCCGCGTCTCCGGGTGATAGCGGTGCGCGATCTCGTGGACGTGCCCCCGGCTGGGGATGCCGGAGCCGAGGTCGAGGAACTGTCGGATACCCAGATCCAGGGCATGGACGACGACCCGACGGAGGAAGTCGCGAGTGGCTCGGGCGGACTCCACCAGGTCGGGATCGATCGCGATGGCCTGATCGGCGAGCGCCCGGTCGGCCGCGAAGTTGTGGGCGCCGCCCAGGTAGTAGTCGTACATCCGCGCCACGTTCGGGACGTCGAGGTCGATCCGGTCGGAGAATCGACTCCGCCTCGCCTCGGCATCCGCGAAGGTCATCGAGCCTCGCCTGTCATGCCCTCCAGGATGCGCGCGTCGACGGTCGTTCGCAGGGCGACGGCCGACTATCGGCCATTCGCATTAATCAGTTCAGTTTGGAATGAGACTAATTGGTTCGCGCCCGGTGACCGGACGGAACAGGTCCGGAACGCGTACGGCCGGTGAGTGCGGTCAGGTCTACAAGGGGACTGTCCCGCCCCGCGGGTGTCGCAGGCGTCGTGCCGGTCCGACGCCGCGGAGTCGGAGTTCCTCGCGACCTTCGCCCGCCTTCTCGGCGCGGAGTCGCCCGGACTGTGCCGGAGCTGCTCGTCGGGCGGCCCGATGCCGTCGGATGACGACCGTCCCGCCCGGCGGCCGGTCGGGACGTCCGGCGAGCGCTCGTCCGAAGCGGCGACGTGCTCTCGCCGGACGGTCGTCGCCGTCGCCGACGGTCGCCAGGAGTCGGTTCGACGAGCGGGCCTCGGTTAACCTGTACTAACATTGAGGTTCGAGGAGGCGCTGGATCATGATGCCGGAGTGGAACGCCAAGGAGCTCACCGTCGGCCAGCTCGCGGCCAGAAGCGGGGTGGCCGTCTCCGCCCTGCACTTCTATGAGCGTCAAGGACTGATCAACAGTAGACGGACCTCTGGAAACCAGCGGCGTTATCGGCGAGACACCTTGCGTCGAGTCGCCTTCATCCGGGTCTCGCAGCGCGTCGGAATCCCGCTCGCGGCCATCGGCGAGGCGCTCCGACGCCTGCCCGACGAGCGGACTCCCACCCGGTCGGACTGGGAGACGCTGTCCACGGGATGGCGGGCGGAGCTGGACTCGCGTATCGAGCAGCTCGTCCGGCTGCGGGACGACCTCACCGACTGCATCGGCTGCGGCTGCCTGTCGCTGGACAAGTGCGTGCTGTCCAATCCGCACGACGAACTCGGTGACCAGGGCCCCGGCGCCCGCAGGCTGGAGTGCACCCCTTCGGAGGGCGCGGCGGACTGCGCCGCGTCCTCCACGGCGGCCGCCTGCGCGGACGGCGAACAGCCGGCCGGCCGGGCATCTTCGGTCTCCGGGGCGGTGCCCGGCTGAGAAGCCGGGCCCCCGTGGCGCGCAGGCGGCGGCAGGCGATCGCCACGGCGGCCCGCGACCGGCTGTTCGCGTGCGTCGGTACCGGGCCGCGGCCCGTCGCCCGCGCCAGGGAGGATCAGGATGCCCGCGCGTTCTCGTTCGCCGACACGTCGGCCGCCGCGACCGCCGAGTCCTCGGTCAGCGCGGTGCGGATACGGGCGACGAGGTCGTCCGCGTCCACCTCACTGTTCGCGGTGCCGAGTTCGGCCACCATCGCGGTGAGGACGTCGACCTGCTTGCGCAGGGCGACGATCTGGAGGTAGGTGTCGCCGGGGTACTTCTGTCCGCTCTGTCCGGGGGTGAGGTCCTGGTAGAGCCGGTTCATCCGGTTGCGGATCTCGGTGAGCACCAGCCAGACCTCGCCGGGCGGGTGCGAGTTGGCCAGCCCTTGACGGAGGGTGTCGCGGACCTCGAACAGTGCCTTGTGCTCGTCGGGGGTCATGTCGTCCTCCAGATCGTCGTCGGATGCGGCCAGGCGGTTGATCTCGCCGATGCGGGCGTGGGCGTGACGGCCGGGGCAGGCGGTGGACGCGCCGGGCGCGTCCCGGTGTCCGCCGTCGAGCTGGTCACGCCGCCACCAGCCGCGCGCCGTGCCGTGGCGGAGCAGCCAGGCGACGGCGCGGACCTGGCCCTGCGTCATCTCCTGGGTCTCGTAGTTGCCGATCAGACAGATCGCGCGGGAGATGTCGTTGCGTCCGCCGGTGTGCGCGCCCTGCCGGTCGACGCTGTGGCCTTGATAGATCGCGCCCGTCGAGTCGATCGCGAACGTGTACGAGATGCCGCCGCCGAATCTCGACTGTCCGACGTCCTCCAGGGCCCGCACCGCGGCCGGGCCGGTCCCCGAGGTGACGCTGTGATGCAGCCACACCTCCTGAGCGGGGAGCGGCGCGGCCCGGAAACCGTCCGGATGGCGGGCGCCCCACGCGGCGCGACTGATGATCTCCATGGTGTGACTCCTCCTCGGTTCGACCGTCCAACCCGGTGGGCGAGGGACCGCCCGGGATGCTCGGCGATGCGACCGGCCGGGCGTCGAGGTACGCGGAACGGGGCACGGCACGATCCCGACGGACGGCGACCTCGCGACGGGACTCCCGGCGGCCTGGGTGTGCTCGGGCCCCCGATCGGGCGGCGGGTCGGTTCGTCGCGGCCCCCGCGTCTCAGGCCCTCCTGGTCGGATGGCGGGGCATCGGCGGGCCCGCCGTGCCCGACCGGCCTGCCGAGCGCCGGGTGCGGTGGTCGCCCGCCGTGCCCGCGTGATGCCGAGGCCGGGCGGGGACCCGTCGGCCCGCGGTGGTCATGTCAGCCGTTCTCCGTTCTCGTCGGGCATTCGACGGAATGCCTGGTGGAGTCTCCAGTCCGCCGACATTCGACGAGCCGCGGCGGGTGAGAGCCTGGCCTGGTGGTCGGTCGACGAATCGGAGTCGGCCTTGGTGAAAGGGTAACCGGCTCGGGATCCGATTGGCTATCGTCTGGTCCGTACGGATTGAATTATTCGCCCGAACGGCCGCTTGTTCACGCCGATTTCATATGATGTCAAGACGGCGGAGGTGATCGGCTCGTGATCTTCCGTTCGGGTGTGGTCGGCGTTGTGACCAGGAGTTATCGCCGTCTGATCGTCTCCTTCCGCAGTCGTGGGGTGTCTGCGATGTCCTTTATGTGGCGACTGTGTCCTGGTGTGTCGGCTGCTCGATTCGACCAGCGATCGGTCGGCCCGATCGGGCTTCGCATCGTGCGGCCGATGGCCGCGAAACCGCCGAAGCGCGCGCGGGTGACCGGAGCACGGAGTTCGACAGGGCTTCCGGCCGAGAATCGGTTCTCTGCCACCGTGCTTCTCGAGCGTTCGAGTCGGTCGGGCGCGTCGGAGAATGGGTCCGGTGATCCGCCGTCGTGTTCGTGATAAAGCAGCTCGCGGCGTCGGCGTGATCGTGTTGTAACACGGGCCGGCGGTCGATCGATCTGCAAGGTGTGTGACTCGCGCGAGGCGCGACCCGATCCGGACATCGCAGACTGATGGAGTGGTGCGGGCAGTGATCGGCAGACGGCAGCAGCTTGAGGTGCTCCGGCGATGTGAGGAACGCCTGCGACAGGACCGCGTCGGAGCCATGGAGCGTCTCTCGGGCCGCGGCGGCACCGCCGGACGCGGCGCCGGGACGACGGGTGCGCGCGGCATCCGGACAGCCGGGTCGGTGATCGCGGGGCTCGTTCGCCGCGATCCGGAAACGGTCGCCGGGTCGGATCGGGCGGCGGAGGCCGAGGTGCGTCGCCGTCGCCGCAGGCTCGCCAAGGCGGGTCGGGCGCTGCGGTCCGCGTCCCCGCCCTCCGCCGGGCGGGGACGGCCGAGTGGCGAGCCCTCGGGCGGCGGTGAGCTCGCGCAGCTGCTGCTGCGTGCCTACGACGACGTGGCGGCCGCCTGCGGTCGCGATCTACCCGGGACCGGGTTGGCCGCCGCGTTGGATCGACTGGACCGCGCCGTCGACGTCATCGACCGGATCGGCTCGGCGATGGCGGTTCGCGTCGCCCCGGCGTACCACGCCCTGCGACGACGCGAACTGGAACTGGCGGCGGGCGCGCCGGCCGCCGTATCGGGTCGGGCAGCCCCGTCCGCGCCTCCGCCTGGGCCCGCCGCCCCGTGAGGTCCGTCCCGACGGGAGACGAGGCAGTCCGATCCACGCCGGTCGCGACACGGAAGGCGGCTCGGCGGATCGAAGAGCGGAAGGCGGCCTCGGACGCGGCCGCCGGTGCCCGAGAAGCGGTGCGGGGCTCGTGGGCCACACACCACGAACCCCGCACCCTGGAAGCCGTGGGGACGGTTCCCGCACCGTTGCGAGCGTGGCGACCTCCCCGAAAAGGCCGCCTGCTCACACCTGTCCCGCTCCCACGGACGACGATCCGACGCCCGGTCGGTCGCTCATTCGGTCAGTTCTGCTCCACCTTCACCCAGTCGACGAGGTAGCGCGCCTCCTCGGCGGCGACGACGTCCACCGTGGACTGCGGGATGCCGTGATAGGGCACGCTCACCCCGTTGACGCCGTGCGGGTAGTCGCCGCCGAGCGCGAAGTTCAAGAGAAGGAACTGGGGGTCGTCGTAGACCCACGGCCCGTACCGCTCGACCTCGGCGCGGCTCACCGTGTAGATCTGCCGGTCGTCGATGAAGAAGGTGAATCCCTGCGGCGACCAGTCGACGCTGTAGACGTGCCAGTCCCACGGGTCGAGTCCGTCGAAATACTGCCGGGCATGCAGGGGAGTGTCACCGGAGTAGCCGGGGCCGTGCAGCGAGACGTTGGTGAACGGCTCGCCGACGCTTTCCATGATGTCGATCTCACCGCTGGCAGGCCAGGGCGTGCCGTGGCCGATGCTGCTGCCGAGCATCCACGCGGCCGGCCACAGCCCGGCGGCCTGGCTGCCCTGCGGCAGTCTCAGTCGCACGGCGACGTTGCCGTAGGTCCAGTCGTGCCTGTCCTGAGTCTTGATCCGGCCGGAGACGAAGTCATAGGTACGGCCGTCGGGTGCGACGGTGCCCGGGCGATACCGGGGATGGACGGCCAGCGCTCCCGTCGCCCCCTCGACGTCCTGGACGGTGTAGAGCACGTCCGGCGAGTCGATGTAGGCCTGCTGTTCGTTGTTGACCGTGCCGAAATTCGTCCCGGTGACCTCGACGGTCCAGTTCGACCGGTCGATGCCGGGGCCGGTGAAGTCGTCGAAGAAGACGACCGCGGCGGCGTCGGCGTCGGTGTCGTCGGCGGACTGTGCTCCCGCCGGGAGCACCGGAAGAGCGACCAGGAGGGCGGCCGCGGCTCCGAGCGCCTGCACGGCGCGACCTCGTCTCATGGAGGCTCCTTCTCCTGATCGTGCGGCCGCCGCCCCGCTTCGCGCACCACGTTCCTCGTGAACGATTTTCTGGAAGCAGACGTTAGCCGTCGCTTGATCACCGTCACCAGGGGCGGTCGCGGCTGAATCGATTCCGCCGGTCGGAGATTACCTCGAATGGCAGAGCGGCGGCGGCCCCGGCACGGCGAGGTCGAGACCGAGCCGTCGGGCGAGCGGGTCAGGCGCCGACGCGCTTCGATCGTTCCCGGATGAGCCCGGCCAGCAGGACCGCCCCCAGCATCAGCACCCCTACGGTGGTGAAGACGGTGGTGAAGGCGCGAGTCAGCCCGTCGACGACCGGGGCGACCACCAGCGGGTCCAGCTCGGCCAGGAACGAGGTGTCGTTCAGATCCACCGAGCCTGTGCGGAGTTCCGCCACCAGGGCGGCCTCCGGCGCGCTCAGCGCCGCGTCGTCGGAGATTCGGGCCGCGAACTCGGGCGAGGCCATCGCTGACCGGAAGGCCGCCGTGATGCGCTCCCCGCTGACGGTGAACAAGAGTGACAGCGCGACCGCGGTGCCCGCGACGCCGCCGAGCTGACGAGAGAAGCCGGAGAGGGAGCTGGCCACCCCCATCTCCGTCCGATCGACGCTGTTCTGCAACGCCGTGAGCACCACCTGGAAGTACATGCCCGTGCCGAGCCCCAGCACCGCGAGCACCAGACCCGCCTGCCACAGCGCCGGCGTCGCCGCGAGACCGAGCAGCAGGTAGGAGCCCGCCATGATCGCCAGCCCGCTCGCGAGCAGAACGGTGAACCGGCCGGTCCGGGCGATCACGGGACCACAGAGCATCGCGCCCAGCGTCATCGCCAACGCCTGCGGGAGCAGCAGCAGACCGGCCGCGGCGGGGGACATGCCCAGCACGATCTGGAGATGGAGCGGGACGAGCGCCATGCCCGCGAACATGCCCATCCCGCCCAGGAAGTTGACGATGTTGACCAGCGCGAAGGCAGGCCTGCGGAAGAGCCGCGGTGCCAGCAGAGCCGCGTCACCCATCCGCCGTTCCACCTGGACGAACACGATCAGGCCGACCACGCCGACGCCTGCCGCCGTCAGCGCGGCGGGCGACGTCCATCCCCATTCGCGGCCCTGTTCGGCGAGGATCAGCAGCGGCACCACGCCCACGACGAGGGTCACGGCGCCCCACCAGTCCACCCGGTGATCGACGCGGGGCGTGTCGACTCGGAACAGGCTGCCGACGACGACGATCGCGAGAACGCCCAGCGGGACGTTCACCAGGAAGACCCAACGCCAGCCCGCGATGCCACCCAGGGTCTCGGTCTCGGCGAACAGCCCGCCCAGGACGGGTCCGAGCACGCCCGCGAGGCCGAACACGGCGCCGAGCCTGGCCTGGTAGCGGACTCGACGATCCGGTGGCAGGAGGTCGGCGATCACGGCCATCGCGAGCGGGAGCAGACCGCCCGCACCGAGGCCCTGAACGCCGCGGAACACGGCGAGCTGGTACATCGACTGCGCGACGGCGCACAACAGGGAGCCGACGGTGAAGAGGCTGATCGCGATCAGGTAGAGGCGTCGACGGCCGAAGATGTCCGACAGCTTTCCGTATAACAGCGTCGAGACGGTCATCGTGATCAGGTAGGCGGTCGTCACCCACGCCTGCAGGGTCAGCCCGCCGAGTTCGTCGGCCACGGTGCGCAGCGCCGACATCATGATCATCCCGTCGAGCGCGGCGAGGAACACGCCGAGGATCAGCCCGGCGACCACGGCGTTGACGGTTCGCCTGCTCGGCTCGGTGATCTCCGCCGTCGTCATCGACCGCCCCCGAGGCTCCTCGGCGCCGGGACGGAGACGCGGGCCGTGCCGGACGACCGGAGTCGCCATGCCCGGCGGACCCGGACCGCCGGGGCGGCTGACGCGGGCCCTCCGGCCGGTGCGCCTGCCGCGAGAAGGACTCGACAGGCGACGAACCGGTCGACTCCACCCGGCCCGCGCCCGGACGAGCCGTCCATGCCCGGTACGTCCAAGCCAGGTCTGCACGGATCAGGTCTGCTCGACGGAGATCCGCCGGGGCGGAGTCTGCCGGGCCGGGCCGTGCCGGTGTGCGGCAGCCGCCCGGCCGCGACGGTGGTGGATCGAGCTGCCATCGCGAACGGCCCTTCGTCGGCGGGCGCCGGAGTCGAACCGGCTACGCGGAGAAGCGTAGAAGGCACCACTCGAACGGAGATCGAGCGCGACGCCGCCGGCTGCTCGACTTCGCTCGGCCGCGCGCTCCGTTCGCCCGCCGGGCCGCCCGCCGATCACTCCGGGCGCCGGCTCACCGGAGGTCGTGACCTCGCGGGTGCGGCCGAGCAGCCGACTTCCGCAGCGCCCGAGGTCTCGCCACCACGGAGTCGGCATGGTGTCGTCCGCCGAAGGCGGGACGGCCGAGGGCAGCCTGGTCGTCTGCCGCACGGGACGCCGTCCTCCCCACGGGTCCGCCCGCGCGGTCGAGCACGAGGAGACGTCTCCCTCTACCGTGTCCGCACGCCGGAGTGCACGCCTGACGAGAAGCCGACGACGGCTGCACCCGGTCTCTGATCGCCGTCGGCTCAGCCGTAGACGCCCTGGATCGCCCCTCCCGCGATCGCCGTGACGATCTTGAAGCACTTCATGGCCTCGGTCATCGTCGGCGCGTCGAAACCGACCCGGCGGACGTCGAGCTGCTCCACCGTCGGGATCACCGCCGTCGCCGCCGCCAGGTGCGCGGCGTCGAACTCCACCTCGATCCGATGCGGAGCCGTCGCGCCCGCGGACCGCCCGGCCGAGGCCATCCCGTGCTCGGCCCGCGCGGCGATCAGGGCATGCGCGCCCGCGGGCGGCAGGCAGATCGCGGCATACCGGCTCACACACTCCTTCACGGGCGCCAGCGCGGCCGACGGCGCGTAGCTCGTCGCGTCCATGCACGTCTGGTCGTCGCCGGTGACGAGGATGACCGGCACCCCGTGCTCGGCGGCCAGCGCCGCGTTCAGTCGCCCCTCGCTCGCGTGGACGCCGTCGAGCCAGACCCCGGTGATCGAGTTCTCCAGATAGGTGTGGGACAGCACGCCTTCCGCGCCCGCCGCGGCGTGGTATCCGAGGAACACCACTCCGTCCATTCCGGAGTCGATGCCCTGCATCATCGACAGCGGCTTGTGGCGCCCGGTGAGCAGCCGCGCCCGCTCGTCGAGATCCTCCAACAGCAGGTTGCGCTGCGACGAATGAGCCTCGTTCACCAGGACTTCGGTGGCGCCCGCCGCGTACAGCCCGCCCACACAGGCGTTGACGTCGCCGGTGAAGACACGGCGGAACCGCTGCCACTGCTCGGTGCCGGGGCGGACGTCGTCGGTCCAGGTGACGCCGGTGGCGCCCTCCATGTCGGCGGAGATCAGGATGCGCATGCCGTACAGCGTAGGCACCGGCTCCGCCGCGGCCGATCACCGACGCACGCCGCGCCCACGTCCGTGGGCAAAGCACCTGTGCCTCGCGGCGGACGGTCACCCTGGAGAGGGATTCCCACTGTCGCGTCCGCTCGCCGCCGTGCCTGCCGCGACCGCCCGAGATCTCGTCCGCCCGCCCGGTGTCGGTCGCCTGACCGGCCGCCGAACGAGTCGAGGCGGCGGCCCTGATTCCGGTGCGGCGAAGATCAGGTCACGGCTGTGCGCGGGCAGACGAAAGTGGATCGGAAGTCATTGACTCGCCTGGTGTCAGGGTGGTTGGTTTTCTCCCACTGGGTGGAAAGGGGCTCACCGGATGAGAGTCAGATCAGGCGTCATGGCGGCAGCCGTCGGGATGATCGCGGCCGTGACGGCACCCGCCGTCGCGCCGGGCGTGGCGGGCGCGGAGACGGCGGAGACGGCGGAGTCGTCGACCGTGCTGCGGGTGGCGGTCACACAGAACATCGACTCGCTCAACCCGTTCATCGCGATCTTCGCCTCGTCCACCGAGCTGATGCGGCTCATGTACGAGTTCGTCACGCTGCCCTCGGCCGAGGACCAGTCGCCGATCGGCGGACTCGCCGAGAGCTGGGAGACCTCGGACGACGACCTGACCTGGACCTTCACCATCCGAGACGACGTCCAGTGGTCGGACCAGGAGCCGGTCACCGCAGACGACGTCGCCTTCACCTACAACCTGATGCTGGAGGACGAGGCCGCCCGCACCGCCAACGGCAACTTCGTCAGCAGCTTCGAGTCCGTCGTCGCCGAGGACGAGGACACCCTGGTCATCACGACGCGGACACCGCAGGCCACCATGCTCGCCCTGGACATCCCCATCGTCCCGGAGCACATCTGGTCGGAGGTCGACGACATCGCCTCCTTCACCAACGACACGATGCCGGTCGTGGGCAGCGGCCCGTTCATCCTGACCGAGTACCGGGCCGAGCAGTTCATCCGGATGGAGGCCAACCCGGACTACTTCCGGGGACCCGCGCAGATCGACGAGCTTCAGTTCCTCTTCTACCGCAACTCCGACGCGGCCGTGCAGGCCCTGCGGACCGGCGAGGTGGACCTGGTCAACCGGCTCACCCCCGCGCAGGTGGACGCGCTGCGGGACGTGGAGGGCATCGCCGTCAACGAGGCGCAGGGCCGTCGATTCTACGAGCTCGCCACCAATCCCGGCGCCGCGACCCGAGACGGCACCCCGATCGGCGACGGCCACCCCGCGCTGGAGGACGTCCGCGTCCGGCAGGCGATCAACCAGGCCATCGACCGCGACGTGCTCGTCGACCGGGTACTGGGCGGATACGGCGAGCCGGGCGCGGGTTACATCCCGCCGGTGTTCGAGGACTACCACTGGACGCCGTCCGACGAGCAGCGCTGGGACTTCGACCTCGACGCCGCCAACGAACTGCTCGACGAGGCGGGCTATCCGATGGGCGACGACGGCGTCCGTGTCGACGGCGACGACCGGCCGCTGTCCTTCCGGCTCTACGGTCGCAGCGATCGCGCGTTCGACACCCAGGCGGGTGAGTTCGTCCGGAACTGGCTGGGTGAGATCGGCATCGAGGTCGACCTGCAGATCATGGCCGGGACCCGGCTCAACGAGTTGACCGGTGACGGCGTCTACGACCTCGCGTTCAGCGGCTGGGCGGTCAACCCCGACCCCGACTACGTGCTCGGCATCCAGACCTGTGGCCAGCGGCCCGGCGCCGACGGCACGGGCGGCACGACCGACGCCTTCTTCTGCGATGAGGAGTTCGACGAGCTGTACGCCGCGCAGCTGGCGGAGTTCGACCCCGAGGCCCGCAGACAGCTCGTCGCCGACATGCAGGAGCTGTTCTACGAGCAGTCCTCCTCCATGACCCTCTTCTACGAGAACGCGCTGGAGGCGTACCGGTCCGACCGGTTCGCGTCGTTCCAGGTGCAGCCCGATCCCGGCGGCGTGATTCGGGAACAGAACGGATACTGGGGCTACTACGGCGCCCAGCCCGCCGACGGCGCCGCCGGCGGCGGCGAGGGCGGTGTGTCCACCGGCATGGTCCTGGCCGGGATCGGCGCCGTGGTGGTGCTCGGCGGCGGGGCGGCCGTGTTGATCGCCCGACGTCGTCGCGCTACGGCCGACGATCGGGAGTGACCTGGTGAGTGATGTGCTCGCCCCCTCCGAGTCCCTGGGCGACGCTCAGGACTCGGAGGGGCGTTCAGGGGGCGGCGGCCTCGTCCGATATGTGGCGAGCAAGATCGCGGGTGCGATCACGAGCCTGGTCCTGGTGATCCTGCTCGGGTTCTTCCTGTTCCGAGTGCTGCCCGGAGATCCGGTGCAGACGATGACCAGGGGCCGGGCGGTCAGTCCGGAGCAGATCGCGGAGCTGCGGGAACGCTTCGGGCTCGACCTGCCGCTGTGGCAGCAGTTCCTCGACTATCTGTTCGGCGTGCTGCGCGGCGACCTCGGAGTGTCGTACTTCTACAGCAGGCCGGTCTCCGACCTGATCGCCGAGCGGTTCTGGCCGACGGTGCTCCTCGCGGGCTCGGCCACCATCCTGGCCGTGCTGCTGGGCATCTGGCTGGGCACGCGCAGCGCCTGGCGGCACGGGAGTCGGTTCGACAAGACAGCGACGGGTGTGGCGCTGACCCTCTGGTCGGTGCCCACCTTCTGGCTCGGCCTGATCGTGCTGATGGTGTTCGCCGTCGGCGTCGGTCCGATCCCCGGCATGTTCCCCACCGGCGGCATCACCTCGCCGGACACCCCGCCGGGCGTCATCCCCTATGTGCTGGACGTGGCGCATCACCTCGTGCTGCCCTGCATCACGATGGTGGCGGTGATCTTCGCCCAGTACCAGATGGTGATGCGCTCCTCACTGCTGGAGGAGATGGGCGCCGACTATCTGACCACGGCGCGGGCCAAGGGCCTGCGGGACGACCTCGTCCGACGCAGGCACGCCGTGCCCAACGCGATGCTGCCGACGGTGACGCTGATCTTCCTGCACCTCGGCCTCGTGGTCTCCGGCGCGATCATGGTCGAGACGGTGTTCTCCTGGCCGGGTCTCGGCCTGCTGACCTACCAGGCGCTGGACGTGCCCGACCTGCCGTTGCTGCAGGGCACGTTCATCGTCCTCGCGGGTGCCGTCGTGGCGATGAACCTGGTCGCCGACCTTCTCTACCGATTCCTCGACCCCAGGGTGCGTGCCTCATGACCGAGACGCGAAGTCCCAGCGACGACGGCGTCTCGGCGGGCAGGCCCGCCGGGTCCGGCGGAGCCGCCTCGGGTGGCGTGAGGCAGGGCGGTGCGGCGCCGGGCGGTGCTCAGCCGGGGGGGAGCCGCGAGGGCCGCCGCGGTCCGAGGGCCATCGCCTGGGCACGCCGCGGGCAGGCCTTCGCCAAGGGCTGGGCGTCCTTCCGGAGCCAACGGGCGGGCCTGGTCGGCCTGATCGCCCTGGCGGTCATCGCCCTGCTGGCGGTGGCGGCGCCGCTGCTGACCGACGCCTCCGGGCTGGACGTCACACAGGCCACGGCGGACCGGCTGGAGCCGCCGAGCATGCGGTACTGGCTCGGCACGGACGAGAACGGCCGGTCGGTCCTGCTCCTCACCTGGTGGGGGGCCCGGATCTCCCTGCTCGTCGGCCTGGCCGCCACGGTCCTGTCCGTGGGCATCGGCACGCTCGTCGGCGTGCTCGCCGCGCACTTCGGCGGTGTCACCTCCGCGATGCTGATGCGGATCACCGACTTCTTCCTGGTGGTTCCCTCACTCGTCCTGGCGATCGCGCTGTCCACGGTGCTGGCCAGGGGTGTGGGCACCATCGTGCTGGCGATCGGCCTCACGGCGTGGCCCACCACCGCGCGGCTCGTCCGCGCCCAGACCCTCGCGGTGGAGGCCAGGCCGTACATCGAGCGGGCCAAGGCTCTGGGCGCGGGCCACGGTCACCTCATCGGCAGCCACGTGCTGCCGGGCGTGCTTCCGCTGGTGTTCGCCAACACCACCCTGGCCGTCGCGAGCGCCGTGATCGCCGAGTCCACGCTGTCCTTCCTCGGTCTCGGCGACCCCACGCAGGTGTCCTGGGGCGCCATGCTGAAGTCCGCGATGGACACCGGCGCGGTCACCGGCGGCGCCTGGTGGTACCTGCTGCCGCCCGGACTGGGGATCGTCACGGTCGTGCTGGCCTTCACCCTCTGCGGCAGGGCCTTGGAGACAGTGCTCAATCCACGTTTGCGGGGGCGTTAGGTGACCTTGCTCGAGCTGAGAGACCTCACGGTCGACTACGAGTCGACGCGGGGACCCGTTCCCGCCGTGCGCGGGGTGAACCTGAGTCTGGACGCGGGGCGGACCCTCGGTCTGGCGGGCGAGTCCGGCTGCGGCAAGAGCAGCGTGGCGATGTCGGTGCTGCGGCTGCTGCCGCGCACGGCCCGACTGGGCGGCGAGGTGCTGCTCGACGGCGAGGACGTGCGGACCATGTCCTGGAGCAGACTTCGGGCGGTGCGCTGGGCCGGGGCCTCGGTCGTCTTCCAGGGCGCCATGCACGCGCTGAACCCGGTGCGCACGATCGGAGAGCAGATCGCCGAGCCCATCCGGCTGCACGGGCTCGACGCCTCCTCCGTGGCAGGCTCGCCGGGGACCGGCTCGACCTCGGCGGCCGGTCCGACGGCCGGGAGCGGGACCACCCGGCCGAACGCCTCGACGGTCGATCGGCGGGTGATCGAACTGCTCGGCCAGGTCGAGCTGCCCGCCCATCGGGCGTCTGCATACCCGCACGAGCTGTCCGGCGGCCAACGGCAGCGAGTGATGATCGCCATGGCCCTGGCCTGCTCGCCTCGGCTGATCATCGCGGACGAGCCGACCACGGCACTGGACGTCATCGTGCAGGCCCAGGTGTTGGAACTGCTGGGCAGGCTGGTGGCGGATCGAGGCCTCGGCCTGATGATGATCAGCCACGACCTCTCGGTGCTCGCCTCCTGCTGTGAGCGACTGGCGGTGATGCACGACGGGCGAGTCGTCGAAGAAGGTCCGGCCAAGACCGTGATCGCCCAACCCGAGCACGCCCACACCCGCGCGCTCGCGGCGGCGTTCCCGGAGGTCGGGGACCCGGCCTCGCGGCTGACCTCGGGCCGTGCGGAGGTCGAGATCGAACCGACCGTCGAGCCTGCCGCCGGACCGGTGACGGACCGTGACGCGGCGTTGCCGCCGACCGACGCGGGCCGCGGTCCGCTGCTGTCGGCCACGGGCGTCTCCGTGGTCTTCCGAGGCAGACACGGCGGCCGGACCCGCGCGGTCGAGGACGTCGACCTGCACGTGGAACGCGACGAGATCGTCGCCCTGGTCGGACAGTCCGGGTCCGGCAAGACGACCATGGCCCGCTCACTGGTGGGACTTCAGCCGTTGGCGGCGGGCCGGGTGCTGTTCGAGGGCAGACCGCTGCCGACCGGCGGGCGAGGCCTTCGGGACTACCGGCGTCAGGTCCAGCTCGTCCTGCAGGACCCGACCGGGGCGTTGAACCCGCGCCACAGCGTCTACGAGTCGGTGGCGGAGGGGCTGCGGATCCACCAGGTCCCCGGAGACGAGCAGGAGCTGGTGGCCGCCGCGTTGGAGCAGGCCGAGCTCCGTCCTGCGGAACGCTTCTTCACCGCGCTGCCCGACGAGCTCTCCGGCGGCCAGCGGCAGCGGGTCGTGATCGCCGGGGCGCTGGCGCTGTCCCCGAGGATCCTGGTCGCCGACGAGCCGGTGGCCTCCCTGGACGCCTCGGTGCGCGGCGAGATCCTCGCGCTGCTGCTGAACCTGCGCGTCCGGCTGGGACTGTCCACCCTCGTCATCACCCACGACCTCGGGCTGGCCTGGGCGATCGCGGATCGGGTGGCCGTGATGTATCGGGGTCGGATCGTCGAGACCGGCACCGTCGAGGAGGTGCTGTCCGACCCGCGGCACGAGTACACCCGGCGGCTCCTCGCCGCCGTCCCCGCTCCGTTGGCGCGTCATCGACCGGATCTGCTCGGGACGCCCGCGCAGGACATCACGGTGACCGATCCGGCGGCGCCGGACGGGGAGCGGGAGTCGAGGCCCGCCGCGGGCGCGGCGGCGGGAGGCGTGGTCGCCGACACCTCGCGTCGTGTCGCCGCCCGGCCCGCGGGCGACGATCCGATCGACGGCGAGCCCGGCGCCGCCGACCTGACCGCGGTGGGGCCCGCGGGCGGCGACCCGACGGGCGGTGCCGAGCCGACGTCGGGCGGCGAGGCCGAGCGTCCCTGACCGCCACTGTCCGCCGAGAGACGAGGGGACCAGGTCCGAGGTCGCCGACGGCACCGCCCCGACGCGCCTGCGGGCGTCGGGCGGCGGCCGCCACAGCCGGGCAGGCGGTGAGTACGCGGGCGCGTCGAACCGCTCGCGACGGGGCGCGAGCACTCGACCCCGCGCTCTGCTCGCCGTGTCGCCGCCGGGGCCTCGGTGCCGCGCCCCGCTGCCCGCTCGGGGTGTCGGCGGCGGGTCTCGACCGTCCTCGCGCCGTGCCTACGCCGAGGTGTCGGATGCTCCGTGGGCCGTGGGCCGTGCTGGCAGCCCCCGCCCGCAGGTGTGAGCCGATCACCCGAGGCTGCCCGAGGCACGCGACGGAGCGGACGACGGCCGCGGCCCGGCCTGCCCGCTAGGCCAGTGCCGTGGCGACCTGTCCCGCCAACGCTCGCGCCAGCCCGAGCGGTACGGCATTGCCGATCTGCCTGGCGATCTCCGCCTTCGTCCCGCACCAGCGGAAATCGGCGGGGAAGTCCTGAAGAAGCGCGGCCTCGTAGTGGGTGATCGGCCGGTTCACCCGCCGGTCGGGCGAGTCCGCGTCCCACTGTGGATGCAGGTACTGGCCCTTCTCCGGCTTGAAGAACTCCGTGCGGATGGTCAGGGAGGGCGCGTCCCAGCGCATCCGACCCATCACGTCGGTGGTCCCGGTGGGCTTGTCCCGCCAACAGCGCGGCAGCAGCTCTCGTGGCACGTCGAAGCGGCCACCGCCCGGCGGGACGGAGTCGTAGCGTCGCAGGGACAGCTCCGTCGGCCGCCTGCCCAGGTGCAGGTCCAACCCGCTGAACACGCCGGGAAAGGTTCGCCCGAAGTACGTCGCCGTCGTCTTCGGCAGCTCGGTGGTGTGCGGACGCTCCGGAAGCTCCGCGATCCGACTGCGCGTGTCGGCCCAGGGCAGCAGACTCGCGGGGAGTCCGCCGGCCTCGCCTCGGCCGTGCGTCGGGCTCGGCAGCGCCACCGGGCCGATCCGGGAGCCGATGATGATCGTGCGACGCCTGCGCTGTGCCACGCCGTAGTCGGCGGCGTTCAGATGGCCGTAGGTCAGCGTGTACCCGGCGAGGCTTCCCCCGTCGACCTCCGCCCGCAGCAGGCCGAACTCCGGGCTGCTGAGGAAGCGGTCGACGTTCTCGATCACGAAGACCTTCGGATGGGCGGCCCGTACGACGCGCACGTACTCCCGCCAGAGCTGGTTACGGGGATCGGCGAGGTCGCGGCTGCCGAGACTGGAGAAGCCCTGACACGGCGGACCGCCGACCACGACGTCCACCGGCGGCACCTCGGACGCCGGGACGGTGGCGATGTCGACCGGCCGTACGTGGTCCTCACCGAAGTTGGCGGCGTAGGTCGCCGCGGCATACGGGTTGACCTCCACCGCCAGGGCGGTGTCGAAGCCTGCCGCGACGAACCCGCCGGTCATCCCGCCGCACCCCGCGAACAGGTCGATCATCGTCGGCACCGCGTCATCCTAGGCCGGGTGGCGGACGACCCCGGTGGTCGGCCCGCCTTCGGTGGTGTCGCGGGCATTCGTCGGCGCGCCACCGGGCCCCTCGGGGCGGTCGGGCCGATCGTGTCGAGACCGGCCAGGCCTCTCCGGGCGGTGCCGAAGCAGCAGGATCGAGGGCCGCCGAGGATCGGATCGCGGCGAACGGTGCGGAGCCGGCCACGGCGACTCGCGTGGGCCCGTTCGGTGTCGGCCGTCGGCGCCGCGTCGTCGTCGGCAGCACCGTCCGAGGCGTTCCGGCGCTCGGCGGGCGCGCGCGGGCGTCCTGGACGATCACAGGCCCCGCTACGGGGTCACGCGCGCGGGCACGCGCCGAACATGTCGCCGGGACGGTTCCGCCGATCGCTAGGCTGCCCGGATGGCGCGTGCGGCGAAGACGGAGTCCTGGGCCTCCTCGCCGGGGGTCCGCACGGGCATGCGGGCCAACCGGGGTCGCGACACCCGTCCGGAGCTGGCCGTGCGCCGTGCCGTCCACGCCATGGGACTGCGCTATCGCGTCTCGGCGCGCCCGCTCCCGGGCCTGCGCCGGACGGCCGACCTCGTCTTCACCCGGGCCAGGGTGGCGGTCTTCGTCGACGGCTGCTTCTGGCACGGCTGCCCACGACATCACACGGTCGCCAAGACCAACGCCGGCTACTGGGCGGAGAAGGTCCGCCGCAACCGCGAGCGCGACCGGGAGACCGACCGGTTGTTGATCGAGGCAGGCTGGCGGCCGCTGCGCCTCTGGGAGCACGAGCCGGTGACCGAGGCGGCCCGGCGCATCGCGGCGGAGGTGCGTCGTGCGATCCCTCCGGGCGCGGCTTGACCGGCGCGCCCGTCGGCTTCGGGCGATCTTGGGCGCGTCGTGGGACGCGCCGAGACCACCCCGCGACACGCCGGGGGAGATTCGCCCATTGGGCCGCTACCTACCGAGCTCGATCGTGCTACGGTTGCGCCGGTTGCTGTTGCAGTTCCTCGCATGTTCTTGGACGCCCGCGGAGCCACATAGCGGGCGTTTTCTGTACGTGGGCCCCGGTCCATGACGGGGGACGACGAACCAGAACCCGGGACCCACGAGGTGTGGGTCCCGAATCGTCCCTACAAGGAGACACAGTTCATGGCTCAGGGCACCGTCAAGTGGTTCAACTCGGAGAAGGGCTTCGGCTTCATCGCGCAGGACGGGGGACCGGACGTGTTCGTCCACTACTCCTCCATCGACACTCAGGGCTTCCGTACGCTTGAGGAGAACCAGCGCGTGGAGTTCAACATCACCCAGGGCAACAAGGGTCCCCAGGCGGAGCAGGTTCGCCCCATCTGATCCGAACCCAAGTGTGAACACCCAGGTGTGAACGAGGTGCCCCGGCGAGTTCCGCTCGTCGGGGCACCTCGGGTGTATGGGGCGTGGTTCACCGATCGAGGTCGACTTCCGGCGCATCCGTTGTTCGACGGGCGGCGCGCCCGTTAACGTGGAGCGGGTGGTCCGGGCAGTCGTCGTGGAGACCGGATGACCTCATCGTCCGGCCGCACCCGGGTGCGCGATACAGGGAGAAGTGCAGTGACACGGAGGGTCGACCTAGGGGCGGTCCGGTTCCGACTTCGGATGAACTGGCTCCGTCGGATCATGCTGACCTTGACCGGGTCGACGCCGCGCAGCTGCCGAGTCGACGTGGGACTCCATCAGGTGGTCATCCGCGCCGGGCGGTTCTTCCGCACCGCCTTCCCGCTCCGCTCCGTCTCCTCGGTGATCGTCCTGCCGCACCACCGGGTCCCCGGCGCGGACGTCGGGCCGGACGGCGTGCGCCTGCTGGGCGCGCGTACGGCGCTGGTCCAGATCCTGCTGGAGGCCCCGGCCCATGCCCGCAGGCTCGGCAAGCGCATCGCGGTCCGCCGCGTGACGCTGAGCGTGGACGATCCGAGCCTGTTGATGACGGTGCTCAGCAATCGAGGCCACCGTCGCGCCGGTCGTCGCGCCATCACCCGCTGAGCGAGCCGCCCGCCGACACCGCTTGAAGTCCGCCTCGCGCTCGGTCACCGGTGCGGACGTCCGACGGTGCTTCTCGGCTCAGTCGCGGTCCGCCGACATCCGCCACACCGTGGTCCGTTTGATCGTCATGTCCTCCAGAGCGGCCACCACGGGGACGTCGTACTCGGCGAGCGACTCGAAACGACCGGGCGGCAGGTACCGCCGGCCCGGATCGCCCACCAGGACCAGCGCCCCTCTGGCACGCGCCCTGGCCAGCATCGGCAGCATCCGGGCCGCCATCGCCCGTTCATAGAAGACGTCGCCCGCCAGGACGACCTCGGCGCCGAGTCCGTCGCCGTGGAGCACGTCCGCGACGCTCGCGGCCACCGCGACCTCGTTGATCGCCGCGTTCATCCCGATCGCCGCGACGGCGAAGCGATCGATGTCGACCGCGACGACCTCCTCGGCGCCCGCCAACGCGGCGGCGATGGCGACCAGGCCCGAACCGGACGCCAGATCCAGCACCCGGCGTCCCGCCACCAGCTCGTCGTGATCGAGGACATGGCGGGCCAACGCCTGGCCGCCCGCCCAGGGGAAGGCCCAGAACGGCGGGGGAGTGTCGGACTCGCCGGACGAGTCCTCGATCCGCTCCCACAGCTCGATCGCCTCGGCGGCCAGCCGAAGTCGAACCTCCGGCACCAGTGGTGTGGCCGCGATCGTCGTCTGCGCGTGGATGAAGTCGATTCGGGCCTCGGTGCTGAGTTCCTCGCCGTGCACGCCGTGATCCTCGTGCACCGCCGCCGCATCCGGACGGGCGGGGGCTCCCGAACCGAGGCCGGCGGCGCGGCCCGCGCGAGGAGACGCCGGGTGCCGACGCACGACCGAGACGACCGATCCGAGGGCTGTTCGACGCCGCGGGCGGACGGCGTGATCCTCCTGCGGATTCAGACGCACGTCTTAGGCTTTCGAGGACGCTTCGGCGGCCCGGCCGCCGCCCGCTACCGAGGAGGAGCCGATGGACCTGCTCGATGCCCACCGTAGGGCGATGGCCGAGTTCGACCGACGAGTACGTGCCGTGCCCATGGACCGCTGGGAGGCCGCCACGCCGTGCGTCGAGTGGACCGTCCACGATCTGGTGAATCATCTGGTCGTCGAACAGCTCTGGGTGCCGCTGCTCCTCGACGGCGCCACCGTCGCCGAGGTGGGCGATCGGTTCGACGGCGACCAGCTCGGCTCCGATCCGGTCGCGGCCTGGTCGGCGGCGGCCCGAGTCGCCGAGGAGGCCTGGCGGGAGCCCGGCGCGACCGAGGGCATGGTGCATGTCAGCACCGGGCTCATCCCGGCGGCGGAGTACGGCTGGCAGATGGTCGACGACCTGACCGTGCACGCCTGGGACCTGGCGGTGGGAATCGGCGTGGACGGCGCTCTGGACGACGACCTGGTCACCGCCGTCTACGACGACCTGCGACCGCAGGTCGAGGACTGGCGCGGCGCCGGTCTCTTCGCGCCTCCGCAGCCCGCTCCGGAGGGCGCGAGCGAACAGGAGCGGCTCCTGGCATGGCTGGGCAGGCGAGTCTGAGCGGGCTCGCGACGCGACGGGCGCGCCGTCTCGGTCTCGTCGATCGTCGAGGGGCCGGACGGCCCCCACATCTGCGGTGAAGGGCCGGGCGAGCCGTCGCCGCGGCCGTCTCTCGGCGGCCCCGTCCGGTCGAGGGCCCGGCCCGAGCAGGTCCCCGGTCCAGACCCTGTCCGTCGTCGAAAGCTCCGCCCGACAGGACGGTTGTGCCGGGCCCGTCTCGCGCGGCCGGTCAGGTCGGTCGGGCCGGCCCGTCCTCCATCGATCCGGCCCTGCCGGGTCGAGCCGGGCCGCCGGACCCGTGGACGGGTACGCCTGCCGTGGTCGCCGCCCCGGCCCGCCGGTCGAGCGGTCGAAGTCGCCGTCGGAGCCGGCCCGCCCGTCGAATCGCCGGGACGGCCCGCACGGTCGCCTCGTCGTGCTCGTCGGCGACTCGATCCGGCGTCTGCCGCGTCGCGGCCGTCGCCCTCGCCCCCCGCCGTCTCTCGGCGGCGCGCCCGATCCGCTCGGACTCGGATCGGGCGCGGACGCTTGATCCGACTCAGTCCAGGGCGGGCTCGTCGAGCCGCAGCGTGCCCGCATCGGCGTCCAGCTCGACCGGCACGCCCAGCGGAACGGTGAGTTGATCATCACAGTGGCCGAAGCCGAGCTCCCAGCCGATCGGCACGCCCAGCCCGCCCAGCCGGTCGAGCAGCAGCGTCCGGACCGCCTCCAGCGGGCCGCAGTCGGTCCACGATCCCAGCGCCACACCGGCCACGTTCGCCCACCAGCCCGCCCGGTCGAGCTGGGTGAGCATCCGGTCCAGGCGGTACAGGTCCTCGCCGACGTCCTCTAGCAGCACGATCGATCCCGGTGGCGGCGGATAGGCGTCGACGGTGCCGAGATCCGCGGCCAGCAGGCTGAGGTTTCCGCCCCAGCTGACCCCCCGTGCCCGACCGGACACCAGCGGGCCCGCGCCGGGCCGCCCCAGTACGAGGGTGGTCTCGGGCTCCAGCAGCGTGCGCCGCAGGGTCTCCACGGCGCCGGGATGCTCGACGAAGGGCGCGCTGCCCACCATGGGCGAGAACAGCGTCACCAGATCCAGCCGACTGCCGAAGGCCTGATGCAGGGCCGTCACGTCGCTGGATCCCGCGAACACCTTCGGCGGCAGCTCGGCGAGCGCGGCCAGGTCGAGCCGCTGAAGCGTCCTGGTGCAGCCGTACCCGCCTCGCGCGCAGAGCACGCCCGCGATGTCGGGGTCCGACCAGGCCTTCGCGAGGTCCGCGGCACGGTCCTCGTCCCGACCCGCCAGATAGGGGAAGTCGGGATGCCGGTCCAGGACGTGGTCGCCGATCACGACGTCCAGCCCCCAGCCCGTCAAGATCGACACGCCCGCCTCGAGCATCGTGGCGGTGACCGGACCCGCGGGCGCGACGATCGCGACCCGGTCGCCCGGGACGAGCCGCCCGGGTCGTCGAGCGCCCGTCATCGGCGTAGCGCCAGGGTCGGCACGCCGGGAGCCTCGAATTCGAGGACCTGCGCGTAGAAGGACAACTCCGCCTCCAACGCCGTCCGGATCGTCTCGGCTCGACGGAAGCCGTGCTGCTCGCCCTCGAACGCCAGGTAGGCGAAGGGGATCCCACGGCCGGCGAGCGCGTTGACGAACCGGTCGCACTGCTCCGGCGGACAGATCTCGTCCTCGAGCCCCTGCAACAGCAGGATCGGCCCGGCGAGACGGTCGACGTTGTTCACCGGGGACCGGTCCCGGTACCGCCGCGCCGTCTCGGGCAGCGGGCCGACCAGGCTGTCGAGATAGCGGGACTCGAAGTCATGGGTCTCCCCGGAACTCCAGCCGGTGAGGTCCAGGATCGGGTACATGGCCGTGCCACAGCGGTAGACCGAGACCGTGGTCAGCGACGCCGCCGTCGTCCAGCCTCCCGCGCTGCCGCCGCGGACGGCCAGGCGTCGCGGGTCGGCGGTCCCCTCGGCGGCGAGGGCCTCGGCGACGGCGGCGCAGTCGGCCACGTCCACCACGCCCCAGGACTCCCGGAGCCGCTCCCGGTAGGCCCGGCCGTAACCGGAGGAACCGCCGTAGTCGACGGCGACCACGCCGATGCCACGGCTGGTGAAGTACGCGATGGTGGGATCGAGGACGACGGTGTTCTGCCCGGTCGGACCGCCGTGGACGTGGACGAGGAAGGGCGGCAGTTCGCCCTCCGGGGCGGCGAAGTCCGGGTTGGTGGGCGGGTACACGTGCGCCGGGATCCGCTGCCCGTCCGGTCCGGTGAAGGTCCGGGTCGCGGGCACCGGGAGCCAGGCCGGATCGGGCAGGTCCGCGGGCTGCCCGGTGAGCACTCGGGAGGTGAGGGTGGCGACGTCCACGGCGACGACGGCGGGCTTGCTCCTCGGCCCGCTGGCCACGCCGAGGATCGTCCTGCCGTCGCAGGCCAGCGTGGACCGCCAGCTCGGCAGCGGGGTCTCGACGTCCCTCACCGTGCCCTCGGCCTCGTCGAGCAGGGCGAGCCCGCCGCCGCGGAGCACCGCGTGCCTGCCGTCGCCCAGCGGGGCCAGCCAGCTCGCGCCGAGCTGCCACAGCGGCCCGCCGATCTCGACCTCGGCCGCCAGCAGCGGTGTGACGGCACCGTCGAGCGTGATGCGGTGCGGGTTCCACCACCCGGTCGGGTCGGTGAGGGCGTAGACGGACTCGTCGTCGGCCCAGCGAACCTGGCAGACGGCCTCGGTCGCGCCACCCGCGAGCACTCGGTGCGGCGCGAGACCGTCCTCGGTGATCTTCGCCACGCAGAGTTCGGTGCCGTCCCACGGCATGGCCGGGTGCTCCCAGCCGATCCAGGCGGCGTGCCTGCCGTCCGGGCTCGGCCGGGGTGCGGTGAGGAAGTGGTGGCTCGCGGCCAGGGTCCGCACCGCCGTGGCGTCCTCGCCCGCCTCGCCGGAGACGGGCAGCGCCACGAGGTCACGCCGGACGTCGACCCGTGAGTCGCCGACGACCGTCTCCCGTACGCACCACACCTCCCGGCCGCCGGGCCCGGCCACCAGCTCGCCGTAGCGGACGCCCTGCGGTCGGTCCGGAATCGGGCTGACGGGGCGGGGCACGGCGTCGGGTTCCGTGAGATCGAGCAGGTAGACGCGCTGGTCATCCCAGTGGGTGAAGGCAAGCTGTCTGTGCCCGTCGGTCTCGAACGCCGCCCACGGCCTCCCGCCGTACTCATGCACGCGGTTGCGGACGTTCCAGGGCGCCGCCAGCACCTCGGCGGGCGCCCCGTCGTCGGTCTCGCGCATCAGGGCGACCCGACCGCCCTCCTCCGGGCGGCTCTCCGTCCACCAGGCCTGCCCGAAGGCGAGGTCGGCCGCAAGGACTCCGCCACCGGACCTCGCCGCGTCGATCGCGTCGATCGGCGAGGTCCATGTTCCGTAAGGAGAGATCGTCACCACCCGGGCAGCGTAACCGTGAGTGTCCGTCCGGAACACCGATGCAGAAGGATTTCCGGGGCGAACCGGGGGGAGCGCGCTGCCCGGCGAAGCCCGGTGGCCTAATGTCGTCGGTGTCATGGCTCGTGTCATTCATGTATTCCGTCAACCCGACCGGTTCATCGCCGGGACCGTCGGGCAGCCCGGCGAGCGCAGCTTCTACCTCCAGGCGTCCGAGGACGTCCGCAAGGTGAGCGTTCAGCTGGAGAAACAACAGGTCTCGGTCCTCGCCGAACGCATCGGCGCCCTCCTGGAGGAGGTGGCGCTGCGTTTCGACACCGAGGTCCCCGGTGCGGCGCCCGAGGCGGTCATCGACGTGGAACCACTCGACGTGCCGGTCGAGGAGGAGTTCCGCGTCGGAACCATGGGTCTGGGTTGGGACGCCGAGACACACGCGGTCGTCATTGAGCTGTTGGCGATGACGGAGGAGGAGGTCGACGAGTCGGTCGTCCTCGACGACACCGAGGAGGGCCCGGACGCGCTTCGAGTGTTCCTCACGCCGCTCCAGGCCAGGGCGTTCGCCGCGCGCGCGGAGCGGGTGGTCAACGCCGGACGCAAGCCGTGTCCGCTGTGTGGTGAGCCGTTGGACCCCGCCGGGCACATCTGTCCCCGGCAGAACGGCTACCGTCGCGGCGACGAGGGCTGAGGCGGCCGGTGTCGGTGCAGCCCGATGATCCCGCCGCCCTGGAGTTCCTGCGTCGAGGCGGCATCGAGATCGAGGGACGGCTCGTCGCGGCCTCCAACGCCACGCTGTTCTGCTCGATCGAGCTGGACGGCGTCGAGGGGCACTGCGTCTACAAGCCGGTGCGGGGGGAGCAGCCGTTGTGGGACTTCCCCGACGGCACGCTCGCGGGCCGGGAGGTCGCGACCTATCTGATCAGCGCGGCCGCGGGCTGGGACCTGGTGCCGCCGACGGTGCTGCGGTCGGGGCCGTTCGGACCGGGCATGGTCCAGTTATGGATCGACACCGACACCGACTCCGAGCTGGTGGACGTCGTGGGTGTCGACGACGTCCCGACCGGCTGGCGGCCGGTGCTGCACGCCCATGACCGGGCGGGAGAGCCGGCCGTGCTCGTTCACGCCGATCATCCGCGCCTGCGGACGATGGCGGTGCTCGACGCCGTGGTCAACAACGCCGACCGCAAGGGCGGGCACGTGTTGAGCACGGCCGAGGGCGCCGTGTACGCCGTCGATCACGGCATCTGCCTCAACGCCGAGGACAAGCTCAGAACGGTGTTGTGGGGCTGGATCGGCGAGTCCCTCGGCGACGAGACGCGGGAGACGCTCGGCTCGCTGCGCGCCCGCCTGGCGGGCTCGCTCGGTGACGCGCTGCACGACCACCTCACCCGGAAGGAGGTCGAGGCGTTCGGCCTGCGTCTCGATCGACTGGCGTCCGCCGGGGTGTATCCGGCGCCCTCCGACGACTGGCCCGCGATCCCGTGGCCCGCGTTCTGAGGCGACCGCCCGCTCATCCGGCCGAGGCCGACCAGACGGCCCCGGCGTGTTCCGTACCTGTCGGGCAGGGGCCGGCCCGACGGCGTCGCGGGAACCGCGCCCGCCCGGACAGGAGGGCCCGGCCGCACGAGGCGGTCGGCGGGTCCGCCGAGCCGTAGGGCGGCCGGAGCGCCGAAGCGTGGCCGGGTCCTCGCCCGCTCGGTTACGGTCTGGCTGTGGGGATCATGTACCGGTGGCGTGGCGAATTCGACAGCGCGGCCGTGGAGGCGTTGCACGCGGAGGGCTTCGGGCACGAGCCCGGCTCGCGAGACTGGCGAGGACAGGTCGGCCGACACAGTCTCGGCTGGGTGTGTGCGTGGTCGCGGTCCGAGCTCGTGGGTTTCGTCAACGTCGCCTGGGACGGTGCCGGACATGCCTTCCTGGTGGACACGGTGGTGGCCCGGTCGGCCCGCCGCCGGGGAGTGGGGACGGGACTGGTCTCCGTGGCCACGCGGGAGGCCTCGGCGGCGGGCTGCGAGTGGCTGCACGTCGACTTCGCGGATGACCTGAGCGACTTCTATCTCACGGCCTGCGGATTGCGGCCGACCGCCGGCGGACTCGTCGCACTCTGAGCCACCGCGACGACCGCGACGATGCGCCGACTCGGCGACCGGCCCGCTCCCGGACAGGTCACCGATCGGGCCGTCCGAGTGATCCGGTCGGGCACTTCGTTCGCCGACTCACGGTCGCAGGCCTGCGACGGGCACACTGGATGGTCATGACCACTTCCGTCGTCCCGCCCTCCCGCGACCGCGCCCTGCTGCGACAGGCCGTCGCCCTCGCCGAGAAGTGCCCGCGTTCCGCAGGGGCCTTCGCCGTCGGCGCGCTCGTCGCCGACGCGGCGGGCGAGATCATCGCCACCGGCTACTCTCGGGAGACCGACTCCCATGATCACGCCGAGGAGGTCGCGCTGGCGCGTGTGGCTCCGGACGATCCTCGGCTGGCGACCGCGACGATCTACAGCTCGTTGGAGCCGTGCAGCACCCGGTCCTCGCGTCCGAGGAGCTGTACCCGGCTGATCCTGGACACGCCGATCCCGCGTGTCGTGTTCGCCTGGCGGGAGCCCGCGATCTTCGTGGACTGCGAAGGGGCCGAGCAGCTTCGCGCGGCAGGCCGAGAGGTGGTGGAGCTGGCCGAGTTCGCCGACCTCGCGCGACGCCCCAACACACATCTCTTCGGCGGCTGACGTCGGTCGACGAATCGGTACGGCGCGTTCGGGACGCGGCGAGGGCGGCCCCGACTCGGCGGCCGTCGGGTCCGGTGCCGCAGGCTCGGCAGGCGGACGGCGCGGTGACGAGATCCCCGCTGCCGGGCGACTTGACCGCGGTCGATCACGCGGCCAGGCTGCGCAGGGGCGATGACGCTGCGCGATCGTGTGGTGACCGATGCGGCGTCGGCCGTGGTCCGGCCCGCCCGCTCTGTTCGTTCGAGACGGGAGCGGCATGATGGAGACCGACGTGAACTGGACCGGCACCGGGATCGATCTGGACCGGCCCAACGCGGCGCGGATGTACGACTACTACCTCGGCGGTGCCTTCAACTTCGCGGCGGATCGGGATCTCGCCGAACAGGCCGTACAGGTCATGCCGTGGATGCGGGAGGCGGTGGCGGCGAACCGATCGTTCCTCGCCAGGGCGGTGCGTCACTGTGTCGCGCACGGCATCCGCCAGTTCCTCGATCTGGGGTCGGGCATCCCGACGGTCGGCAACGTGCACGAGATCGCCCAGGCCGCGGACCCGAGCTGTCGGGTCGCCTACGTCGACAACGAGGCGGTGGCGGTCGCCCACAGCAGCCAGCTGTTGGCGACCGACCCGCAGACGACCATCACGCGGGCCGACCTCCGTGATCCCGCCCGTGTGCTTGCCGCGCCGACGGTGCGGGAGCTCATCGACTTCAGCGAGCCGGTGGCGGTGCTGGCGGTGGCGGTGCTGCACTTCGTCCCCGAGGCGGGACGACCCGAGGAGATCCTCGCGGACTACCGCCGGGCGATGGCACCGGGAAGCAGGTTCGTGCTCTCGCATGTGACCGGCGATCACGATCCCGAGCAGGCCGAGGCGGCGGCGCGGGTCTATCAACGAGCCGACACCCCGGTGCTGCCCAGGAGCCGGGAGCGGCTGGCGGCGATGCTGGCGGGTTTCACGCTGGTTCCGCCCGGCCTGGTGGATGCCACGGAGTGGCACAGCACTCCTGCGGCGGGCGCGGAACACGTGGGCTTCTACGCGGCGGTCGCCGTGGTCGAGTAGCGCTGCACGACGCACGTCGGCGGACGCTCACCCGGCAGTCTGCTCGGTTCCTCGGCCCGGGGCGGGAAGCGGGCGGACGAATCGGCGGACGAGGAGGGAGCCTGCCGAGCGAGGAACGCCGCCGGTCGACGAGGTACCGCGGCACGGTGAGCATCGGGCCGGGCCGCGCTTCGCTCAGCCCTCGCCGGACCCGTGCCCGCCGAGCCGGTGCCTCTTCTCCGCGGCGAAGGCGTCGAAGCGCTCGAACAGCGGCGTCGCCGCCCAGGCGACCAGGGCCCACAGGCCGAAGAAGGCCAGATAGGTCAGCGGGAGTCCGGTCAGCGGGATGCCCGCGGGCATGGCGAACAGCGCGAAGACCACGGTCATGAAGGCGGCGGAGACCAGGGCGGTCACGATGCGATGGCGAGTGCTGGAACGGTCCATCGTGCTTCCTCTCCTCCGAGGGACGAGAAGCCGGCGTCTCTCGGACCTGTGTCGAGTCGGACCTGTGCCGGGTCCGGCCGTCGAGCCCGACCCGTCGAATTCGACGAGATCGGGACACGTCTCCCGCGATGGTAGGCGCGCGGCGGTCAGGAATGGCCCATCGAGGACGACACGCCACGATCGGTGTAGATCCGCAACCTGCCCTCGATCAGCGGGTCACCGGACCAATGCGATCATCAGCCGATCCAGCTCCACCGCCGGGTCGTCGGTCAGTCCGGCGTGGACGGCACCGGTCTGCACGACCGTGCTGCGCGGCGCGGTCAGCCAACGGAAGCGCTGCCCGAGGCTCGTCTGACACGCGGGCACCTGTCGGTCGGCGCCCGAGCACACCTGTTCCACGGACCGCAGCGCCGCGACGACGGACTCCACGTCGACGTCGCGGTCGAGTGCCCGGAGGCGATCGGTGTCCAGCTCGACGGCGGCGCCGAGGAAGTCGAGCCTGCCGCAGTACAGCAGGACCCCGGCGTTGATCGACTCCGCGCGCTCGATGCGGGGCATCACACGCAGCGTCGCGTATTCGAACACGGCGAGCTCGCTCATGTCGTCCCTCCGGGAAGCCAGCGCGGAGCCGACTCGATTCGACGCAGGAAGTGGCTCACATAGGCCGCTCGGCGTTCGGCGGCGTCGGATCCGCCGTCCGCGTCGATCAACCACGGATCGGGCACGAGGGCCACGACCTCGGTGAGCAGCGACTCGGTCACCGCGGGCGCCAGCTCGCGATGGACGCCCGCGAGGTCGGCCGCGTGGCGCACGAGCACGTGATCGTCCGATCGGAAGGGTCGAGTCGCCGCCGTCCCCGCCCGAGGCCAGTCGTGATGAAACCAGAGAGCCGCGCCGTGGTCGATCAACCACAGCTCGCGATGCCAGCGCAACAGGTTCGGATTGCGCCAGCTGCGGTCGACGTTGTCGATCAGCGCGTCGAACCACAGCACTCGGGACGCCTCCTCGGCGTCCGGCGGGAACGCCTCGGGATCGAAGCCGAACGCGCCCGGCAGGAAGTCCATGCCCAGGTTCAGCCCGCTGCTGGCCGCCAGCAGCTCTTGGACCTCCTCGTCGGGTTCGTGTCGCGCGATGCGCGGGTCCATCTCGACCAGTACGAGATCGGGGACGCGGAAACCGAGCCTGCGTGCCAGCTCGCCCGCGATGATCTCCGCCGCCAACACCTTGGGCCCCTGGCCCGCCGCTCGGAACTTCACGACGTAGGTGCCCTCGTCGTCGGCCTCGACCAGGCCGGGGAGGGAGCCGCCCTCGCGGAGCGGTGTCACGTACCGCGTCCCGGTCACCGTCGGGATCACCCTGGCCGCCTTCCCGCGACGCCCGTGCGTCGCCGAGCACACCGTAATGCGCGACCCGGAGAGCGAGCAGGCAGCCCTGCGGCGTGGTGCCGCGCACCCCGGCGACGGCGGGCCCGGCGGCCCGGACGTTCGCGGCCCTAAGCCTTGCGATCCGCAGGCTCCGGGCCGCACGAGACCTGGAGCCGCTCGACGTGGTCGGGCGCGCCGATTCTGCGTAGCGTCGAGGCGTGAGCGATCTTCCGACGTCCGTCGCCCCCGCGACCCCCGACGACCTGCCCGCGACCCTCGGCGCACTACGTGCCACCGGACACCGACTGCGCGGCGTCAAGGACGAGCTGCGGGAGAATCTGCTGGCGGCACTGCGCGCGGGCATCGACCCGTGGCCGGGCATCGTGGGCTTCGACCGCACCGTCCTGCCGCAGCTCGAGCGCGCCCTGCTCGCCGGGCACGACATCGTGCTGCTCGGCGAGCGAGGGCAGGGCAAGACCCGTCTGCTGCGCACCCTCGTCGGACTGCTCGACGAGTGGGCTCCGGTGATCCGCGGCGCCGAGCTGGCCGAGCATCCGTTCGACCCGATCACTCCCGCGAGCCGTCGTCGAGCTGCCGAACTCGGCGCGGACCTGCCGATCGACTGGGTGCACCGGTCCGCCCGCTACACCGAGAAACTGGCCACGCCGGACTCCTCGGTCGGCGACCTCATCGGCGACGTGGACCCCGTCAAGGTCGCCGAGGGACGCAGCCTCGGCGACCCGGAGACCATCCACTTCGGCCTGGTCCCGCGTGCCCACCGCGGCATCGTGGCGATCAACGAGCTGCCCGACCTCGCCGAACGCATCCAGGTCGCCCTCCTCAACGTCATGGAGGAGCGCGACGTCCAGGTACGCGGCTACACGTTGCGCCTGCCGTTGGACGTCGTGGTCGCCGCCACCGCGAACCCGGAGGACTACACGAACCGCGGGCGGATCATCACCCCGCTCAAGGATCGTTTCGGAGCCGAGATCCGCACGCACTACCCGCTGGAGATCGCGGCGGAGACGGCGCTGGTCCGGCAGGAGGCGGACCTGGTCGCGGAGGTCGGCGATCACCTGGTGGAGGTGCTGGCCCGCTTCGTGCGGAGTCTGCGGGAGTCCACGTCGGTGGACCAGCGGTCCGGCGTGTCGGCGCGCTTCGCGGTGGCCGCCGCCGAGACGGTCGCGGCCGCCGCGCTGCGCCGCGCCGCCCGCACCGGTGAGGCCGATGCCGTGGCCCGGCCGGTCGATCTCGACGGCGTCGTCCCCGTGCTGCGCGGAAAGATCGAGTTCGAAGCGGGAGAGGAGGGGCGCGAGGAGGAGCTGCTCGGCCACCTGCTATGCCGGGCGACCGCGGACACCGCCCGGCAGCTGCTCGCGGGCGTCGACCTCGGGCCGCTGGCCGAGGCAGTCGCGACCACCCCGGTCGCCACGGGGGAGCGGGTCACGGCCGAGGCGTTGCTGCGGACGCTGCCCGAGCTGCCCGTGACGGCGGAGGTCGCGAAGCGGCTGGGCGCCGACCCGACCGGCGCGGCGGGCCCGATCGCCTCCGCGGTCGAGCTGGCGCTGGAACTGTTGTATCTGTCTCGACGGCTCGGCAAGGACACCGACGACGACCAGACCGTCTACGGCGTGTGACCCGGGACGGAGACGAGGACGAGATGGACGACGGCACAGAGGACGGCGAGTCACGCCGGACCGGCCTCGGCGGGGACGACGCGGGGAGAGGTGCCGCGGGTCCAGGCCCGGCGGGCTATCGCTACGTCCGCTGGCTCGGCGGCCCCGATCCGCTCGCGCCGCCGCTGGATCTGCGGGCGGCGCTGACGGAGTTGGGCCGGGACGTCATGGACGGCTCGTCGGCCAGGGCCGCGCTACGGGAACTGCTGCGACGAGGACTGCCCGCTCGCACCGGGCTCGACGAGCTGACCAGGCGAGTCTGGGAGCAGCGCTCGCGGCTGCAACGGCGACATCGGGTCGACGGGACGCTGACCGAGGTCCGTGAGCTGCTCGCCCGCGCCGTGGCGGAGGAGCGACGGGTGCTGTTCCCCGAGCCGACCGACGACGCGCGGTTCCGTGAGATGCGGCTCGACGCGCTGCCGAACAACCCGGGCCGGGCGGTACGGGAGCTGGGCGACTACCGGTGGCGATCCGATCAGGCGGCGGCCGACTACGCGCGGATCCGGGAACTCCTCGGCGAGCAGCTGCTCGACGCCCGCTTCGAGGGGATGCGGCAGGCGATGCGCGAGGCCGGGCCGGAGCAGGCGGCACAGGTCCGTGCGATGCTCGCCGACCTCAACGCTCTGCTCGCGGCGCATGCCTCGGGCGCGGCCGACGTGCCCGCGAGGTTCGCCGCCTTCATGGCCGAGCACGGTCGCCTCTTCCCGGAGCGCCCCCGTGACGTGGAGGAGTTGATCGACATCCTGGCGGCCCGCGCGGCCGCGGCGGCCAGGACCCTCAACTCGCTCTCGCCCGAGCAGCGCGCCGAGCTGACCGAGTTGTCCAGACAGGCCTTCGGCGATGCTCGGCTGTCCGAGGCGCTCGGCGAGCTGGACACCCGATTGCGAGCTCTGCGGCCTGGAGAG